>NZ_JBEZUP010000004.1:0-70140 GCF_040636485.1 Streptomyces sp. NPDC038707
CCTGACGACACGACCAGGGCACTCGGCGGCCAACAACATGGGGGGTCAGTTTTCAGAGACTCGCCGGGGGTCAGATTTCAGAGAGCGTTGACAGGAACCGACTTCCGGTGGGATCGTAGGCGCGATCAAGCCTCTTACGAAGCCGGGAACGAGTGTATTCCCGCCTCGGTAACCCCCGCCGGTCATACCGCACTTGACGTTGCCCCGGAACGCTTGGTGCACACCCCGGACCTCATCGGCGACCGCTCGCTCGCAGGTTCCGGCAGTTTCCCCAGGCGGACGGAGACAGCCATGACCACGTACCACTCGCCCCGGCACTCTTGGCCCCACGCGCGCTGGACCCAGTACCTGAACGAGCCGACGCTCCTCCCCGCCGGCCGGGACTGGGACGCCATCCGGATCACGTCCGCCGTGGGCACACGAGCAATGCGTTACCTAGAACTCTGCGACGTCCCTGTGGGGCCAGTCCTGCTCGACCGGGGCAACGACCAGCTGTACTTCCTCACTCCACCCGGCACCGCACGCGCATGGCAACGGGAGCACACACGCGCGCTCGGGCCCGGATCCTGGGTGGTGCTGGCCCCGCCAGGCTGGACCGGCGGCCTCTTGCACTGGCTGGCCGACCCGGCCGACGGCCCCGCGCACACGGCACCAGACCATCTCGCCCGAGCCCTCACCATCGTCACTGCGCAGCCGTCCACGGACGCTCAGCCGGGAAGCCCTCAATGCTGATGAAGCCCCCGCAGAGGGGTTTCTGGTGCGAGTGCTGGACGGCACCCCTGACCGAGCAGGGGCCGCCGGCCCTGGTGGCATCGTTCGACGCCTACTCCGCTCCACAGGCGGACCGCTGGGTAACGGTCGCCCTCCAAACGATCTCCCCGGCACTGGACTCCGACGCCTCCACCGCAGCATGGGAATGGATGTATGACGGCCGCGTCGACACCCGACGAGCCCTACTGCGGGCGGAACCGTGCACGGTGTCATTGACCCACGGCAGCACCCGTATCACCTGGACAATCCGGCCCGTACTCTTCCTGCCCCTCGCCCACCGGCAGAGCGCCGAACTCCCGGCATGCGCACACGACTTCACGCCCCGCCCGGGGGAGTGAGATGCAACTTCCTCTACTGGTTCAAGGCGACTCGCTCCGCTCCCCGCGCGAGGCCCGGCCCCCGGCCGGGCCTATGCTCCTGTCTCCGCCCTGCTCCAGCCAGGCCGACGCCCGCCCCGCGCACAGCAAACAGCCGCCTGATGTCAGAGAAGGGGCACGTCGTGGCTGGGGTGGTCGGCTTCGCGATTTTAGCCAGACCGGTTAGCCAGAGATTTTAGCCAGACGCTTTCGCTCGATGACCGAAAACATCTGTTCGCTATTGCCGATCGTGTGCTACATTCTGCTGCGTTCCGGTCAGTCGTGCTTCGTGCTCAGTCGACGTCAGAGCAAGCGAAGCGGACTGGGTTACTCCGACCAAGTAACTCAGTACTGATCGGACATAAACAGGGGGATAGTGGGTCTGACGGTGAATTCATGGCTCGCCACTCGGCGCGAAGAATGCTGGATTCTGCTGTCACGTCAGCATGCAACGACGCTTATTGTTTGCCGCTCGACCATCGGTCTCCGGCCGGCACTCTGATACGTCGCCCTGACGCCCACTTTTTCACGCACCGGAAGAATAGGGGATCTTCGTGCGTATACGCACCATGCTGACCATTGCGGCTGTCGGGTCGATGGCACTGACCGGCATCGCCGTCGTTCCGTCTCTGGCTGCCGACGAACCGGGCTCGGTGCCTGAAGTTCTGTCGGACGTCCTCACGCCTGAGGAAGAGGCGCAGGTCCACGCGGATGCGGACCCCACCGACAAGGTGGACATGTACTACAACAGCGAGAAGGTCGACCCGGCATCCGACTGGAACGGCGCGGACATCTGCGCCGAAGTGTCGGAGGACGGCACGATGCAGTGCTTCGACAGCAACACCGAGGCCAACAAGTTCCTCGCCGTTCACGCTCCCACAGCGGAGGCCCGGGCCGGAGCGAAGCGGGCACTGGCGGCGAAGCCGGCGGCATCGGCGACACAGGGGGTGACCATGATGTCGACGCAAGAGGTGACCATCCAGAAGTACCAGGACTGCCCCAGCAACTGGGTCTGCCTCTGGCAGGATTCGAACTATTCGGGCCGACGCCTGCAATGGCCGACCTACGACACGGCCAAGACTCGCCATCTCGACCAGTACTCGCCGTCGTTCCGGGACAAGGCCACGTCTGCCTTCATCAATCGACCTCAGCGGGGCGTCGAGTTGTACGACTTCCGTACTGCGATGCCTGACCCCCATCTGTTCCTGGGTGCCGGGTACAGCCTGTACTCGAACTTCAAGAACATCGACTATCCCTACGGGGGCAGCTGGAACGACAGGGCTGACGCCATCAAGTTCTGATTCAGCCATTTGACCAGTACCGGCACGCCTGGCTCGGCGTGCCGGTACTCTGACATATCGCATCTGACACGAGCATGCGATGGAGACACCTGTGAAGCGCACTCCCCACACCACTGCCGTTCTCGCGCTCAGCGCTGTCCTGATCGCCGGAGCTTCCGCGTGCAGCACCGAGAGCTCTGCGAAACCTGACAAGATCGGAGTCGTGGAAAAACTGCCCTCGGACCCGGACGAGGCGAAGTCGAAGGAGAATGCCCAGGAGTTCCGCTCCTGGGTCAATGCGCACGGAACCGACCAGGAGAAGGGCGCGGTCGGACGTGTGCAGCGCATCATCGGCGAGTGGAACGAAAAGAGCGGAAACGCTTACATCTCCACTGACATCAATGGCGGGAAGACCCAAGTGGAGGACCCCCAGGCGGCTGCCACCGCGGTCGTCAAGGCTTTCGCCGAATGGAAAGACTCAGATCAGGGGTACGCGTCGGTCTACGACGTCTTCGGCAACGCGATGATCACAAATTACAAGTTCTGAGGATGCGTTGGCCTCCGGCCGCCCAGAGCGTACGAGGCCTGGTCAGGACAAGGGTCAAGGACCTTGCCAAGCTGAGGGCTCGTCCAGCCCCCTTCGCCAAGCGCTGGTCATCGGCGCTCGCTCTGGCCGACGGCACTGTCGACACGGCTGAGGCCGGCGGCGGAGCGTGGCACCGGCGGGCCCTGATCAGTCGGCACACGGACCGTCGTGACTGACGTCGTTGGCTGAGCCTCACTGCCCGGTCCGCAACCGACAGCGGCAGGGCGGCGGTAACCGTCATCGGCGCGCCCTCGTCGGACTTGTGACCCAACGCTGTCGCGTTCGGGGGCGTTCGGCAGTCGAGGTGCTCTCCGCTGCCGCGCAGCGGCCCGCCCCGAATGCCCGCGGACAAGCCCCCCGCCCCGCCCCCCAGATCGTACGATTGCCCCGAGGTGAGGGGACCCGTGGACATCTCCCAGGTGCGCAATCCGTACGACTACCGGCATCCGGTCCGCGACGCCGCGCTCTTTGCCGGGCGGAGCCAGGAAGCCGCGGTCATCGCGAGTGAGTTGGACCAGGTGGCCGTCGACGAGCCGTCGGTCTGTGTCGTGTTGCACGGCAAGCGGGCGAGCGGGAAGACGAGCCTGCTCTACGCCACCGAGCGGATGGCGGCCGAACGCGGGCTGACGACGGTCCGGGTGGAGCTGATCGAGGGTGACGGGGAACCGGTCGCCTTCTTCCGCAAGGTCTATGACGAGTTGGTGCCGGTGGTGCTGGACGCGGCGGCGCGGAGCGGCAAGGGCGTCGCCTTCGACGCGGCGGCCGTGCGCCGGGTGACGGCGGGGGCCGCCGAGGCGTCGACCGTGGCGCCGCTGCAGTTCCCGGAGGCGCTGGCCCTGACCGGTGCCGAGCCCCGGGTGCCGGAAGCCGCCCTGCGGCATGATCTGTCGTTCTTCGTGCGGCTCCTCGGGCATCCGATCGCGCTGCTCGTCGACGAGGCGCAGTTGATCACCGAGGACGAGCGCGCGCTGTCGATCCTGCGGTTCCTCACCACCCGGGTCGACGGGCTCGTCCTGGTGCTCGCCGGTACCTCGGAGCTGATCCAGCGGATCAAGGACGTGCACTCGCCGATCCTCCGGCAGTTCAGGGAGATCGAGGTCCGGGGTTTCGTCGAGCAAGTGGACGTCGAGGACTGCGTGATGCGTCCGCTGCGCAGTGCCGGGGTCTACGGCCTGGTCTCCGAGTCGCTGGTGTCCGCCCTGAGGCGGATCACCGACGGCAATCCCTACGCGATCCAGCTGTACTGCCACGAGATGTTCGCCCGGGTGAAGAGCGGCCTCGCGGACTACATGCAGCTCAGCCCCGAGGTGCTCGAAGGCATCAGGTCGCGCATGGAGAAGGGGGACCGCAACGTGCTCGACCGGCCGCTGATCCGCGCGGTCCGTGCCATGAGCCGGGACGAGCTGATCGCCTTCAACGTCCTGACGTCGGCGCTCGACCACGCGACGCCGGACGAGGCCTGGTTCGCCTACTGCATGGGCGGACCGCCGGAGATCACGCGGGAGCAGTACGACCGCTGTCGGGAGTCGCTGCTCGCGGAGGGCATCCTCGCCTCGGACGCCCCGGTGCGCCTGGCGCCCGACGCGGAACTCTTCGACGAGGTCTACTGCCGGCTGTGGTCCGCCCGCACGCTCGGGTCCATGCCGCACACCCAGGCCATAAGCCGGACCAGCGTCCGGTCCATGCTGATCAACCGGCTGTTCTGCGTGCTGCACGACATGGCGCGGGAGCCCTTGCGGATCTATCCGACGTGCTGCTACCACATGGATGCCAAGCACGTGGCGGCCAGTCTCGACGCCCTGGAGAAACTTCCCGACGCCGGCCCGGACACCGCTCCGCATGTGGACTACCTGCACTACGCGGTCCTCAGCGCCGGTGAGCCCCGGGCACTCGACATCACCACGGTCACCTGCGCCTACCAGGAGCACGAGGTCGAGCGGTGGCTGTTCGCGGCGGACACGGACGACGTGTCCCTGGCCGACTCCCCCGCCTTCAGGGCGGCCGCGGAGCGCATCGAGGCCCTCGGCGGCCGCCTCACCGCCGAGCGCGTGCGTGTACCGCTGCGGACCTGGCCGGCCGACGACTGGTTCCTGAAGGCCACCGGACGGCTGCGCGACGAGCTGGCCGTCAACCATCGGACGGCCGCGTTCGCCGCGTACGCGGCCGGCGACACGACCCGGGCACGCGCCCGCTTCCAGTCCGCCTTCGACCTGGACCCGGACTGGTCGGCGGCCAACTGCCTCATGTACCTGAACCTGGCCACGGGCCGCGAGGACGACGCGCTCGTGTGGTCCCGGCGCGCGCTGAAGCTCGCCGACAACGCGTACGGCCGCGTGCTGTGCCACTACAACGCTGCCATGGCGCACCTGATCGGCGGTCACCGGGACCGTGCCGCCGAGGAGATCCGGCTGGCCGCGGATGAGCTGGCGTCCATCTCCGTGCAGAACAGCCTGCTGGACTACCTGCTGCTCCCCGACCCCGGTGGCGCGGCGGTCCTGCACGAGGAGACCCAGGTCGACCTGGCCGACGCGGTGAAGCGGGCAAGCGCCGTACTGCGCGTCACGACCGATGGGCCAGCAGGTCCACGGCAGGCCGGGACCGGCACACACCAGGCCAGCGGGTGGGACGAGGAGCCGGAGAAGGAAGCCGCGGGGGAGCGGGCCGGTCGTGGGCCCGTCGTCCTTTCCGTGGCCACCGAATGGTCCTCCTCCCAGGGCGGCCTGAGTACGTTCAACCGGCAGCTGTGCCGAGCCCTGGCCGCCGCCGGGGCCCGGGTCTTCTGTGTCGTCCTGGACGCGAGCACCGCGGAGGCGGAGGCCGCTGGGGAGGCCGGTGTCTCGCTGCTTCCCGCTCCCGTCCGGCCCGGAGCGTCCGAGGACATGCGCCTGACCAGCCGGCCCGGACTGCCCGAGGGAGTGACGCCCGACCTGGTGCTGGGGCACGGCCGGATCACCGGTCCCGCGGCGCAGAAACTGGCCGACGACTTCTATCCCGGAGCCCGTCGCCTGCACATCCTGCACATGGCCCCGGACGAGATCGAGTGGTACAAACCCGACCGGTCCCATGACGCCGGACTGCGAGCCGAGAACCGCACCGGGATCGAGCGGGCCCTGGGCCGGAGCGCTCATCGTGTGGTGGCGGTGGGTCCCCGGCTGCACCAGGAGTTCCTCGGCGACTTCAGGACCGGATCCGGGCTGCCGCCGCTCCGCCTCGATCCCGGGTTCGACAGCACGGTGTCCGAGGCCGACCGTATGCCGCCCGAGGGAGGCCCGGCTCGGGTACTGCTGCTGGGGCGGGTCGAAGACGCGCAGCTCAAGGGGTTGGACCTCGCCGCGGCGGCCTGCGGCAAGGTGGAGAAGCGGCTGCGTGAGGCCGGTATCCGGCGCGGTGTACGGCTCCTGGTGCGCGGCGCGCCGGTGACCGACGTGGACGCGGCACGCGACGAGATCGTCAAGCAGGCCGCGAACCCGCGCCTGGATGTCGTGGTGCGCGTCTACACCGCGGAGCAGGACCGCATCGAGGACGATCTGAACACCGCGTGGCTGGTGATCATGCCGTCCCGCAGGGAGGGGTTCGGCCTGACCGGACTCGAAGCGATCATCCGGGGCATCCCGGTCCTGGTCAGTTCGACGAGCGGACTGGGCGAGCTGCTGCGCGAGAAGCTGGGGGACGAGCGGGCCAGTTCGTTCGTCGTCGAGGTGTCGGGCGACGACGAGGCGGACGCGGAGACCTGGGCCCGTGACATCGAGCGCAAGCTGCGCGACCGGGAGGGCGCGTTCCAGCAGGCCGCGGCGCTCCGCGGGGAACTGGCCCGGCGGGTGCGCTGGGACCAGGCCGCCGCCGCGGTCCTCGGCGAGGTCCCGGGGAGGTGAGCCGGCTCACCGTGTGAACGCGGCGGCGGACACGTCCCGTTCCAGTGCCGCGCGGTGATGCTGGTAGGTGCCGATGTCGGACACCTTGATCAGAACGCAGAACCGGTCGACGGCGGTCAGCCGCTTGGCCACCTGGGCGAACTCGCGCCGCAGGAAGTGGATGGCGGCCAGGTTCGCGGTGGAGGACTGCCCGCAGACGACGAACACCGGCTTGCTCGACTCGGCGGGGGTGAACTTGGCGACGAGTACGTGCTCCTCGTTCCCCCGGTCGAACAGGTACTTCTCACCACCGACTTCGATGGCGACCGAGTCCGGGTTCGTGCTGTCGTAGGGGTGGAGGGTGACGCCGGGGAGATGGGCGGCCAGGTGTCCCCCCGTGCGCAGGTTGGCGCCTCCGAGCGGGCCGCCCACGCAGAATTCGGTACGGTCGCCGTTGCTGCCGCGGAAGGCTCCCGTCTCGACGAGGACGTCACACCCCAACTCGCCCGCGAGCACGGCCAGTTCCATGGCGGCCCGGGCGTCCCGATGGGTCGTGGTCCCGGGCGAGTTGTACTTGCTGCCCAGCACCACGAGGCACGCCTGGCCGGGCCGGACACCGAAGAACTCCGCTCTCCTGTTCACTTCCCGGGTCCGCTTGGCCCGCTCCCACACCCACACGAACGCACCGCCGAGCAGGCTGGTCACCAGGCCGATGACTATGTTCTCCAGCACCGATTGAATCGGGTCCCCCCTCCACGTCGTGTCAGCGCTCCTCCATTGTCGCGGGTGGGCCAGCGGGCGGAAAGGCCGAACCGCTCCGGGGACGAAGCGGCCGCTGCGGTGGGGGCGCTCAGGCCGCGTCCACGTCACCGTTCAGATGGAAGAGGAGCCACTCGAGCCAGTCGGCCGTGACTCCCGTGGCCGAGGCCCAGTCGTGCATGGTGCTGACGTAGGCGGCGTACCGGGTGGGCCAGTGGCGCGTGCCGGCCGCCTGCCAACTGGTCCAGCCGAGCGCGTTCAGCGAGCGGAAGACCCGGTCGTCGAGGATCAGGGCCCGCTCGCTCGGGGCCTCCCGGTCGTCCACGGCGGCGAACCACTTGGTGAAGAACGAGCGTCCCACTCCCTTGAGGACGAACCGCTGGTACGCCCCGCTCAGGTCGCCTTCCCGGACCGCTTCCCGGGTGGCCCGCAGGACGGTGGTCCGGTCCGGGTCGGACAGGGCCGCTCCGGTGTACCGCGGTCCACGCCCGTTGGTGGTGCCCGATCCCCAGATCATGACGGCCACGAACAGGTCGCGCAGGCTGTCGGGATCGTCTCCGTCCACGCGGTCCCGGAGGCGGGCCAGGTCGCCCCGGCCGATGAGCCGGTCACCGCTCGCCCCGCCCGTACACTCCACGCCGGCGTCGAGGACGTGCGTCGCTCCGTACGGCTCCAGCCACCGGCGCCACGTCTCCGGACGGAAGCGCACGGGCTTCTGCTCGCGGTCACCGTAGCGGGCGACGAGCTTTTGGAGCTGCTCCACCATGTTCCCCCTGCCCATGTTCCCCCTGACCATGTGGCGGCGCGCCGAGAGCGTCAGCGTACGGGAGGGGGTGCCAGGGCCGCCCGCCCGTCTCCGATGACGGACGTACCAGGCGGGCCTCCGGCGTCCGTGGAGAGCCTCTGGGCCGTCGACCTGGGGGACGGGCACCGCACGGGTCGACGACACGCCCTGGTTCGTCAGGGGAATCGACTACGGGGACGTCGTGGCCAAGGAGTGGTGGCACATGGAAGAGGGGAGCGTCACCGCCCGGTGCCGGGCAGGGTGCGTCACCGCCCGGTGGCGGGCTGCCTCCGCCGGCTGAGATCGTGCGCGCGCGCCCGTTACCTCCTGGGTAATCGATCCCCCCGCTCCTCCCTGGCAGGGTCGAGTTCGACGACGGGACCCCGCCGGGGACCCGGCCCCGCAGCTCCCAGGAGAACCTCATGTCCGACAAGCCCGGTTCCAGCACGACGAGTTCAGTCGCCGTCGCCGAGGACACCCGAGCCGTGGTGCAGGAGTTCCTCGCCGCCCGGCTGGCCGGGGACACCGAGCGGCTCGTGGAACTCTTCGCCGGGGAAGTGGACTGGATGCTCGCCGAGAACCCGGGCGTTCCCTGGATCCGGCCGCGGCGCACCGGTGCCGAGTGCGCCGCCCAGTTCACGGAGTTGACGGAGCACACCGTGCCGGAGGAGGCGCGTGCCTCCGTGGACGCCTTCCTCGTCGACGGAACGGACGCCGTGCTGATGGGGCACGTGTCGGGGACCGTACGCGCTACGGGCAAGTCCTTCGCGGGGCCGTTCGCGCTGCGGCTCACCGTCGAGGACGGCCGGATCGTCCGGCACCACCTCTACGAGGACAGCCTGTCGATCGCCGAGGCCTGCGCCCCCGGTCAGTGAGACGCCGGGGTCAGACCTCGAAGGGAACCGGGTGCACCTCGTCCGCCCGGTGCCCCGCGCGTTCGTGGACGCGTTGCACCGCCTCTGCCGAGGGGGCCTCGGAGAGGCAGTAGACCGTGCCGGACTCGGGGTCCGCCCAGGCGTGTTCGAAGTGGACCGACTCCTCCTGCTCGACGGCGAGGTCGGCCTGGTGCGCCGCCATCAGCTGGTCGGCCGTGATGCCCCGCATGCCGCGGTGGATGTCCATGAACCTGGCCATGGTCCCCGCCTCCTTACGACCCTGCGCTTCCCGCACCTCCATGCTGCGCCCCGTCGGCGGGGAGGGCACCCGGAGCGGCGGAAGGCCGGTGTGAAGGGTGTTCACACCGGCCCGGCATCGTCGTTCAGCCGCACTGGCAGGGGTTGCCCGCCTGGCACCCGCAGCCGCAGCCGGAGCCGCAGCCGCACGCGGCGACCAGCGGAAGGCTCCTGATCTCGGCGGGCTGCTCGGTCTCGCGCTCCTGCGTGGGGTCGGGCGTGGTGCTGCCAAGGGATTCGGCCATGGGTCCCCTCCTAATACCTCGGGGCAGGGATGCCCTCACCCATTGCATGCCCGTTCGGCCGGGCGCATCAACGGCGCACGGAGGCGTCCGGCGGCCAGAGGCGACCAGGACGGCCGCGCCGAGTCGCCGCCCCCGGCGAGCGACGGCGGAGCACCCGAAGCCCCTGCCCCCTGCTCCCTGTGGGGCCCCGGAGGGCTACGCCCCCTCCACCCCCGTGACCCCCTGGATGTCCGGCTGCAGCTCGTCCGCGTGCTCGCCCGTCACCAGGTACACCACCCGCTTGGCCACGGCCACCGCGTGGTCCGCGTACCGCTCGTAGTAGCGGCCCAGCAGGGTGACGTCGACGGCCGTCTCGATGCCGTGCTTCCAGCGGTCGTCGATCAGGTGCTGGAAGAGGGTGCGGTGCAGCAGGTCCATCTCGTCGTCGTCCTGCTCCAGCTGGAGCGCGAGGTCGACGTCCTTGGTCACGATGACCTCGGCGGCCTTCGCCATCAGGCGCTGCGCGAGCTGGCCCATCTCCAGGATGGTGGCGTGCAGGTCCTGCGGCACCGCCCGCTCCGGGAAGCGCAGGCGGGCCAGCTTCGCCACGTGCTGGGCGAGGTCGCCGGAGCGCTCCA
Source organism: Streptomyces sp. NPDC038707 (assembly GCF_040636485.1). NCBI lineage: Bacteria > Bacillati > Actinomycetota > Actinomycetes > Kitasatosporales > Streptomycetaceae > Streptomyces > Streptomyces sp. NPDC038707. Next base: position 10,422 of record NZ_JBEZUP010000004.1, read on the forward strand.
GGTCGGCGGACATCCTGAGCGACGTGACGACTATCCGCAGGTCGGTGGCCACCGGCTGCTGCCGGGCCAGCAGGGCTATCGCCCGGGCCTCCAGGTCGTGCTGGAGCTCGTCCACCTTCTGGTCGGCCTCGATCACGTTCTCGGCCAGCTTCAGGTCCGCGTCGAGCATCGCGGTCGTGGCGCGCCCGATGGCCGACCCGACCAGCCGGGCCATCTCCACCAGTCCGTCGCCGATCGAGTCCAGTTCCTCGTGGTACGCGTCCCGCATTGTGGGTTCCCTCTCGTGCGTGGTCGTCCGGGGATCTCGGGGGCCGTCACATCACGCGTGCGCCCCCTGGCGAAACCGGCGGTACGTGCCCCACGTTCCACGCTGTGCCCCCTACGCGTCCTTTTCCGCCACCCCAAATGAACCAGTGCTGGCTCCAAGGTGAACTCTGGGCGACGAGTGTTCGAGGTCGCACCCGGACGGCTGTGGGCATGTCGTACCCCATGCCTAACCTGGAGCCATGGACGTGAACGCGGCGGTCGCCGCAGCGGCAGCGATCGCCGGGGTGCTCACCGGCGTCATCGCCATGCTGGCGTTCCGCTGGAGCGAACGCGACCAGAAGCGACCGACCAGGACTTCTTTGCATACCGATCCCGTACTCCCGCCCGGAGTGGACACCGTGCTGTCGGTGCTGCGCTCCTCCGCCGTCGTCCTCGACGAGGCCGACGCCGTCGTCAAGGCCAGCTCCGCCGCCTACGCCCTCGGGCTGGTGCGCGGCGGCACGCTCTCCGTGGAGCCCATGCTCCAGATGGCCCGCGACACCCGCAGGGACGGGGAGATACGCCAGGTCGAACTGGATCTCCCCCGGCGCGGCACCGGACGCGGCGAGGCCCTCGCGGTCTCGGCGCGCGTGGCCCCGCTCGGCTCCCGCCTGGTCCTGCTGCTGGTCGAGGATCTGACGGAAGCCCGCAGGATCGAGGCGGTACGACGTGACTTCGTGGCGAACGTCAGCCATGAGCTGAAGACGCCCGTCGGCGCGCTGTCCCTGCTCTCCGAGGCCGTCATGGACGCCTCCGACGACCCCGAGGCCGTGCAGCGCTTCGCCGGCCGGATGCAGATCGAGGCGACCCGCCTGACCAACCTGGTCCAGGAGCTGATCGACCTCTCCCGGGTGCAGAACGACGACCCGCTGGAGGACGCCGAGCCGGTCCGGGTGGACGAGCTGGTCGCCGAGGCCATCGACCGCTGCCGCCACCAGGCGGGCACCAAGCAGATCACCATGGCCTCGAACGTGTGGTCGCCCGACGGGACCGACCAGGGCGGGCGACGCGAGGGCGACGCCGCCGATCTGCACGTGTGGGGCAACCGCGGACAGCTCGCCGCCGCCCTCGGCAACCTGGTCGAGAACGCCGTCAACTACTCCCCGGCCCGCACCCGCGTCGGCATCGCCGCCCGCCGGGTCTCCGCGCCCGGTGGTGACATGATCGAACTGGCCGTCACCGATCAGGGCATCGGCATCTCCGACAAGGACAAGGAGCGCATCTTCGAGCGCTTCTACCGCGTCGACCCGGCCCGCTCCCGCGCCACCGGCGGCACCGGTCTCGGTCTCGCGATCGTCAAGCACGTGGTCGCCTCGCACGGCGGGGAGGTCACGGTCTGGAGCGCCGAGGGCCAGGGCTCCACCTTCACCCTCAGGCTGCCGGAGGCGGGCGCGGCCCGCGACCGCGCACAGCAGCACCCCGGCCTCGACGACGAGGCCGGCCCCCCCGACTCATCCCCGTACGCTTCGCTTCCCGCCCCGGAGGTCCTTCCGTGACCCGTGTGCTCGTCGTCGAGGACGAGGAGTCCTTCTCCGACGCCCTGTCGTACATGCTCCGCAAGGAGGGCTTCGAGGTCGCCGTCGCGGCGACCGGTCCCGACGGTCTGGACGAGTTCGAGCGCAACGGCGCCGATCTGGTCCTCCTCGACCTGATGCTGCCGGGCCTGCCCGGTACCGAGGTCTGCCGCCAGCTGCGCGGCCGCTCCAACGTCCCCGTGATCATGGTGACCGCGAAGGACAGCGAGATCGACAAGGTCGTCGGTCTCGAAATAGGAGCCGACGACTACGTCACCAAGCCGTTCTCCTCCCGGGAGCTGGTCGCCCGCATCCGCGCGGTGCTGCGCCGGCGCGGCGAGCCGGAGGAGGTCGCCCCGGCCGCGCTGGAGGCGGGACCGGTCCGCATGGACGTCGACCGCCATGTGGTCACCGTCGCCGGCTCCAAGGTCGACCTGCCGCTGAAGGAGTTCGACCTGCTGGAGATGCTGCTGCGCAACGCGGGCCGGGTGCTCACCCGCATGCAGCTCATCGACCGCGTCTGGGGCGCCGACTACGTGGGCGACACCAAGACCCTGGACGTCCACGTCAAGCGTCTGCGCGCCAAGATCGAGCCGGACCCGGGCGCGCCGCGCTACCTGGTGACGGTGCGCGGGCTGGGCTACAAGTTCGAGCCGTAGGCCGCGGCAGGCCACGCATACGCCGAAGGGCGGCACCCGGGATACAGGGTGCCGCCCTCCGGCGTCCATGGCCCACGTGAACCGGGCCGGGCCCGACTCGCGTGCCCGGTGCCGGACGGCCATCGGGGGCGGGGCTGGGTGCTTTCGGCGCGCCGGTCGTCCAGGGTGCCCGTGCTCGCCGGCGGTCGGACGGTCACCTGGGCGGGGCTGGGTGCTTCCGGCGCGCCGGTCGTCCAGGGTGTTCGGGCAGTCGGCGGATCAGGCCGGCGGGGCTACCGGGGCGGGGGCCACGGTGACCGGCTCGGCTCGCGTGCGTGTGCCGGGCGGCCATCGGGGGCGGGGCTGGGTGCTTTCGGTGCGCCGGTCGTCCAGGGTGTTCGGGCAGTCGGCGGATCAGGCCGGCGGGGCTACCGGGGCGGGGCCATGGTGACCGGCTTGGCTCGCGTGCGTGTGCCGGGCGGCCATCGGGGGCGGGGCTGGGTGCTTTCGGTGCGCCGGTCGTCCAGGGTGCTCGTGCTCGCCGGCGGCCGGACGGTCACCTGGGCGGGGCCGGGTGCTTTCGGCGCGCCGGTCGTCCAGGGTGCCCGGGCAGACGGCGGATCAGGCCGGCGGGGCCGCCGGGGCGGGGCCCGGTCATGAGGACGGGCCCGTGCCGGTCACGGCCGCAAGCCGGGTCCGCGCGCGACGGCTGGCCGGTCCGAGGGATCCGCGGCCGGCCGGCCGGCGTATGCCTACGACCCGTCAGTGCCCGGCGGCCGACTGGGAGGCGGAGTCGCTCGGGGTGACGGCCTCACCGGAGGCGGAGCCCGACGGGGTCGCCTCGCCGCTCTTCGCCGGCTCGCCGCCCTTTTCGGGCTTGCCGCTGGCGGAGGGGTTCGCGCCCGGGGCGCCGGACTTGGAGGGCGAGGCGGAGGCCGACGCCTTGCCGGAGGGGATCTCCGACGGGCCCCACTGGCCGAAGTAGCTGGTGGCCGGGACCACGAAGGCGCTCAGGCTCACCTTGCCGGTCCTGCTGAAGGTGAAGCTGATCTTCTGGGCGTCGCCGTCCTTGACGGCCTCACGGCCGCTGGGCAGCGTCGCGGTGGCGTTGCCCTTTCCGCCGAGGACCAGCGAGCCGCCCGCGGGGACGGTCACGTCCTTGCCCTTGGCGGGCTTCAGGTCGGCGGACGTGCCGGTGCCCTCCAGGGTGACGGACTCGAGGGTCTCGGCCTTGTCGCCCGAGTTGAACAGGGTCGCGGAGATCACCGCGGGGCCCGTCGCCTTCAGGTCGGGCTGGGTGATGACCAGGGCATTCTGGATCTTGATGGCGCCGACGCTGGTCGCCGCGTTGTCCGGCTTGATCTCCAGGGTCTGCGAGTCATTGCCGGCGCCGCAGGCGGCGAGCGAGGCGATCGAGAAGACGATGGCGGAGGCGGCGAGGGCGCCGCGTCGAAGGCTGCTGCTCACGGCGGCGGCAACTCCTTGAACGCGCGGGCGGCTCCTCTTATAAAGCCGCCCTAAGTGTCTGTCAGCGGCCTTAGGCTACCGAGCCGTTCCCGAGCCGCCGCACCCGACCCTCCCCCAAGCCCCGCCCGTCCCTCCAGGTGGGGGTACCGGACGGAGCACAAGTGACCCGTCGGTCACATTGCGGAGGCACTCGTCCGCCATTCGTATAACCGACGGCGCACGTCTCTCGGCGACCGTCGCGAAATTTCCGTGAAGGAATGCGCCGCGCTCCTCGAAATTGATCACGGCACACCCGTCCGGCGGCGGTCGATCAATTCCGGATTCGGCTCACATCCACCCGCGCGCACCGAACGGAGTAGCGGAAGTCGCACGCGTGGCACCGGACAAAACGGGATGTTCCGCCACTTGGAGCGCCCTCCTGAGGCGTGTAACGTACGCGTTTCACCTCGGTCCAAGAGCCCCTCCCACCTGCGAATACCCGCTTCCGTGAGGCTCCCGCAGCACGTCCCGGTTGCTGTTGTCAAGCCCCGAGATATGCCCTGACCTGCGAAAACGCCATTCAGAAGACGCCGTATCCGTGTTACCCTGGATAGCCACGGAAGGGGTACCTGTCACATGACGTTCAAGGTTGGCGACACCGTGGTCTATCCCCATCACGGGGCCGCGCTGATCGAGGCCATCGAAACTCGCCAGATCAAAGGCGTGGACAAGACCTACTTGGTGCTGAAGGTCGCCCAGGGTGACCTGACGGTACGTGTGCCAGCGGACAATGCGGAGTTCGTCGGCGTGCGTGATGTGGTCGGTCAGGACGGACTGGACCGGGTCTTCGAGGTGCTGCGCGCGCCGTATGCCGAGGAGCCCACGAACTGGTCGCGTCGCTACAAGGCAAACCTGGAGAAGCTCGCCTCCGGCGATGTCATCAAGGTCGCGGAAGTCGTGCGCGACCTGTGGCGCCGCGAGCGTGAGCGCGGACTCTCCGCCGGTGAGAAGCGCATGCTCGCCAAGGCCCGCCAGATCCTGGTGAGCGAGCTGGCGCTCGCGGAGAACACGAACGAGGACAAGGCCGAGGCCCTGCTCGACGAGGTGCTCGCCTCCTGACGCGCAGCGGCAGCGAACCATCGCTTCCGGCACGCCCAGCACAGCAGTGAAATGCCGCGGTGCCCGATGACACTGATCCTGTCGCCGGGCGCTGCGGCATCTTCGTCCCCGCAGGGGCGTGCCTCGGGAAGCCTGTGGACCAACCCCCCGATACTCGGCGTGCCGGGCCCGGGCGGATGGCTCGACCAGGGTCACGGAAGGGTCCGGTCAAGGCGTCGCGCCCGGCACTCCTCCAGGCCATACCCACGTAGGTCGAGCACACAAACCTGACAGGAACCGATGTCTGACGAATCGCGTCCCACGCCCGCGCAGGCCCCCGTCGCCGCCGTGATTCCCGCGGCCGGCCGGGGCGTGCGCCTCGGTCCGGGCGCCCCCAAGGCACTCCGCGCGCTGAGCGGTACGCCCATGCTCATCCACGCGGTCCGCGCCCTCGCCGCGTCCCGCCACGTCTCCCTGGTGATCGTCGTCGCCCCGCCGGACGGCGCCGCCGAGGTCAAGTCCCTGCTCGACGCGCACGCGCTGCCCGAGAGGACGGACTTCCTGGTCGTCCCCGGCGGGGAGTCCCGCCAGGAGTCGGTCCGGCTCGGCCTGGACGCCCTGCCGCCGCAGTACGGCGTCGTGCTGGTGCACGACGCGGCCCGCCCGCTGGTCCCGGTCGAGACGGTCGACGCGGTCGTCGAGGCCGTACGCGACGGCGCCCCCGCCGTGGTGCCCGCGCTGCCGCTGGCCGACACGGTCAAGGAGGTCGAGCCCGCGGCCGTGGCCGGCGACCCCGAACCGGTCGTCGCCACCCCTGAGCGGGCCCGGCTGCGCGCCGTCCAGACCCCGCAGGGCTTCGACCGGGCGACCCTGGTCCGCGCCCACGAGACCGTCACCGGGGACGTCACCGACGACGCGAGCATGGTCGAGCATCTGGGGCACACGGTCGTGGCCGTCCCCGGGCACGAGGAGGCCTTCAAGGTCACCCGCCCGCTGGACCTGGTCCTCGCCGAGGCGGTGCTGGCCCGCAGGAGGCTCACCGATGGCTTCTGAGGCACCGCTGCTTCCCCAGGTCGGCATCGGCACCGACATCCACGCCTTCGAAGAGGGCCGCGAGCTGTGGTGCGCCGGCCTGAAGTGGGAGGGCGAGGGGCCCGGGCTGGCCGGCCACTCCGACGCCGACGTGGTCGCCCACGCGGCCTGCAACGCGCTGTTCTCCGCCGCCGGGCTCGGTGACCTGGGGCAGCACTTCGGCACCGGCCGCCCCGAGTGGTCCGGCGCCTCCGGTGTCACGCTGCTCACCGAGGCCGCCCGGATCGTGCGCGCGGCCGGCTTCGCCATCGGCAACGTCGCCGTCCAGGTGATCGGTCCCCGCCCGAAGATCGGCAAGCGCCGTGACGAGGCCCAGAAGATCCTCTCCGAGGCGGCCGGCGCGCCCGTGTCGGTCTCCGGCGCCACCACCGACGGCCTCGGCTTCCCCGGCCGCGACGAGGGACTGATGGCGGTCGCGACGGCGCTGGTGGTGCGGGTGGGCTGACGGCGTGCGAAGGTACCCTCACAGTGAGTGATCGCACGACTCCGGAGGGTACCCATGTCCGCCGCACTGTCCGACCGTCTGAAGTCCGTGCTCGACGACAAGGTGTTCATCGTCGTCGGCACCGTCCAGCCCGACGGCAGCCCCCAGCTGTCGCCGGTCTGGGTGAAGCGCGACGGCGACGACCTCCTCTTCTCCACCACCGTCGACCGCCGCAAGTACCGGAACCTGGAGCGCGACCCCCGGGTGACGGTCGTCGTCCTGAACCCCGGCTCGCCGTACGAGTACGCCGAGATCCGCGGCACCGCCGCGATGACGACGGACGGCGGCCCGGAACTCATCGACGAACTCAGCCGCAAGTACACGGGCAAGGACTACAGGGACTTCAACCCCGCCTCGGCCGGCGACGCCGAGCGGGTCGTCGTGCGGATCACGCCGCGGAAGGTCATCGGGGCGCTCTGACGGGGAGTTCCGCCGGGGAAGGCGCATGGCATCGCCATGCGCCCACTACTCTGGAGTGGTGACCATTCGCCTGTACGACACCAGCGCCCGGCAGATCCGTGACTTCACCCCGCTCAAGCCGGGCTGTGTCTCGATCTACCTGTGTGGCGCCACCGTGCAGGCGGCCCCCCACATCGGCCACATCCGCTCGGGCCTCAACTTCGACATCATGCGCCGCTGGTTCGCCCACCGCGGCTACGAGGTGACGTTCATCCGCAACGTCACCGACATCGACGACAAGATCATCACCAAGAGCCACGAGCAGCACCGGCCCTGGTGGTCGATCGGGTACGAGAACGAGCGCGCGTTCAACGAGGGCTACACCGCCCTGGGCTGCCTCCCGCCGACCTACGAACCCCGCGCCACCGGCCACATCACCGAGATGGTCGAGATGATGCGGGGCCTCATCGACCGCGGGCACGCCTACGCGGCCGACGGCAACGTCTACTTCGACGTCCGCTCCTTCCCCCGCTACCTGGAGCTGTCCCGGCAGGAGCTGGACAACCTGCTCCAGCCGTCCGGCGAGGGCGAGACCGGCAAGCGGGACCCGCGCGACTTCGCCCTGTGGAAGGCGGTCAAGCCCGGCGAGCCGAGCTGGCCGACGCCGTGGGGCCCGGGCCGCCCCGGCTGGCACCTGGAGTGCTCGGCGATGGCCCACAAGTACCTGGGCAGCGCCTTCGACATCCACGGCGGCGGCCTCGACCTGATCTTCCCGCACCACGAGAACGAGATCGCCCAGGCCAAGGCCTACGGCGACGAGTTCGCGCGGTACTGGGTGCACAACGCCTGGGTCACCATGGCCGGCGACAAGATGTCCAAGTCGCTCGGCAACAGCGTCCTGGTCAGCGAGATGGTCAAGCAGTGGCGCCCGATCGTGCTGCGCTACTACCTGGGCACCCCGCACTACCGCTCGATGATCGAGTACAGCGAGGAGTCCCTGCGCGAGGCCGAGTCCGCGTTCGCGCGGATCGAGGGCTTCGTGCAGCGGGTCACCGAGCTGGCCGGGAAGACCGTCGAGCCGGCCGCCGAGGTCCCGCCCGCCTTCGCCGAGGCGATGGACGACGACCTGGGCGTCCCGCAGGCCCTCGCCGTCGTGCACACCACCGTCCGGCAGGGCAACAGCGCCCTCGCCGCTGACGACAAGGACGCCGCCGTCGCCCGGCTCGCCGAGGTGCGGGCCATGCTCGGCGTCCTCGGGCTCGACCCGCTCGACCCGCACTGGGCCGGCGAGGGCGACCGGGGCGAGGACCTCCAGGGCGTGGTCGACAGCCTCGTCCGCCTGGTCCTCGGCCAGCGCGAGTCCGCCCGCGCCCGCAAGGACTGGGCCACCGCCGACGCCATCCGCGACCAGCTCAAGGACTCCGGGCTGGTCATCGAGGACAGCCCCCAGGGCCCGCGCTGGAGCCTCGGCGCGCGCTGACCGGCGACTGATCGACTGTGCCGCCCGGCCCTCCGGGCGGCACACTGCATAAGACGTACGTACGACGCCTCACGGAGACGGGTAACTCATGGCCGCGAACAACCGCCGCATGTCCGGCAAGAAGGGCGCGCAGGTCGGCAGCGGCGGCAAGCGGCGCCGGGGCCTGGAAGGGAAGGGCCCGACCCCGCCCGCCGAGATGCGCAAGGGACACGCCAAGCAGCGCGCCGCCGCGGCCAAGAGCCGCCGCGCGCAGGGCCGGGCGCCGCAGCGCCGGGGCGGCGGCCGGTCCGCCTCCGAGCTGGTGGTGGGCCGCAACCCGGTGGTGGAGGCGCTGCGCGGGGGCGTGCCCGCCTCCACGCTCTACGTCCAGCAGTTCATCGACAACGACGAGCGCGTCCGCGAGGCCCTCCAGCTCGCCGCCGAGCGCGGTGGCATCAACCTCATGGAGGCCCCGCGCCCCGAGCTGGACCGCATGACCAACGGCCTCAACCACCAGGGCCTGGTCCTCCAGGTCCCGCCGTACGAGTACGCGCACCCCGAGGACCTGCTCGACGCCGCCGCAGAGGAGGGCGAGGACCCGCTGGTCGTCGCCCTGGACGGGGTCACCGACCCGCGCAACCTGGGCGCCGTCGTCCGCTCGGTCTCCGCCTTCGGCGGGCACGGCGTGGTCGTGCCCGAGCGCCGCTCGGCCGGGATGACGGCCGGCGCCTGGAAGACCTCCGCCGGTACGGCGGCCCGTACGCCGGTCGCCCGTGCCACCAACCTCACCCGGGTCCTGGAGGCCTACAAGAAGGCCGGTCTCACGGTGGTCGGCCTGGCGGCGGACGGCGAGGTGGAACTCGGCGAGCTGGAGGCCATCGGGGGCCCGGTGGTCATCGTCGTCGGCAGCGAGGGCAAGGGCCTTTCCCGCCTGGTCGGCGAGACCTGCGACTTCCGGGTGCGCATCCCGATGCCGGGCGGCGCGGAGTCGCTCAACGCGGGCGTGGCGGCCGGGATCGTGCTCTACGAGGCGGCGCGCAGGCGCGGCTGACCGACGGCCCGGGCGGGCTGAACACCCGTCCAGGGCCTCACCCTTGCGGGGTGATTCGGGTGGCCGTACGGCGGTGGGCACGGCTTTGACGGGGTCCGGACACATCCGGCGGGTCAAAGCAGTGTCCTAACACCACGTCACTCGGTTAGATGAGTGTGGACACCAGAACACCCCGCACACCCACGGGGGACCGCTCGTCGGGTTTCGACGACGCTCCCGCGCTGAGCATGGTGAAGGTGCCGAGCGATCCGGCGCAGGTCATCGTCAATCACGCCAGCTTCCGCGTGCAGTTGGGCGCGTCGGCGAAGGGCACCCAGTCCCCGCGGATCACCCGGCATCTGCACGCCACCGGCCAGGAGACCGCCCGCAAGCCGGTCCTGGGCACGGCGGGCCGGGCGGCCGGCGCGGCCGGCCGCCGCCGCCCCGTCGTCTGGAGCGGCCGGTCCGCCCCCGACGACACCGGCGCCCACCGGCTCCTCCAGGCCGTGCGGGGCAGCGTCCGCCACGCCGACGAGCCCGAGGCCGGCGCCACCCAGGTCATCCCGCGCGTCCAGGCCGGCTACGCCGACACGTACGCCGAACTCGACCAGACCGTCGAGACCCCGGTCGTGGGCCACCAGCGCACCGCCCCCGACGCCGCCGACGCCACGCGTCTGCTGCCGCACATGCGCACGGTCACCGGCGCCTACGACCCCCCGTCCGGCATCGAGGACCCGGAGCCGTACGGGACGTACCCGGAGGACCCCGGCCACGACGAGGACACCGACGACCCGCGCCCCGCCCGGCGCCAGGGCGACGACCCGTCCCGGCACGCCTACTACCCCGGCCGCCGGATGAACCTGGGCGTGGTCCTGCTCCCGCTGCGGATCTTCCTGGGCTTCATCTCCATCTACGCCGGCATGGGCAAGCTGTGCGACCCCGTCTACTTCGACGGCGGCGAGCGCGGCTCCATGGTGAAGTGGCTCAACACCCTGCACCCGTGGGACGTGGCCGAGCCGCTGCGCCAGTTCGCCCTCCAGCATCCGATCGGCTCCGGCCTGGTCATCGCCTTCCTCCAGGTCGTCGTCGGCGTCCTGACCATCCTGGGCTGCTGGCAGCGCGTGGCCGCGGTCGTCGGCGCGCTGCTCTCGGCCGCCCTGATCGTCACCGTCAGCTGGAAGACGGTCCCGGCCTACGACGCCCCGGACATCATCTACCTGGCCGCCTGGTCCCCGCTGGTCATCGCCGGCGCCCCCGTGTACTCGGTGGACGGCCGGCTCGCGGGCAGCGCCTGGCGGCGGCTCGGCCCCCGCTCCGACATCTGGGAGCTGCGCCGCTACGTGCTGCGCCGGGGTGCGCTGATCACGGCCGTCACCGTCGGCCTGACCCTGCTGATCGGCTCCCTGCTGGGCGGCGCGGTCCGCGACTCCGGGCGGGTGGTCGTCCCCGGCCCCGGTGAGGCCCCCCGCAACCACCTGCCCGGCTCCCCGCTCCCCAAGGAGCCCGGCAAGCGGCACAAGAAGACCCCGGCGGCCTCCGCCACGCCGACGGACGGCGCCACGGCCGGCGCGAGCCCGTCCGGCGCGGCGACCCCGCCCGGCACCGACCGCGCCACCACCGGCGCGACGACGGCGGCCCCGACCCAGACCACGGGCACCACGGGTGCCACGGGCACCACGGGCCAGGTCCCGCCCCGCCGGTCGGCGCCGACCGGCGGCGTCCCCAGCACCACGGCGGGCCCGACCGGCACGGGCGGTACGGCCGCCACCGGCGGCACCACGTCGACCGGCGGCGGCACCACCGGCAGCACGTCGGACGGCGGCTCCACGGCCACCGGCCAGCCCGGCCTGGTGGGCGGCCTGCTCGGCTGACGCGGAACGCCGAAGGGGCCCTGTACCGACCGCGGTACAGGGCCCCTTCGCCGTACGGATCACGGGTCTACCGGCTCAGCGCCGCCAGTTCCTTGGCCGCCTCGGTCAGGTCCTTGGCCGTGTCGATGGCCCGCCAGTACGCCCCCTGCGGGATGGGGAACCCGGCCAGCTTGTGCTCCCGGGCCAGGCGGGGGAACGTCGTCCGCTCGTGGTCCCCGCGCTCCGGCAGCAGGGCGGCGAACTCCGGGGAGAACACGTACACGCCCGCGTTGATCTCGAACGTGGACGGCGGTGCCTCGATGAAGTCGGTGATGTGCCCGAAGCCGTCGGTCTGCACCGCGCCCCACGGAATGCGCGGCCGGGCCAGCGCGAGGGTGGCGACGGCGTCCCGCTCGGTGTGGAAGTCGGCCATGTCCCGCAGGGAGAACCGGGTCCAGATGTCACCGTTGGTGGCGTACCAGGGCCGGTCGGGGTGGGGCAGGTGCGCGGCGGCGTAACGCAGGCCGCCGCCGCGGCCGAGGGGTTCGCTCTCCACGACGGTGGTGACGGAGAGGGGCAGGTCGGCCGAGTCCAGCCACTTCTGGAGGACGTCGGCGAGGTGGCCGCACGAGACGACCACGTCCGTGACACCTTCCTCGGCGAGCCAGGCGAGCTGGTGGCCGATGATCGGCGTGCCCGTGCCGGGGATCTCGACCATCGGCTTGGGCCGGTCGTCGGTGTACGGACGCAGCCGCGAGCCCTGGCCACCGGCCAGGACCACGGCTTGAGTGGGGCGCGACGCGGCGCTCGGATGGGTCATGACGGCACTGTACGTGGCGCCCCACGGGGGTGTGGCGGCGGCAACGGTCCTGGCGGGGCCGCCGCCGGCCGCGTCGGCTGTGGGTGTCGGCTGCGCGCGTCAGCTGTGTGCCGCCAGGACGCCCGAGGCGAAGGACGTGTCGCACACGGGGCGGGCGTAGGACTGGGCGCGCGAGGCGCCGTAGATGCGCACCGCGGCCGTGCCGAGGGCGCGGGCGATGGAGGAGCAGTGCCGGGCGAGCGCGGGGCGTCCGTTGACGGCCCGCTGGAGGTGCGTGAGCACCGCGCCGGGGTCCTGGTCCTGGAGTTCGCTCATCAGCCGCTCGCGGAGCACGTCCTCGGGGGCGCGGGCGGCCGTCCGGGCGGCGACCGTCGCCGACGTCACGTCGGAGGCGGCCAGCACCGAATCGGCGGGGCTGCCCGTCCAGTTGACCCGGGTGACCGCGAGGGTCCCGGAGAGCACCATGAAGACGGGCAGGACGAGGGCGAGGGTGCGGCCGATCCGGCGGGCGGGGCCGCCCCGGTGGCTGCGTCGCGTCTGTGGGGTGGTGGAGTGCTTCACGCGTGTGAGGGTAGCGCCCGGTAATGACAGGGGGACAATGCGTCACCCCTTCGGGGGATGAGGAAGCACGGATTTCCGGGTAACGGGTTGACGCATCACCCGTCGGAGACCGTTCCGTGGGAGACCGTACGACACGAAGGGCCCCGCACGCCGAGCGCGCGGGGCCCTTCCGGTGCCGTGGGCCGTCAGTCGGACAGCCGCTCGCCGGTGGACGTGGAGAACACGTGGATCTCGCCCGGCCGCGGCACGACGTGCAGCGTGGAGCCCTTGTCCGGGATCTGCCGGCCGTTGACGCGGACGACCAGGTCCTTGACCTCGCCGCCGACCTCCGCGGAGCCGTACACGTAACCGTCGGCGCCCAGCTCCTCGACGACGTTGACCGAGACGGCGAGGCCGGCCGGGGCGTCGGCGCTGTCCTTGGACAGGGACGCGGCGGCGCCGCCGTTCAGCTCGACCACGTCGAAGTGCTCGGGACGGACGCCGACGGTGACCGTGCGGTCGCCCCGGTCGGCGGCGGTCTTCAGGGCCTCCCGGTTGACCGGGACGACGCTGTTGCCGAACTTCACGCCGCCGTCCGTGATCGGGACCTCGACCAGGTTCATGGCGGGGGAGCCGATGAAGCCGGCGACGAAGAGGTTCGCGGGCTTGTCGTACATGTTCCGCGGCGAGTCGACCTGCTGGAGCAGACCGTCCTTGAGGACCGCCACCCGGTCGCCCATCGTCATGGCCTCGACCTGGTCGTGGGTGACGTAGACGGTGGTGATACCGAGCCGGCGCTGGAGCGAGGCGATCTGCGTACGGGTGGAGACGCGGAGCTTGGCGTCCAGGTTGGACAGCGGCTCGTCCATGAGGAAGACCTGGGGCTCGCGCACGATCGCGCGGCCCATGGCGACACGCTGGCGCTGACCGCCGGAGAGCGCCTTCGGCTTGCGGTCCAGGTACTGGGACAGGTCGAGGATCTTCGCGGCCTCCTCGACCTTCTGCCGGATCTCCGCCTTCGGCACGCCGGCGATCTTGAGCGCGAAGCCCATGTTGTCGGCGACCGTCATGTGCGGGTAGAGGGCGTAGTTCTGGAACACCATGGCGATGTCCCGGTCCTTGGGCGGCAGGTGTGTGACGTCGCGGTCACCGATGCGGATGGCGCCGCCGTTGACGTCCTCCAGGCCCGCGAGCATCCGCAGGGAGGTGGACTTGCCGCAACCGGACGGGCCGACCAGGACGAGGAACTCGCCGTCCTCGATCGCGATGTCGAGCGCGTCGACGGCGGGCTTGTCGGAACCCGGGTAGATCCGGGTCGCCTTGTCGAACGTGACTGTGGCCATGGTGAATGGGCCCCCTTCTACCGGCAGGAACGTGCCGGACGATCCGTTGTAGGAAGGTGGTGGGTGTAGTCCACCGGGGTGAACTGGACCGAGACGCTACCTGGCGATCACCCGCCGTGTCAGTACTCCGGCCCCGGTGAACTTCACGGAAATTTTCGACAGGGCCGCCCCCGGACCTGGGTACACTGCACGAGCACCCAGGTGCGCGCCTCCTTAGCTCAGCTGGTCAGAGCGCCGCTCTTGTAAAGCGAAGGTCGTCGGTTCGAATCCGACAGGGGGCTCTTGGGTTGAACAGCGCGAACGCCCCGGCCGATGATCGGTCCGGGGCGTTCGACATCCACGGGTGACATCAGCGCGGGCGGTCACTCACGGTCGACACGGCGCCTGAGCAGGCGATCCATGTGGCTGATGGCCTCGCGCTGCGTGTCCGACGTCACGTGCGTGTAGACGTCCATCGTGATGCTGATCTGGCTGTGCCCGAGGATCTCCATCACCACGCGCGGCGCGACACCGGCGGCGGTGAGGAGCGTGGCGCAGCCGTGCCGGGCGTCGTGCAGACGGATGCGCCGAAGGCCGGCGGCGTCGGTGATGCGGAAGAACGACCGGTTGACGTTCTGCGGGTCGATCGGACGGCCGGTGCGGGTGGTGAAGACGTACGAGGACGAGGACAGCTCGACCCCCTTGAGCCGAGCAGCCTCCGCATGCCGCATCCGGTGCCAGCGGAGCGCCGCCAGACAGATGAGGGGGAGGGGCACGGGACGCGCCCGGCCGCTCTTGGTGGTGTCCTCGTACAGCTCCCCGCCGACGCGCTGCACCTGCTTGCTGATCCGCAGGACGCGCTGTTCGAGATCGACGTCCGACCAGCGGAGCCCCAGGATCTCGCCGCGCCGCAGACCCATGGCGACCGCCAGGACGAAGGCGGCGTACAGCGGGTCGCGGCGCGCGTGCTCCAGGAACGTCAGCGTCTCGTCCAGCGTCCACGGAGTCAGCTCGCGGCGGGGCACCTTCGGGGCCTCCACGAGCGAGGCGGCGTTTCGCGTCACCAGCTCCTCGCGGCAGGCCGCGGTGAGGGCGGTCCGTAGGACGCGGTGTGCCTCCTTGGCCGTGGCCGGCGAGGCACGGCGGGAGACCTCGGCGACGAGGGTTCGCACGTGGCGGGGTCCCAGCGCCTCCAGGCTCTTGGAGCCGAGCAGCGGCACGAGGTAGAGGCGCACGTGCATCGCGTACTTGCTGTACGTCGTCCGCTTCCGGTTGGGCTTGATGAAGTGCTCCAGCCAGTACGGCAGCCACTCCGAGAGCTTGGCCGACTTGGTGGGCACGGGCACGCCCTGGTCCACCTTGTCGAGCAGTTCCCGGCGCTTGGCGTCGCACTCCGCCCAGGTCTTGCCGTAGGCGAACTTGCGGGCGCGGGTGCCGTCCGGCTGAAGCACGTAAACCGCGCACTGGAACCGGCCGTCCTTACGCTTGGTGATGGTGCCGGCACCGTTGGGGTTCCGCTTGCGTTGCTGGGCCATCAGGCGGCCGCCTCCAGTTCGGTGGTGATGTACTCGCGGACAGCCCGCGCCGGGATACGGCGGCACCGGCCTATGGTGATCGAGGGAAGACGCCGGGAGCGGATGAGGTCGTAGACCGTGGAGCGGCCGAGCTTGAGACGTGCCATGACGTCCGGGACCGTCAGCAACTCGTCGTCATGCACGGGTGGGTTCTCCTTCCGTTCCGGGAGCGGGTTCGAGGGATGCGGCAAGCCAGGCTTCGGCTTCGGACAGGCCGGTGCCGGCGAAGACCCAGTGGGCGAGGACGTACGTCGTCTCGATCTCCGGGCCGTTGGCTGCTGCGGATTGTGCTCGGCGCCATGCGGCGCGGGCGTCGCGGAGGGCGCCGAGGGTGGTGGAGTAGCGGCGGGACTTGGTGGAGAAGTGGCCGCGGAAGCCGAGCATGTGGGCCCAGGCGCGCAGGCGGAGGTGTTCCAGGTCCTTGCGTGCGCCGAGGGTCCAGGCGGTCCGGATCAGGCGGCGGGCGTGGTCGCTGATGTCGAGCTGGGCCAGCTCGGCGGCGAACTTCAGCGGCCGGTCGAGGGCACCCGTCGCGGTCTCGGCGCCCTTGGTGGCGTACTTGGCGATGTACGCGGCCACGGCCCGCTCGGTCAGCTCCTGGCCGCCGTTGAAGTCGGCGGAACGGATCGTGCGTACGTCGAGCTGACGGCCGAAGGTGAAGGTGTGGGCGCGGCCATCGATGACCGGGCCGTTGACGCGTGCCTTGGCAGCAGCGGCCTCGATGGCGTCGGTCAGCAGGTCGGCGGTGGCCCAGGGCGGGGGTGGGGTGTCGGCGCCGCCGGGGCCGTCGAGGCGGATGACCGCGTGGAAGTGGACGGCGCCGCGCTTCTGGTATTCGGCGACCTTGGCGAAGGACACGCGGGCGTGGTCGCGGAAGCGGCGCTGTGACAGGCCCGCGCGCTTGGCGACCTCCCGGCGGAGGTGGATGGAGAAGCGGCGCCAGAGCTGTCCGGCGTGGGCGTTCCAGAGGACGGCCCCCTCGTAGTCGTAGGTGTCCGGGTCGAGTGGGGTGCCGAGTGTGGTGTCGTCCTGGTCGTGGTGGGTTCCGCAGCGGCAGGGGCGGCCGTCGGTGCGGCGGTTGTGGACCGGGCCGAAGCCGGGGGCGGTGAAGGTGGCGAAGACGCGGGGGTGTGCGGCGACGTGTTCCGGGGCGCCTTTGCCGCCGCGCAGTCCGGCGGTGATCAGGTGGAAGGTGTCTCGGCGGTAAACCTCGGCGCAGGCCGGGCAGCGGGTGGTGCGGCGGTTGTTGCAGCGGACGAGGAGTTGGCCGGCCGGGAGGGTGGTCGAGTCGAGGTGGTGGAGGACGCGGCCGATCTCTCCGGTGGTGGTGTCGATGTCGTACTCGGTGCGGTGGCCGTCGAGGCGGATCGGGTGGGTGCAGCCGCCGAGCCCGGAGAGCTGCCGCAGGATGCCCGGCAGGCCGCCGTTTTCGGCCAGCCTCGCGAGTTCCGGGAGCGGGGGCGGGGTGGTGCGGGTGAAGATGGCGGTCTCCTTCTGACTGGATCGGTCAGGGGTGATGGGCCCGGGGCGGCCGGATGCTTGGCCGTGTCGCGGCCGTCCCGGGTGCGGTCGGACGGGTCAGCGCCGGTGCTGCTCGCGGAGCAGGGTGCGCAGGACGACGGTGGCGACGGCCACGGAGATGGCCGTGACGGCGACGGCGGCCAGGAGCGCGGTGAGGACGACGCCGCCGACGAGCAGGGCCACGACCGTCTTCTGATCGACGGGAAGTGACGCGAGGCCGCGTCGGGCGGGGGCCGGGTCGGCCGGTGCGTGGGTGTGGGCGGACGGCGGGGTCGGGTTCTCCGGGTACTTGGGCAGGAACACGGCTTGGCCTCTCTTATCTACTCGTCTAGTCATGTGAGCCGTTTACGACGCCGACGCCGGACCGGGTGCCGGACTCGATGGCGGGGGCGAGGAAGGTGTGCGAGAGCCAGAAACCGAACAGCGCGATGAGGACGACAATCCAGGGACGGACGCCGAGGAACTTGATCGCTCCCCAGGCGAAGAACCCGAGGATGAAGACGAGCGGCAGGCTGACGGTCACGGTGGTCCGGGTCCTTTCAGCGGACGGGGCAGCGGTGGGTGCGGGCGGCCAGTTCGGCGGCGGCGCGGCTGTCGTAGTCGGCGGAGAAGCCGCAGCACGGGGCAGTGCAGGCGGCGGTGTGCTTCTCGCGGCCCCGGTGGTCGTAGGAGGTGCCGACCTGGACGGGGCCGATGCGGGTGACGTTGCGGAAGCTGCGGTTGGCGGACATGCGGTCTCCTCTCAGAGGTGGGTGGCGATGGCTTCGGCCATCGGTGCGGGGACGCCGAGGCGGGCGCGGAGGGTCGGGGTGTCGATGGGGGCGCCGGTGCGGGCGTGGTGCTCGGCGGCGACCTTGCGGGCGTGGTCGATCAGGGCGGACGGGACGGGGATTGGTACCGGTCGCGTCGGTGTCTCGATGGAGGGTTGTTCGGGGGCGGTTTCGGGCTCGTCCACCTGGTCGTCGATGACTTCCGTCTCGGGGCCCGGCTTGGGTGCGGAGTGGGCGAGGAGCGTCCCGCCGAGGAAGGCGATGGCGGGCCAGCCCGCGACGAGGATGCGCAGCCAGGCGGGAACGTTGCCGAGGTCGAGGAGGCCGGCGGTGGCGACGTTGGCGCCGAGGGAGGCGGCGAGGGCGATGACGAACCAGCACCAGGCCGCGGCCTTGCCGTTGCCGGAGCGCAGTCGACGCCAGGCGGCCACGAGCAGCAGATCGACGGAGACGGGATAGGCCCACGCTTTCCATCCGTCCTGTCCGGCCGCCACGGCGACATCGTGGAGGTGGGCGAAGGACAGCGCGGCGGCGATGAGCGCCTGGACGAGTACCGCGTCGACGCGGGCCAGGTGGGCGCGCATGATGCGGCTCCTTCCGGAGTCGGGCAGGGGTAGGTCAGTCGGTGACCGGGTGGGGCAGGACGACCGGCGCCGTGTGCTCGACCGGACGTTCCGGTACGTCGGGGCGGAAGGGCTCCAGTGCGGGCAGGTCGGGCACCAGTCCGGCGGACGTGCGGCAGGTCTCGGCCGCGTCGGTGAGGGAGAGGTACGGCGTGCGGATGCGGGACCAGCCGCCGGAGGTGTCGCCCGCCACGGCCAGGCCGGGCCGTTCCGGTGCGATGGAGCAGGCAGCCACGACCGCTTCGGGGGCGATGTCGCCGAGGGCCATCTTCGCGGAGGCTTCGTCGTTGACGCGGTGGCAGACACGGCCGGTCAGCTGGGCGCGGAGCATGGTGGCGCCCTTGCCGAGTTCAGAGCCGAAGCGCTGCCCGCACACCTCCAGGTAGATGCCGGCGGCGCGGCCGAGCTGGGCGAGCCGGATGAGCTGGGTGACCATCTCGTCCCGGCGTTCCTCGTCCTTCTTCGTGGCGACGAGGAAGAGTTCGGCCACCTCGTCCACGAACAGCACGACGGGTACGGGGCGCTCGTGCTCGGGCAGGCCCCAGATGTCGGAGGTGATCTCCTCGTCCGGGGTGCCAGGGGCGATGCCCTGCCGGGCCTTGATCAGGTCGTATCGGTCCTCCATCTCCTTGACCAGTACGGGCAGCAGTTCGGCCGCCTGTTCCGGGTCGGTGGCCAGCGCGGAGAGCCGGGGTGCGAAGGGAGCCAGTTCGACGCCCCGCTTACAGTCGATGCCGACCAGGGCGACGGGCTGAGGAGCGAGGCCGGCGATGAGATGGCGCAGGTACATGGACTTGCCGGACAGGGTGGCGCCGAGGGTGAGCTGGTGGGGGATGGTGCGGTAGTCGCGTACGAACGGCGTGGCGTCTTCGCGCAGGGCGACCGGCACTTTGAGGAAGCCGTCCGCGATCTTGCGCGGCATGCGGACCCGTCGTAAGACGTCGTAGCCGACGAGCCGCAGCTCGATGACACCCGGCTTGACCGGGGTGACGTAGACGGCGTGGACGCCCCAGGCGTGCCGCAAGCGTTCGGCCGAGGCGGCGAAGTCGGCGGGTTCCTGGCCCGGGGCCAGGCGGAGGCGTATCCGCAGGCCGGTCGTGGTGGGCCGGAGCAGGCCCCGGCGAGGTGGTACGGGCCGCACCTCGCGCCGGGTCATGGCCTTGGCGGCGAGCACCCGGAGCCGGGACGGCGCCATGGTGAGGCCGCATGCCTCCATCACCGAGCCATAGGCGCTGAGCAGCCGGACCGTGGACAGCGGGAGGCCGACCGTGGACCAGTACGCCGCCGGGTGCTTGGCTCGGGCGTAGGCGGCTCCGCCGCCGAGCGCGGCGACAGGACCACTCACTTCCAGAAGCGTCGTCAGGTCGGACATCAGGCAGCGGCCCCGGTGGCGGCCGGGAAGACGGCGGGGGTGACGGCGGCGGCGCGGTAGGCGATGCCGTGGCGCTGCTGGCCGTTGAAGAAGGACTCCCACGGCCGGGCGACCAGGCCCGGCAGCGAGACCGGCGCCCCCAGAGTCAGCCCCTCGGAGATGCCGCCCTCCGGAACGGTGACCTTGATCAGCGAGGACTCGCCGTCCTCGATGTAGACGACGCCGATGGTCATCAGCGCTTCACCGCTGTTGGCGTCCTTGGCGATCTCGCCGGTCTGCCGGTCGCGGACCTTCGGTTCGGGGGCCTCGGTGAGGAGGATCGTGGCACCGGAGGTCTCCACGCGGATGGTGCGCAAGGCACACTCCTATCTACTCGTCTATACAAGATGGGTTCTGTGAGTCCCTTGATCGGGATCACGGAATCACCTTGCCACACAACTCGCCCACTCGTCTATACGAGTAAGCGTGTTGGGGTGTACGAGTTCGGGAGAACGCCCCCGCGCACCACCGCAAATCGTGACGATCAGGTCGCCGGAAGCTGGTACGAGAGGACGTACGCGTCCGCCGCCATCACCGTGTCGCAGACCTCCACGGCCCGCCCCTCGGTGTCGAAGGCGGTCCGGATGAGATGGATGACCGGGACGCCGGCGGCCAGCCGCAGCGTCTTCACCTCGGCGGGCGAGGGCATCCGGGCGCGGATCTCCTCATCGAAGTGGTCGAGGCGGTGGCCCAGCTCTTCCAGGCGGGCGTAGATGCCACCGGGGCCGGGGTTGGGTTCGGCGATGGGGGTTCCGCGGGCGATGTCGAGCGGGAGGTAAGAGGTGGCGAACTCGACCGGCCGCCCGTCGAGCAGGTACCGGCGCCGACGGGCCAGCACGCGCCGCACGGATCCGAGCCGGGTGGAGATGTCCTGGCTGGCCTTCTCCTCCTTGACCTCCAGGCTGTCGACCTGGGGGTGGCCGCCGGCCGCGTCGGCCTCCACGATGAACGCGGACTTGCCTTGTTCCCGGTGACGGCGGGCGAAGCGGTCGGAGGCGAGTCGCCTGACGGGCGGGCGTGGCCGTACGAAGACTCCCCTGCCGTGCTCGGCGTGGACCAGGCCCTCGCCCTGGAGGATGGAGAAGGCGTTGCGGACCGTCATCCGGGACACCCCGAAGTGGTCCACGAGGTCGGCTTCGGAGGGCAGCTTCTCGCCTTCGCGGAATCGCCCACGGTCGATGGCCTCGCGCAGCTGGTCGGCGATCTGCCGGAAGACCGCACGATCGCTCGTGGGGTCGAGATCACCGAGGAGGCCCGAAGATAGAGGGCTCACGTGAGTACTCCTTTAGGTATCTAGACGAGTGGGCGAGTGCTGTTGCTACGGTGGAGAGCCTAGCCAGCCGAGAGGGCCGAGGAACGTGAGCACTGAACGCCCGCACTCCGTGAGCGTCGCCGGGGTCGTCGTGGACGACCAGGGCCGGGCCCTCCTGATCCAGCGCCGGGACAACGGTCACTGGGAGCCGCCGGGCGGTGTCCTCGAACGCGAGGAGACCATCCCGGAAGCCCTCCAGCGGGAAGTCCTCGAAGAGACCGGCATCAAGATCGCGCTTCCCGCGACCCTGACCGGCGTCTACAAGAACATGAAGGACCTGATCGTCTCGCTGGTCTTCCGCTGCGAAGCCGCCGACGGTGTGCCCACCACCGGTGACGAGACCCGCGCACTGCGCTGGGCCACCCGCGAAGAGGTCACCGAGCTGGCCGACGAGGCGTACGCGATACGCGTCCTTGACGCACTCGACGCTACGACCCCGCCGGCCATTCGCGCCCACGACGGCGTGAAACTCGTCTAGCCCGAACCCGCTGCACATGGCGGCCTACCAGCATGAAGGAACTTGTATGCACGAGTATACGAGTAAGACCCGGGTGTGGGGGCTGAGTTGCCCAGGATTCCCGGAAGAAGTGAGCCGGGCCCGCCGCTGGACCCGCGACATCCTGCGCGGCTCCCCTCTGGCCGACGACGCCGAGCTGATCGTGAGCGAGCTGAGCACGAACGCGATCCGCCACACGGCCAGCGGCTGGGAGCCCGGCAGCTTCCACCTGGCCGTCGCCGTCTCGGCACAGGTGATCGCGGTCTCGGTCACGGACGACGGCGGAGCGGCCACGGCCCCGAAGGTCGAGCACCAGGACCACGAGGCCGAGCACGGTCGGGGACTGGGCATGGTCAGCGCCCTCGCCCACCGGGTCGTCGTCCACGACACCGACCAGGGCCACACGGTCACCGCCGAGCTGTACGCCGACGCACGGCTGGGAGGCCGACGATGCTGATGAAGCTGCCCCGGTGGGGGTTCTGGTGCGAGTGCTGGACGGAGAGCCTGACCGAGCAGGGTCCGCCGGCACTGGTGGCATCGTTCGACGCCTACTCCGCTCCGCAGGCGGACCGTTGGGTAGCGGTCGCCCTCGAAACGATCTCCCCGGCACTGGACGCGGACGCCTCCAGTGCAGCGTGGGAGTGGATGTATGACGGCCGGATCGACACCCGACGAGCCCTACTGCGGGCCGAGCCCTGCACGGTGTCCCTGACCCACGTCAGCACACGCATCACCTGGACGATCCGACCGGTGTTCTTCCTGCCCCTCGCACACCGCCAGGGAACCGAACTACCGACATGCGCCCACGACTTCACGTCACACTCGACAGGCTGAGTTACAACTTTCTCTACTGGTTCAAGGCCCGCGCACGGCGCGGGCGCGCGCCGCCTCTGCGGCGCGGCCTGCCTCCTGTCTTCGCCCCGGCTGGCCGCGCCCGGCGGCGCGCTCGGCGGCTGCGGGCATGAAGTGGGGAGACACCCTCTGTGGCTGGGGCGGTCGGCTCCACGGCTTTAGGCAGCCACTTTGGCGCGAGCCTCGAAGATCATGGCCCCAACGTCGTGCTTTACCGGGCAGGTCCACAGACTGCCCGACGCGCCGGAAGCTTACGGGGCCATGATCACTCGCGCCAAAGCAGCTCCAGCCCAAAGCCGCTCCACCGACCTTGCAACCCACGCGCGCCACTAGGGAGCGGCGTGCAGGCCCTTTGGGGCGCCTTTGGGGATACTCTGACTGCAAGACTGTCCCCAAAGGAGCCTCAAACGATGCCACCGTCGGTCCTCCCAGTGCTGGAGAAGGTGCTCGCTGGCACAACGGCTGCCAAGTGCGAGACAGAGACGTTGGACTTCAAGCAGGCCAAACCCAACCAAAAGGATGCCTTCGCGGATCTGGCCGAGGCTGCAGTCTGCTTCGCCAACGCAAGCGGCGGGACGATCGTCGTTGGCGTCGTTGACGCACGCGGCGGCGAGCAGGCGTTTATCGGCTGCGACTTGGACGCACCCACCCTGCGAGGCAGGATTCACGCACTGACTACCCCATCCCTACTGGTGGAAGTCGATGAGATCACGTTCGCCGGTAAGAGGCTCTTGGTCATCTCAGTCCCCGAGGGCCTTGAGGTGTACTCCACAGCGAAGGGTTACACATACCAGCGAATCAATACTGACTGCATTCCGATGCGGCCGGCGGATGTAACTCGCCTGGCAGAGGAGCGTCGAGGGTTCGACTGGTCGGCTACGCCCAGCGGCCGCCCCCTTGAAGACATTGACCCTCTGGCCTTTCGGTACTGCCGACGACTTCTAACCAGTTCAATTGATGTCACACGGCAGAGGCATGGGAAACTCAACGATCGCGACCTACTCCATGCAATGAAGGCCGTGGCGGATGATGGAACCCTCACCCGGGCTGGCGAATTGATGCTGTGCCAGGACGCGACGTCATCTCCAGCCGAGGCCATCGTTTATCAGCACCGCCGCACACAGGCCGGTGAAACTGATGCGGTCCTGCGGCTTGGTACGCCACTCGTTCTAGCTTTTGAGGAAGTCCTCCAAGCTACCCGAGCGCGCCAGGGAATTACCCCAGTAACCCTGCCTGATGGCCGACAGTTGCAGATCGAGGACTACCCATCCGCAGCCGTTCGCGAAGCGATCGTAAATGCACTCATTCATGGCGACTGGCGCCTTCGCATTCCTGTGCGTATCGAACACTCCCCCCAGTACCTAAAGATCGACTCCCCTGGCCCACTCGTGTCGGGTGTGACCACGAGCAACATCCTTACCCGGGGATCGCGAGCACGTTACCCCTCGCTTGCTGCCGCCTTCCGGCTTCTTGGCCTGGCCGAGGAAGTCGGTCAAGGCGTCGACCGCATGTATCGCGAGATGATTCGCTCAGGACGAGATGTGCCCGTCATTACAGAGGACTCGGAACAGGTATCTGTCCTATTCCGCGGGGCGCCGCCTAATACGCGTATCGCCAAATTCCTGGCCTCCCTCCCGGAAGATGAGCAGGACGACACCGACGCCCTGCTCATCATTCGCATCCTTTGTAACAAGCGCACAGTCAAAGCATCCGAAATCGCAAGTGTTATTCAACGCACGGAAGAGGAGGCGCAGGCGGCACTCTTGAGGCTGTCTGTGGAGCCCCTAAATATTTTGGAGCCAACTCGCGGAACGATGCGCAATAGACTTCCCTCTTACCGCCTGCGTGGGGAAGTCGTAGCCCGTCTAGGCAGCGCCGTCACATATCATAGCCGAGCAATCGACGATATCGACAAGAAGATCATCGAGCACATTATCGACTACGGTGAAGTAAACAACAGGACGATTCAGCGCCTGTTCGATGTGGACGTCTATCAGGCTCGCGACATTCTGCGCGACCTGGTCGGCCGCGAAGTAATCACCCGTACGTCAGAACAAAAACGCGGAACTGCGGTGCGGTATGGTCCTGGGCCTGCATTTCCGAAGACCAAGAAAACCCGCTCCCGCAAAAAGATCACTCCCGAGGCCGGGAATGGGAGCGATGAGACAATCTTCTGATTTCTACCTCCAGCTAGGCTAGCAGCGGATGTCTAGCTCAAGTGTGTGTCTCACTGCGTGACAACGCCGAGGAACAGCAGCGGACACCCACAGACGCTCGCGCACGAACGCAACAGGACAGAGACTCTTTGACCCGCGGTCTGCCGCACACACCCAACTTGCTTCGGGGTGAAGCGGTCACCCCCATTAGGGTGCTCCGCATTACCGACGAAGCCCCCGACTGTCCTGAGTGCAGCCGGCTCTGCAAGCGGGAGGGTGATGGCCGGCGGACCTGTCGGGCGCTGTGGCGGTGTGCTGGTCGGCATGTCTGGTGGGGCTGGGCCGACCGGCCGGATGAGCCGCTGGAGGTCTGCCCCTTTCCGAAGCTGGGCTGCTGACATCCACGAGTGACATCAACGGCGGCGGACGGCGGCGGCAACCAGCGGTCGTGTGCGGTACCGGTGCACGAGGCGTGCCACGCCGGACCAGGGCGAGAACGAACTTGTAAAGCGAAGGTCGTCGGTTCGAATCCGACAGGGGGCTCTTCGAACGCCGTGCCGACCTGTGGTTTCTTCCCAGGGAGGCGCTTTGCTCGGCCTCGGACTCCGCGTCCGGGGCCGTTCGCGTGAGCGGTGCGTGCGCGACCGCGTCACCAGGACCCGGCCGGCCTGGACGACGGCGGTGGCGAGCCGGGCCCGGTGGACCGTACCCGGTGGCACGAACGCCCGCCACTGATGTGTACGACGAAGTCCCCGCTGCTCCAGTCCGCACGCTGTCCGGCCGGCGTCCGGGAGCCGGCGGCCGCGTCCGTCCTGCCGCGACTCGGGCACGCGCGTGGAAGACTCCGCACCCGCACCCTGCGTCTCGGTCCCCGTGGCCTTGTGGACGGCGTGGTTCTACTGTGGGAGCAGGCAGATCCTCGCGAAACGGTCTCCACCAGGAGGGGCCGCGAGGTCTTCGTTCCTACGCGAGTTTCCCGCGCGGAGAACGCGGAGGCGCGGGGGGACCCACCCAACGGTGATCTACCTCCGGCCCCGGACGGCGGTCGTCGAGCAGACCGCACGCGTGATCACACCCCACGGGACAAATCGCCCAAGGCGGCCACGATGAGTATCGGGAAGAAAATCGCACACAGAGCCGAAGCGATGAAGGGCGGCGCCAAGAAGACAACCGGCCGTGCCACCGGCAGTCGGCGCCTACAGGCGGAGGGCCGTGGAGACCAGGTCAAGGGCAACCTCAAACAAGCCGGACAAAAGATCAAGGACGCATTCAAACACTGACCACCCCGTAAACCCTCCAGGACGACACCGAGGGGCGTTGAGGAACTGGCCAGGAAAGAAGAAGGATGCATCCCGGGGCGGCCACCTCGGCGGCCACCGCCTGCCCGCAGGTGATCGTCCCGATGATGAGAAGAAACGTCGCGAGAACGGTCGCGGTCGTCTCCTGTGCCTCCTCCGACGCTGGCGCTGACTCTTTCCGGGCCCCTTTCGCTCGCAAACGTGTCCGGACAAGTCCCGGAATTCGTTTCGGAGAGAGTTTCACGATCATGACCAGACACACCACGGTCCGCCCACCTCTCTCGGAGACGTCCGGCAGCGACTTCGCCCGGTTGTCGAGAAAGATCGCCGAGGCCGGCCTGCTGGAACGCCGTCCCGGCTACTACGCGGCGCGGATCACAGTGGTGGCCGTGTTCTACGTCGGCGGGTGGGCCGCCGTCGCGCTCACAGGCGGCAGTTGGTGGACGCTTGCGGTCGCCGCCTTCCTTGCCCTTGTCTTCGGCCAGGTAGCCCTACTCGCTCATGACGCAGCCCACCGCCAGGTGTTCCGCCGACGCAGGGGCAGCGAGGTATGCGGACGGATCGCCGGTGCCGGTATCGGGATGGGCTACGGGTGGTGGCAGGACAAGCACACCCGCCATCACGCCAACCCCAATCACGAGGAACTCGACCCCGATCTCGACCCCGACCTGCTGGTCTGGTCCCAGGACCAGGCACGGGCCGCCAAGGGGCTCCCTCGTCTGATCGGCCGCTGGCAGGCGTTCCTGTTCTTTCCGCTCCTCACGCTGGAGGCTTTCAACCTGCACGTGTCGAGCGTGAAGGCGCTGGCCAACCGCTCGCTCAAACACCGGGCGCTCGACGGCGCCCTGCTGTTCGCGCACTTCGCGGTCTACGTGACCGTCCTGCTCTGGCTGCTGCCGCCCGGTATGGCGATCGCCTTCCTCGTAGTCCACCAGGGCCTGTTCGGCGTCTATCTCGGCTCCGTCTTCGCCCCCAACCACAAGGGCATGCCGATCCTGACGGGCGAAGACCGCCCGGACTTCCTGCGCCGCCAGGTGCTCACCTCACGCAACGTGCGCGGCGGCTGGTTCACCGACATCGCGCTGGGCGGGCTGAACCATCAGATCGAGCACCACCTGTTCCCCGGCATGCCCAGCCCCAACCTGCGCAAGGCCCGGACCATCGTCCGGCGCTACTGCGAGAACCTGGGCGTGGACTACGTGGAAACCGGGCTGATCACCTCGTACCGGCTGGCCCTCACCAGCCTCCATCAGGCCGGAGCGCCACTCCGGCAGGCCCGTGTTCCCACCCGGGGACGCGGCGGGGCCGGAGGAAATGACCGGTAGCCATGAGGCGTGCGCAGTGCGTCGAGGCCGATGAGGGGCCGGAGGCGCTGACCTCCGCGCATCCAGGTGAATGTGTCGGATAATCGGAATTATGCATTCCCCGATTATTGCCCTGCATTCGGGGGCTCAATGCCTGGAAATTTCAAATCCCCCTCGCTTGCAATGGCCTCTGGGAGATTCCTCCGTAATATGCGCCACCAGATCGGTCTCTCCGGGCGTTTGGTTGTGGCCCGGTACGCCATGACCCTCACAGAATGGCCTCTTGATGAAGCTGAAGATCCCTGAAATGGGCCGCCGCCGTACCTTGCCGGGTTTGCTCGCCTCGGCCCTCGCCGCAACGGTCGCCGCCACGATGGTCGTCCTGTCGCCCGCTCAAGCAGTCGCCATTGCCACCCCCGTACCGCTGGCCACCGCGGCGAGCTTCTCCGTTCTGGCGGGCGCGGGAGTCACCAACACCGGCCCCACGGTGATCAGCCACGACCTCGGGACGCACCCGAACCCGGCCATCACCGGGTTCCCCCCCGGTGAGGTGCTCGGTGCGGTGCACGCCGCTGACGCCGTGGCGCTTCAAGCCAAGTCCGACCTGGTCACCGCGTACAACAACGCTGCGGGCCAGGCCACGGACTTCGCGCTCGCGGCGGGAATCGGCAACGGGACCACCCTGCTCCCGGGCGTCTACACCGCTTCCTCCGGTGTCGGGCTCACCGGTGATCTGATCCTTGACGCCGGGGGAAACCCGAATTCCGTCTGGGTGTTCCAGATTCCGGAGGCCCTGACGACGGCGTCCTCCAGCCGGGTACTCCTGACGAACGGCGCTTCGCCCTGCAACGTGTACTGGCAGATCGGGAGTTCGGCCACCCTAGGCACCAATTCCACCTTCGTCGGCACCATCATGGCCCTGACGGACATCCACGTGACCACGGGAACGAACATCGAGGGCCGGGCGCTGGCCCGCAATGGTGCCGTGACGCTCGACACGAACCGGATCTTCCTCGGTTCCTGCTCGACCGGTACCACCGGCGGAACCACGACCGGAACGACGTCCGGCACCACGACCGGCACGACCACCGGCACCACGACCGGCACGACCACCGGCACGACCACCGGCACCACGACCGGCACCACCGGTGGGACCAGCACGGGTGGACTGACAAGCGGCACCATCCTCGGCGCGACCGGTGGGGGCCTCCTGGGCGGCCCCCTCGTCACCGGGGGCACCCTCACCTCGGGCAGCACCGCCGGAAACACCGCCGGAAACACCGCCGGTAACACCACGGGCAACACCGCTGGCAACAACGTCACCACCGGGAACACCGCGGGCAACACCGCCGGTGGCGGGCACGGCGGCGCACCGGGCGCACCGGGCGGACCGGGCCATGGTGGCGGCTCCCACCAGGGCAAGCCGGGTCACGGCCATGGCGAGAAGCCGGACGTGCACAACGGCTACGGCTACGGCAGCAAGCCGAAGATCGAGGACTACATGGACTACGGAGACTCCAAGGGCCACGAGGGCACCGACGGGTCCGAGGGCTCCAAGAGCCACGAGGACTAGGCAACAGACCGCGCGAGGTTCCTTCCTCGGATGACGGTGCGCGGCGGGACCCCGATTCCGTCGCGCACCGCCGGCGCGAGTCACGCGATCCCAGGCGCCGGACAGCGACAGATCAGAAGGCAGGGTGGACGTTGTCGAGCGGAATTGGATCAGCGGGAGTGAGGAAACGTGAGCAGTCCGGCTCCGGACCGCTCTCGGGGGAGGGCCATGAGGACGCGGACCCGCCCGCCACCATGCCCATCGGCCCCCGCGTGCTGAGAACCGGGCTGCACAGTGCCGTGGGCCTGTGTCTGGTGGTGGCTTTGATCCATGTCGCCGTCGTCTTCCTCGCCGTGGCTCCCTCCAATTCCCTCTCACGGCGGTACAGCGAGCAGATCAACGCATGGGTGTATCCCCTCTTCGAACAGAACTGGCGGCTCTTCGCCCCCAATCCCGACTCCGTCAACCGGCAGATCCTGGCGAGAACCGCGCGCACCGCCTCGGACGGGTCGATGCGGGTGAGCCCATGGCTCGACCTGACCGCCGTGGACCGGGCCGCGGTCAAGCACCACGTGTTTCCGAGCCACACGGCTCAGAACCTCCTGCGCCGTGCCTGGTCCTCCTACGTCGACACACACGGCGCGGACGACACGGCACGCTCGGAACGGGCCGCGATGATGCAGACGTATCTGAGCAACATCGCCGCCGACCGTGTCGCCGGCCACGACAAGGGCCGCAGGTTCGACTTCATTCAGCTCCGGGTCGTCACGCGGCCCGTCGCCGCGCCCGGGGCGAGGGTCGGCAACCGGCCGCCGACGCCGGTCGAGAACCGGCTGCTGCCCTGGTGGAAGGTGACCGTCCATGGGAAATGAGCAGGCCCGCGAACTCCCTGCCACGACGGGCGCACCGAGCGGATGCGTGGGCGGGGCACGGCCCCCCGGTCCAGTCCGCCGTCCGCTCCGCGCACGGGCCGATGCCTTCTGGAACGTTCTCACCGGCCGCCCGGTGTCCTTGTACGCCACGTCGGTCCTGCGTATCGGTTACGGGTCGCTCTACCTGGTCTTTCTCCTGCGTGAGTTCCCGCACCGGCACGAGATCTGGGGTTCCGGCTCCCCGTGGACACCCACGCTGGCGGCACAGATCTTCGACCAGACGGGCTGGTACAGCGTCCTGATCCTGTCGGACAGCCGTGCCTACTTCGAACTGTGCTACGCGCTGGCTGTCCTGACGTCCGCGTTGTTCATGCTGGGCTGGCGGACCCGTGCCATGTCCGTCCTGTTCGCCGTCGTGGTGACGTCGTTCCATGCGAGAGCGATCTTCATGACGGACGGGGGCGACAATCTGATCCTGCTGATGGCCTTGTACCTCGTGCTCACCGCGTGCGGTCGGCGCTGGTCCCTGGACGCGCGCAGAGAGCGGATCAGGACGACGCGTGCGGACGGCGTGCCAGTGCGGGCGCGGAGCGTTGTCGCGCAGGAACTGCGTGCGGGCCGCCGGACGGTGGTCACTGTGGTGCACAACTGCGGCGTCTTCGTGATCGCGGCACAGGTCTGCTTCCTGTACGGATCGGCCGGTCTGTACAAGGTCCAGGGCTCGTTCTGGGGTGACGGCACCGCGCTTCACTACGTGCTGAACCTTGAACTCTTCCAGCCCTGGCCCGCGCTGTCCCACACCCTGGACCAGTACCCGATCGTGATCGCGGCCGTCGGCTACCTGACCGTTCTCACTCAGGTCGCCTTCCCCTTCGTACTGTTCGGCAGGCTCAAGTACCCCGTTCTCGTCATGCTGCTGAGCATGCACGTCGGCATCGCGGTGCTCCTGGGCCTGCCCCTCTTCTCGGGCGCGATGATCATCGCGGACGCCGTGTTCCTTCCCGACCGCTTCTACGCGTTTCTGCCCCACCTCCTTCGGCGCGGTACCGGGCGACGCAGCGTGCGGACGCCGAGGCAGGGAACGGGGCTCGGATGCGTCCCCGCGCAGGGCGGTCACCCGGACGGTCTGGAGGAGCACAGGCCGGTGTCCCGCCCGGCAAGCGGTCGTGGTGGGCAGGAACCGTCCAGCCCGTGAACGTGCCGGTGCCCCACATCCATGCGACTCCACATCCATGCGGGCACTACTCCGCGCCGCGGCGGAGCGCGGAGTAGTGTGGACAGTACCGAGGGCATTCCGCACACCGGCTGTCACGCCGGGTCGTTCTCGGCGAAAGATGAAACCCGGGCCGCCGTAGAAGCGGCCCGGAGACGGGTCCGCATCATGTCGGCGACCTTGCTTCCACGCCTGCCGCACCGCGAGCCCGTAGCGGTCCCGGCCGCGCGTCTCGCGCTGAAGACCGACGGTATCTCCCGGGGACTCCTGGACGGAGCCTGGTGGCCCCGGTCCCGGGATCTGCTGAGCGAACTGCCGACGCTCACCGATGCGTTGGACTCCTTGTGGGGCCGTATCACCCGCATCGCCGTCAACCCGGAGCACTGGCCGGTCATCCCCCGCGAGGTTCCCGTGAGCGGCCACATCGTCAAGGTCGGCTGGTTCACCCCGGAGATCGACCCGCACAAGCTACTGCTGCTCTCCTACGGCACCGGCCGCTGGGATCTCCTGGTCGTCCCGCCCGGGACCGGGGCGGAGCCGGCGGCCCGGCTGATGGCTGCGGCGTCCGACTACGACGGCCCGGCGCTGACGGCGAGCGCGCTCATCGCCGCGGAAGAGGCCCGGCACGGCGCCCTGGCGGCCGACCGGCCACCGAACCCGGACGGGCTGCGGGAGCAGGAAGGCGGTTCCAGGGCGTCCGCAGCCGTTTCCCGCCGGGCCAGCCGACTGATCATCGGCATGTGAGGTGGCCGCCGTGGACACCTTTCCGGCAGCCGCTGCCTTGACGGTCCTCGTCGCAGCGGCGGCGGGTCTGATCCACCGGTTCGGCATCCGGCACGCCGGCACCATCGCCGTGCACCGGTACAGCGCCGCCCGCCCGCCCGGTCACCGCGGCCGCGGCACGCCACGGTCCCCGGTGGAACCGGACCGGTCCGGGTCGTCGACCACCGATGCGTGAGCGCATGGCGGAGAACCGGCACCCCGATCAAGGATTCGATCCCACCTGTGAAGCGAGGGCCGTCGGTTCGCATCCGACAGTGGGCTCCGGCAAGCCCGGGTGGGATCCGCTTCCACCTGGGCCTTTTCATGCCAGCAGGCGGGCGATCTCCAGTTGGCGGGGCTCGATCGGGTGGCCGTCCTCGATGTCCCACAGGGCGTTCTGCAGCAGCCGGCCGCAGGTCCAGGCGCGGGCCCGGGCGCGGTCCAGGCCGAGGACGTCGGTCAGCGCGTCGAAGCGCCAGCGGACCTCGGCCGCGTCGAACCGGTTGTCCAGGGCGGGCCACAGCTCGAAGCCGGGGTCGCCGGCCAGCGGCTCGGGGTCGATGGCGAGCCAGTCGGCGCGGTCGGCGGCCAGCACGTTCTCGTCGTGCAGGTCCCAGTGCAGCAGCCGGTCGCCGGGCTCGGCGGCGACCTCGCGGACGGCGGCGGCGCAGTCGGCCACGATCCGGCGGACCTCCGGGTCGGGGATGCGGGCCAGCGCCCAGGGGGTGCGCTCCAGCATGGCGGCGGTGATGTCGCCGAGCCGGCGCAGTCCGGGCGGGGCCGGCAGGGACGTCAGGCGGGCCAGCAGCCGGGCGATGACCAGCACCGCCTCGCGGGTGCCGGTGTGGCCGGCCAGCACCCGGGACTCGTCCAGGCGCTCCAGGAGCAGGGTGCCGGTGGCCGGGTCGTGGTCGAGGAGCCGTACGGCCCCGTCGCCGTCCCAGGCGCGCAGCGCGACCGGCTCGCCCGCGCTCTCCTCGTCGAGCAGCTGGAGCTTGAGGACCGCGCGGAGGCCGTCGGCGCGGACCACCGGCAGCACCAGGGCGCTGACGCCGTGCATCGGCGGCCCGTCGGGGCCGAGCCCCCAGCGGTCCAGGAAGTCCGCCGCGAGGTGCGGCAGCGCGGCGATGAACGCCTTGCCCGCCGCGCCGTTGTACCTCTCCTGTGCCTCGGCCAGCTCCGCGGGAATGTCGGTCACCAGCCGGACGATACCGGCGTGCGTCAATCGGCTCATGCGAATTGAGCGGGGCCTGAGCTGGGTGTGGGCGTACGTCCGTGGTGCTCCGGGCACCCATCTGTGGCTGGCGGTCCTCTTCGCCACGACGGTCGCGCTGCACTCCATGCCACCGGAGTTCGGGGAGAACTTCCTGCGGCACCGCTCGACGAACCTGCACGAGCTGTCGCGCAACCCGGTGCGGGTGCTGGTGGCGAGCGCGATGTGGATCGAGAGCGGGCACTGGCTGCCGTACGCCTTCCTGTTCACGGTGTTCCACGCGCCGGCCGAGCGCTGGCTGGGCACCGCCCGCTGGCTGGCGGTGTGCGCGCTCGCCCATGTGCTCGCGTCGCTGGCGAGCGAGGCCCTGCTGCTGGCGGCGATCCGCACGGGCCGGGCCCCGCTCACGGCCGTCGACACCCTGGACATCGGGGTGAGTTACGCGCTGGCCGGGGTGATCGCGGTGCTCGGACACCGGATCGCGGTGCCGTGGCGGTACGGGTATCTGGCGGCGGTGTTCGCCGTGTTCACGCTGCCGCTGGCCGCCGGGCCGACCTTCACGGACGCCGGTCACCTCCTCGCGGCGCTGACCGGTCTGGCCTGCCGTCCGCTGGTCGCGGGGCGCGGAAAAGCACGGAATCCGAAGGAGACACCGGTCGCGCCCAGGGGTTAACGTCCCGGCCATGGACAGCTCGGCAAGCAGTGCCGTCAACGGCGGCGTCTCCTTCTGGTACGCGGACGACGGGTTTCCGCCGGTGCGCGAGCCGCTGACCGGGGACGCGTCCGCGGACGTCGTCATCGTCGGCGGCGGATACACCGGCCTGTGGACGGCGTACTACCTGAAGAAGGCGGCACCCTTCCTGCGGATCACCGTGCTGGAGCGGAAGTTCTGCGGTTACGGCGCCTCGGGCCGCAACGGCGGCTGGCTGTACAACGGCATCGCGGGCCGGGACCGGTACGCCCGGCTGCACGGGCACGAGGCCGCCGTGCGGCTGCAGAAGGCGATGAACGACACCGTCGCCGAGGTCGTCGCGGTCGCCCGCGCGGAGGGCATCGACGCCGGCATCCACCAGGGCGGTGTCCTCGAAGTGGCCACCGGTCCCGCGCAGTTGGCCCGGCTGAAGGCGTTCCACGCGCAGGAGCTGGCGTACGGCGAGACGGACCGGGAGCTGTACGGCGCCCGGGAGACCGCCGAGCGGATCCGGGTCGCGGACGCGGTCGGCTCCACCTGGACCCCGCACGGCGCCCGGCTGCACCCGGTGAAGCTGGTGAAGGGGCTCGCGGCGGTGGTGGAGGCGCTCGGGGTGACCCTCCACGAGTCGACGCCGGTGACGGAGATCCGCCCGAAGCACGCGGTCACCCCCTACGGCACGGTCCGCGCGCCCTACGTCCTGCGCTGCACCGAGGGCTTCACCGCCGGTCTCAAGGGCCAGCGGCGGACCTGGCTGCCGATGAACTCCTCGATGATCGCGACCGAGCCGCTGACCGAGGAGCAGTGGGCGGAGATCGGCTGGGCGGGCCGCGAGACCCTCGGCGACATGGCGCACGCCTACATGTACGCCCAGCGCACCGCCGACGGCCGGATCGCGCTCGGCGGGCGCGGGGTGCCGTACCGCTTCGGCTCGCGCACGGACAACGACGGCCGTACCCAGGAGGCGGCCGTCGCGGCGCTGCGCGGGATCGTGACCCGCTTCTTCCCGGCCCTGGCGGGCGTGCGGATCGAGCACGCCTGGTCGGGGGTGCTCGGGGTGCCGCGCGACTGGTGCGCCACCGTCACGCTGGACCGCTCCACCGGGCTCGGCTGGGCGGGCGGCTACGTCGGTTCCGGCGTCGCCACCGCCAACCTGGCCGCCCGCACCCTGCGCGACCTGGTCCGGCAGGACTCCGGGCAGGGCGGACGGACCGGGCTGACGGAACTGCCCTGGGTGGGCCACCGGGTCCGCAAGTGGGAACCGGAGCCGTTGCGCTGGCTGGGCGTGCAGGGCATGTACGCCACCTACCGCGCCGCCGACCGGCGCGAACACCGCCACCCGGACACCCGCACCTCCCGCCTGGCCCGCCTGGCGGACCGGGTGGCGGGCCGCCACTGACCAGGGCCTTTACGCGGCTCGGGCGGATTGTCAGTGGCGGGGTGCAGCATGGGGGGCATGGTGAGGCGAGCGACGGAGGGCCGGCCCCGGGGCCGGGCGGCGGTACGGGGCGCGCGGCGGCCGGAGCTCCGGCTGCCGGCCCTGGACCCGTGGGACGGCGGCGCACTGGAGCCGGACGGTGACTACGACGGCCTGGAGTTCCGGGAGCTGGACCTGACCGGGCAGGACGCGCGGGGCGCCCGGTTCATGGACTGCGCGCTGACGGGCTGTGCGCTGGACGAGACGGCGCTGGGCAGAGCCCGGGTGCTGGACTCGGTCCTGACCGGCCTGCGCGGGGTCGGCACCCGGCTCGCGGAGGCCACGCTCCGCGATGTCGAGCTGGTCGACGCGCGGCTGGGCGGCACCCAGCTGCACGGCGCGGTGCTGGAGCGGGTCGTGGTCCGGGGCGGCAAGATCGATTTCCTGAATCTGCGCGAGGCCCGCCTGAAGGACGTCGTGTTCGAGTCCTGCGTGCTGGTCGAGCCGGACTTCGCGGGGGCGCGGCTGGAGCGGGTGGAGTTCGTCGACTGCGCCCTGAGAGGCGCCGACTTCGGCAGCGCGACGCTGGCGGACGTCGATCTGCGCGGGGCCGCGCCGCTGGAGTTCGCCCGGGGCCTGGACCGGCTGTCCGGCGCGGTGATCGGCACGGGCCAACTGCTGGACCTGGCCCCGCTGCTGGCGGCGGAGCTGGGCATACGGGTGATGGACTGAGGCGCGGGGACGGGGCCGGGCGGCAGGACGCCGGTATGGCGGGGCGTCAGGCGTGGCCGGGCTTGCCGTCCCCGTACAGCCAGTCCTTCCAGATCGTGCGGAAGTCCTTGCCCGGGGCCTTCTTCTCCACGTAGCGGACGAAGCCGGCCGTGTCGGCGGTGCCGTGGCGGTGGGCGGCGGCCCAGCCCTGGACGATGTCGTAGAAGGTGTCGTCGCCGACCGTCTGACGGATCTTGTGCAGGACCATCGCGCCGCGCTGGTAGACGGACGCGTCGGAGATGTGCGCGGCGCTCGTCGGCCTGGCCGGCGGGAAGGCCCAGAGGTCGTCGGGGCCGTCCTCGTAATAGCCGGTGAAGGTCTCCTGGGCGGTGGGCCCGTCGTGGTCCTCGTCGTAGAGCCACTCGGCGTAGGTCGCGAAGCCCTCGTTGAGCCACATGTCCCGCCAGGACGCGGGGCCGACCGAGTCGCCGTACCACTGATGGACGAGTTCGTGCACGAGGGTGGAGACGTCGGGGGCGCCGGGGAAGACGGGGCGGGTCTGGGTCTCCAGGGCGTAGCCGGCGTCGCGCGGGCCGCTCACGATCGCGCCGGCGGAGGAGAAGGGGTACGGCCCGAAGTTGTACTCCGCCCAGTCCAGGATCTCCGGGATCCTCGCGAGCACATCGGCGCTCGCCCCGGCCTGGCCGGGGGTGACGGCGGTGACGACGGGCAGGCCGTGCGGGCCGGTGGTGCGGGCGAGGCGGAAGCGGCCGATGGCGACGGTGGCGAGGTAGCTCGCCATGGGCTGGGCCGTCTGCCAGCGGTAGGTGGTCCGCCCGTCCTCGGTGGTCCGGTCCGTCTGCTCGCCGTTCGAGACGGCTTCGAAGGACTGGGGGACGGTGATGGCGATGTCGTAGGTCGCCTTGTCGGAGGGGTGGTGGTTGCCGGGGAACCAGGCCATGGAGCCGACGGGTTCGCCGAGGGCGAGGGCGCCGTCGGCGGTGGGCAGCCAGCCCTCCTTCGAGCCGTCGGGGTCGGTGAGGGTGCGCGGGGTGCCCGAGTAGCGGACGGTGGCGCGGAAGGTCTCGCCCTTGCGGAGGCCGGCGTGCGGGCGGACGGTGAGTTCCTGCCCGGCGCGGCTCCAGCGGGCCTCCTCGCCCTCCACGCGCACGGAGTCGACGCGCAGCCCGGCCAGGTCGAGGTCGAACGCGGACAGGTCGCGGGTGGCCCGGGCGGTGATGTCCGCGGTGCCGGTGAGCCGGCGGGTGGCCGGGGTGTAGTCCAGGGCGAGGCTGTAGTGCGCGACGTCGTAGCCGCCGTTGCCGGCCTTCGGGAAGTACGGATCGCCCACGCCGGAGCCGCCGACCGGGGCGGCCCGCCCCCCGGTGTCGCACGCCGTGCCGGTCAGGGCGAGGGCCAGCAGAGCCGCGACGGCCGGGACACGTCGTACCGATCTGGACATGTCAGTGATCTTAGGCGGGCGGGGCGTGCGGGGGGCGGGCGCACGGAGGGGGGCGTACCGGTGGCGGTCGCGGGCGGGCCGGCGTGACACCATCTCCCCGTGCTCGACATCGGCTATGCCCTCTCCAACCGGTTCCCGGATCCGCCGCAGACCGACTACCGGCGCGCGGACGCGCACGCGCTGCGGCACGACCTGTTCTGCGGGGACGTCTATCTCGCGGACACCGAGACCGACCGGGAGCTGTCCACAGCCTGGGGATGGGTGCCGGTGCTGGACTTCGCGTGGGCGCTGTGCGACATCGTCGAGCTGCTGGACCGCGATCCGATGGGCTCCCGGGCCGCCCGGCCGCAGCGGGCGGAGCTGGACTTCACCGAGTCAACCGACCGGATGCTGTTCGAGCGCCGCTTCGGCTGGGTGGACATCACCTCCGACTGGTCCCCGGCCGAGGAGGCCCCGCTGTCCTTCTCGCACGCCGAACTGCGCCGGGAGGCCCGGGACTTCCTGCACGACCTGCTGGCGGACCTCACCGACCTGCACGAGGACCTGGCGGAGAACCCGGTGATCTGGACCCTCCAGGCCCGCTTCCCCCGGGTGCCGTAGGGGCGGGGCCGGGAGAACGTGCCGGAGGGCCGGTTTACGCTTGCGTCGATCCGAGTGAAGGGAAGCAGACCGTGCGCGACGCCGCCGTGACGCCCGAGGGCAGCCGGATCCGCTGGGTCGAGCTGCCGGGACAGGAGCCGTCCCGCGTCTACGTCCATGGTCTGGGCGCCACGTCGCCGGCCTACTTCGCGGAGGCCGCCGTTCATCCCCTGCTCGCCGGACGGCGCTCGCTGCTGGTCGACTTGCTCGGACACGGCATCAGCGACCGGCCGACGGACTTCGACTACACCCTGGAATCCCACGCCGACGCCCTCGCCTCGGCTCTGACCGCCGCGGGGGTCACGGGCGCCGAGCTGATCGCGCACAGCATGGGGGGCTCGGTGGCCATCGTCCTGGCGGCCCGGCACCCCCGGCTGGTCTCCCGCCTGGTCCTGGTCGACGCCAACCTCGACCCGATCCCGCCCGCACCCGGCGCCGCGGGCAGCAGCGGCATCGCCGCGTACTCCGAGGAGGAGTTCCTGACGGGCGGCTGGGAGGAGATCCGGGACCGGGCCGGTTCCCACTGGTGGTCCACGATGCGCCTGGCCGGCCGGGAAGCCCTGCACCGCAGCGCGGTCCACCTCACCCGCGGCACGGTCCCCACCATGCGTGAGCAGCTGCTGGAACTGAGGATCCCCCGCACCTACCTGCTGCCCGAGGCCGACGGCCCGCTCCCGGGCGCCGAAGCGCTCCTCGAAGCCGGGGTGGACGTGGTCCCGGTCCCGGACTGCGGGCACAACATCATGCTGGACAACCCGGAAGGCTTCGCCCGCGCCACCGCGGCGGCGCTCCCGGACCACGAGCGGTAGCGCGGGCACGCCGGGCGGGGTTTCAGACGTTCTCGCCGGTGGCGTACGCGATGAACGAGGACCAGGTGCGGGTGGTGAAGTGCAGTACGGGGCCGTCGGTGTTCTTGGAGTCGCGGACGGGGACCACGTTGTGGGTGGTGGCGAGGTTGGTGGCGACCTCGATGCACTGGCCGCCGTTGTTGCTGTAGGAGGACGTGAACCAGCGGGGGGCCTCGGACGTCATGGGGTGCCCTTTCATGCCGCTTCGGTGAAGAGTGCGCCTCCTCCCACTACAGCGGAAGGAGGAGGCGGGCACGAGCGGGGTTTCAGACGCTCCGGCCGGCGGCGTACTCGATGAACGAGGACCAGGTGTCGGTGGCGAAGTTCAGTACGGGGCCGTCGGTGTTCTTGGAGTCGCGGACGGGGATCAGGTTGTGGGTGGGGGCGAGGTTGGTGGCGACCTCGATGCACTGGCCGCCGTTGCCGCTGTAGGAGGACTTGAACCAGCGGGGAGATTCGGTCGTCACTGGGAACCCTTTCGAAGCTCTTCAATCAAGGCCACGGATGCCGCTTGGGAGAGCGCTTCGGCCTGCAACTGATGGTAGGCCGTCAGTATGGGTGACACCGAGGAGGTTTCCCGTTCGAGGTGACCCCGCTGTGCTGACTCGGCATAGGACATGATCGAACGATCCGGCATGGTCAGCACGGTTACAGGCAGGCTGAACGGACGCCGCTCCCCCATGCAGAACGGAGCGATCTGCAAGACGGTGGAGGGCAGTTCGGCGAACGTCAGCAAGCGCTCGAACTGGGCCCCCATGGTCGAGGGGGCACCCATCGGCCGACGGACACAGCTCTCGTCCAGCACCGCATGAACGAACGGAGGCGGAGTGCGAGCGAGCGCTGCTTGCCTACGCGTCACCAGTTCCACCCGTTCATTGGCTTGCTCGGTGGTGATGGCTCCGCGTCGCACCGCATCGGCCTCCAGGGTCGCCGCGTACTCCGGCGTCTGGAGCAGTCCGGGGATGACTCCTACTTCGTACAGCCGGATCTCAACGGCTCTGCCCTCGTACTTGACGTACTCGGTGAAACCTTCCAACAGACTGCCATGTTGGATGGCTCGGTATTGGTGCTCGAACGAGTCTGGAGCGCCTGCGGTGCCGAACGCCCTGTCTGCGCTGCGCGAGAAGCGCAAAGTTGGCATCTTGCGGCCAGTTTCGACGGTCGAAATATGCGATGCGGAATATCCCATGCGCTCAGCGAGGTCGGCCTGCTTCCACCCCTTCCGTTCCCGCTGCCTGCGCAGTTCGGCTCCGTAGGCCGCCCAAGCACTGGCCTCTGGGTTCAGTTCCTTGATGTTGGCCACTTCGAACACCAACTTTGCTGTCGCTGCTGCCAAGTTGAAGTGCTATCGACTGTAGGCCACGCTGAATCCGTTGGGTAGTCACAGAACTACGGAGAGGAACGGCCATGCCCGGAGAGCTGAGCGAGCTGGCTCCAGCTGACGGCGAAAAACCCGGCGATGAAGGCTTCCCCAAGCTGGGGATCCGGCAGACACTCGAGGTCGGCGAGATCACCTTCGCCCTGGACGCGGTGCTGGCGAAGGCCGGCATCAGGCTTCCGCAGTTCCACACCCGCCTGGCCCCCGCCGAGAACCGCCGCTGGGTGGTCCGGCTCGGTGACTGCAACGTGGTTCAGGCCCGCGACCTCCTCGACCTCCTCAAGGACGGGCTGACCCTCCGCGAACGGCACCCGGAGGAGGCGATCAATGGAGCATCCGCCAAGGACAGTTAGGGCACGGGCCCACCTGGAGAAGGCCATCATGCAGGCCGGCGCCATCGTGGACGTGCTGATCGACCCCGCGGGCGGCTTCCTGGTCATCCAGTGCATCGGGATCGAGGCGGCCGAGGAACTGGCGCTCACCATCGAGTCCGGTGTGCAGGCGAGGGTGGTCAGGGGATGAGTCGGAAGCCACCGGCCGCCGCGGACCCCGCCGGCCGGAATGAGGTGCTGAAATGACCTCGCGATGCGCCAGCACCTGCGAAGTCAGGGACCACACCCTCCAGTGGGCCCGGCGGCTGCCCTGCGCCGACCACGGTGAAGTCGACTGGGCGTTCCTGGACGACCTCCAGTGTCTGCTGGGCGAAGCAGAGCACGAGTTCCATGCCACGTGGCTGCGGAGTGGCTCGGAGCTGGAGCGGGATGTGTACCTGTGCTGGCTCGACGAACCGGACATGCAGTGGGTCGTCGATGCCGAGGTCTGCCTGAAGACGGAAAGGCCCCTGGGATCGGGCTGCACGATCTACAAAGGCCATCCCGGGACGTGCGAGTGGGAGCACACGGCCCCTGTGACGGGCGAGTCCCCCGACGACGGTCAGGACGGTCCCACCCGCCCGTGAAGAAGACCCCCCAAAGGCGACTTGGGGGGTCCCTTCGCGTCTCGGCGCGGTGGGACTCACGGTTTGTGGGTCACCCAGAGCAGTTCCGCCGGCCAGCGGTGTGCCCAGTCGGGCGGGTCGGTCTCGTTGTAGCCGTTGGGTGTCCCGGGTTCGGGCCGCGGCTCGATGAGGTCGTCGACGACGAGACCCGCGCCGCGCAGGACCCTGATCCAGCCGCCGTAGGTGAGCTGATAGCTGGTCGCGCCGTCGTCCTCGGCGATGGTGTCCAGCCCGAAGTAGTCCTGCCGCAGTGTCGTGGTCACGCGGCCGGCGGCTTCGTCGTAGCACGCCTCGAACCAGGGGCTGGCGACGTTGAACACCAGGCGTCCGCCCCGGCGCAAGACGCGTGCGGCCTGCGGGACGGCCAGGTGCGGGGGCGCCCAGCTCAGCCCGCCGAAGTCGCAGAACACCAGGTCGAAGCTGTCGTCGGCGAAGGGGAGTTGCTCGGCGGCGCCCTGCACCAGCGGGTAGCGGGCCGCTCCCATCGCGCCGGCCGCCGCGGCGAGCTGGGCCTCGGACAGGTCGAGCCCGACCACGGTGGCGCCCTCGGCGGCGAGCGCCCTGGACCACTGGCCGGCGCCGCAGCCGAGTTCGAGGACGCGCTTGCCGGTGACGTCGCCCAGGGCGTTCAGGTGCGCGTCGGGGATGGAGTACATGCCCCACAGCCGGGGCGCGGCGCCGATCTGCGGGTCGTGCTCGTGCTGGTAGGCGCCGCTGATCCGGTTCCAGAACCGCCGGTTGGCGGGGATGCTGTCCACGTGCCGACTCCAGCACTGCCCGCCGGAGAGGTCAATGCGCCCCGGTCAGCCGATGCCCTCGACGATGCGGAAGTCGCGCTCGACGCCGTCGGAGAGGGCGGCCAGCGCCTCCTGGTAGGCCGCGCTCTCGTACGCCGCGACGGCCTGCTCGAAGCTGTCGAACTCGACCAGGACGGTGCGCTCGGCGATTCCGGCGCCGTGCGCCACGGCCCGGCCGCCGCTGACGAGGAGCCGGCCGCCCCCGGCCTGGACGGCCGGACCGGCCAGCTTGTTGTAAGCAGCCAGCTTCTCGGGGTCCGAAATGGTGCGGTAGGCGCTGACCCAGTAGCCCTTGGGCATGGAACCTCCAGTGTGTGAAGAAGACCCCCCAAAGGCGACCTGGGGGGTCTTCGGGTGTGTCAGCAGGTCGAAGTCCTGCCGGCGCAGGTCAGGGACCTGCTGTCACACGTTGACGCCGAAGTCCTGGGCGATGCCCACCAGGCCCGAGGCGTAACCCTGGCCGACCGCGCGGAACTTCCACTCCGCGCCGTTGCGGTACAGCTCGCCGAAGATCATGGCCGTCTCGGTGGCCGCGTCCTCCGACAGGTCGTAGCGCGCGATCTCGGCGCCGCCGGCCTGGTTCACGATGCGGATGTAGGCGTTGCGGACCTGGCCGAAGTTCTGGCTGCGGTTCTCGGCGTCGTAGATGGACACCGGGAAGACGATCTTGTCGACGTCGGCCGGGAGGGCGGCCAGGTCGACGTTGATCGCCTCGTCGTCGCCCGCGCCCTCGCCCGTGCGGTTGTCACCCGTGTGGACGATCGAGTTGTCCGGGGTCTGCTTGTTGTTGAAGAACACGAAGTGGGCGTCGGAGTAGACCTTGCCCTGCGTGTTCACCGCGATGGCGGAGGCGTCCAGGTCGAAGTCCGTGCCGGTGGTGGTGCGGACGTCCCAGCCGAGGCCCACGGTGACGGCGGTCAGGCCCGGAGCCTCCTTGGTGAGCGAGACGTTGCCACCCTTGGACAGGCTTACAGCCATGTTGGGAGTCCCTTCCTTGGATACCCGTGCATATGTGTGCACATCTGTGCCGATGAAGCTATGCCGACGAAGCTACCGTCACCCGGGACAACGACGGAGGGTGTCCCCTCGGTTCCGGATGGCTTTACCTTTTTTACCGAGCCCGGAGCAGGGCGTCCGCACCGGGTCCGCACCGGGGGCCGGAAATCCAGGTGACGTGCGGCGGGCCGGACCGGGAACATGGAGGGCATGTCCGGGCCCTATCTCATCCGTGGTTCGGTCTCGCTGCCCGAGGCCGAGCTGACGTGGCGTTTCTCCAGGTCGTCCGGGCCCGGCGGACAGCACGTCAACACCAGCGACTCCCAGGTGGAGCTGCGCTTCGACCTCGCGCGCACCGAGGCGCTGCCTCCCGTGTGGAAGGAGCGGGCGCTGCACCGGCTGGCCGGCCGCCTCGTGGACGGGGTGGTGACCGTACGGGCCTCCGAGCACCGCTCGCAGTGGCGCAACCGGGAGGCCGCCGCAGTACGCCTCGCCGCGCTCCTTGCGGAGGCCACCGCGCCGCCGCCGAAGC
Organism: Streptomyces sp. NPDC038707; assembly: GCF_040636485.1. Lineage (NCBI taxonomy): Bacteria > Bacillati > Actinomycetota > Actinomycetes > Kitasatosporales > Streptomycetaceae > Streptomyces > Streptomyces sp. NPDC038707. Next base: position 53,817 of record NZ_JBEZUP010000004.1, read on the forward strand.
CGCGCAAGGCCACCCGCATCCCGCGCGGCATCAACGAGCGCCGGCTGCGTGAGAAGAAGCAGCGCTCGGACACGAAGCGGGGCCGGTCCGGCCGCGACTGGGGGTAGCGGGCGGACCCGCCGTCCCCGCATGTGACCGCGCCGCCCCGTCACATCCGTGGCCGCTCCGTCGTCAGTGTGGTGACCAGCACCGAGGACGACGACGGAAGAGGCCGGACCCGTGATGACCGACAACGACTTTCTCGCCGAGCGGTTCGAGGCGTACCGGGGGCATCTGCGGGCCGTCGCCTTCCGGATGCTCGGCTCCGCCGCCGAGGCCGAGGACGCCGTGCAGGAGGCGTGGATCCGGCTGAGCCGGTCCGACGCGCGGGAGGTGAGCAACCTCGGCGGCTGGCTGACGACCGTGGTCGGCCGGGTCTGCCTGGACATGCTGCGCTCGCGCCGCACGCGGGGCGAGGAGCCGCTGGAGAGCCGGCCGCCGGAGCCCTCCGGGGAGCCGGACCCCGCGCAGCGCGCCCTGCTCGCCGACTCGGTGGGGCTCGCCCTGCTGGTCGTCCTGGACGCCCTCTCCCCGGCCGAGCGGCTGGCGTTCGTGCTGCACGACATGTTCGGGGTGCCGTTCGAGGAGATCGCGGGCATCCTCGGGCGTACCCCGGCCTCGGCGCGGCAGCTCGCCAGCCGGGCCCGGCGCCGGGTGCGGGGCGTCGAGGCGCCGGAGGCCGACCTGGCCCGGCAGCGGCGGGTGGTGGACGCCTTCCTGGCCGCCGCCCGGGAAGGCGACTTCGACGGGCTGCTCGCGGTGCTCGACCCGGACGTGGTGGCGCGCGCGGAAGACGGCGTGAACAGCGGTGCGGCCCATGTCGCCGCGGGCGCGGTGCGCTTCGCCCACCTGGCGCGGCTCTCGCGCCCGGCCCTGATCGACGGCGCGATCGGCCTGGCCCTGTCCGCCGACGGGCGTCTGGCGCAGGTCCTCGCCTTCACCTTCGTGGCCGACCGCATCTCGGAGATCGACATCATCACCGAGCCGTCCCGGCTGGCGGAGCTGACGGTGGAGGAGCTGTAGCCGGGGCGGGCCCCGCTCACAGCTCCAGCACGCCCACCACCTGGTCCCCGTCGGTCTCGCCGGTCAGGCGGAAGCCCAGGCGGGCGTAGAAGTCCCCGGGGCCGTGCGGGCCGGGGTGCCAGCTCGCGTGGAGGCGGGTGTCGCCGCGGCGGCGGAGTTCGGCGGCCACCGCTTCCACGGCGAACCGGCCGTAGCCCCGGCCCTGTTCGCCCGCCGCGATGTTCAGCCGCCACAGCCCGGAGCGGTACAGGCTGCCGTCGCCGTGCCAGTCGATGTCGAAATACGCCATCACGAAGCCGACCGCCCGGCCGCCGTCGGTGATCAGCCGGGGCCAGGCCACGCCGTCCGGGTGGACGTACGCCTCGGCGAGCGACCGGACCACCGGCGCGACGGCGTGCTCCTGGCCGGGGCGGACGCGCAGGGCGACGGCGGTCTCGAAGTTCTGCGGGGTCACTGTTTCCAGACGAGGTGTCACCGGCGCACCGTAGGCACGCCGGGCCCGTCGCGGCCACGGAATTTTCCCGGCTCAGTCCAGCCGGCGGTAGCGGCCGCGGAAGTACAGCAGGGGGCCGCCCTCGGCGCTGGGCACGCGCGCGGTCAGGACGCGGCCGATGACCAGCGTGTGGTCCCCGGCGGCCACCCGCTGCTCGGTGCGGCACTCCAGGGTGGCCAGCGCCCCGCCGACCAGCGGGGCGCCGCTGACCTCGCCGCGGGTGCAGGGGATGTCCTCGAAGAGCAGCCGGTCGCTGATCCGGCCCTTCATGGCGAACCGGCCCGCGATGTGCCGCTGGCTCTCGGCGAGGACCGACACCGCCCACAGCGGCTGCTCGGCGAGCAGGTCGTCCATGCGGGCGCCCTCGCGCAGGCTGACCAGCACCAGCGGCGGGTCGAGGGAGACCGACAGGAACGCGGTGGCGGTCATGCCGACGTCCTCCACCCCCGGCGCCTGGGGGTCGTCCGGGTCCAGCGGCGGTTCCTGCGCGGTGACCAGGACCACGCCCGCGGCCAGCCGGGACATCGCGGCCCGGAACTCGTCGTCGCTCACCCCCTCAGCATGCCCGGACGACAGGGGGGTGGTGGGGGAGGGAGTGTTCAGCACGCCGGAAACGCTAGTCTTCGCCGGGTGCGGCGGGCATCGGGCCCTGGCCCGAGCCGGGTCCTAGGTCGTGAGGACCAGCGGGGCGGGCGCCGGGTGCATGATGTGAACAAGCGCGCACAGGGCGCCTTCGGGCACCACACGGGGCAAACACAGAAACAGCACGCAATTGTTCATGTTTACCTGTGACTTGAGTCACAAGGGGCGAGAATTGTTGACCCTGTGTACCGAGTGGGCAGCGCGCTGTGATTCAGTGGCGGGGAAGCCGCGGGGCGACGCTAGACAGCATCACCAGAGCCACCGCTGACAACGCGGGAGAAGCGTCGAAGGCGACCCTTGATTCGCTGCGAGGTCTCGGGGGGAGGGCGAGCATGGAGACCGAGTCGGAGCCGTATGTCCGTCTTGCGTCCCTGCGACAGCTGCACCAGGTCATGGCCGACATGAACACGGCACGCAGCCTGGCGGACACATTGCAGACCGTCGCCGACGGCGCCGTGGCGGCCCTCGGCTACGAGATGGCGGCCGTCAACCTCGTCCGCCCCGACGGCGATCTCGTGGTGGCCGCCTTCTCCGGCAACTCCGCCGCCGAGGCACTGATCGTCGGCCGGGCCGGCTCCCGCGAGTCCTGGGAGCGGCGGCTCGTCATGGGCGAACGCTGGGGCGACCTGATCTTCATACCGCACACCGAGGGCTGGGTCCTGGACGACGACGACGTCCCCCAGTGGTTCACCGACGGCCCCGAACCGCGCTTCGAGGACGAGTGGCACCCCGCCGACCGGCTCTACGCGCCCATGTACACCCCCGGCGCCCAGGGCGGCTCCTCCGGCGAACTGCTCGGCGTCATATCCGTCGACCGGCCGCGCAACGGCCGCCGTCCCGGCGCCTGGGGCCGCGAGGCCCTCCAGATGTACGCCTTCCAGGCCGCCATCGCGATCAGCAACGCCCGCCTGCGCTCCAACATGCAGCGCGCCCTGGTCCGCCTCGAACGCGAGCAGCAGGCCCTGCGCGCCAGCGAGGAATCCTTCCGCCAGGCGTTCGAATACGCCCCCTCCGGGATGGCCATCGCCGAGATGGGCGGCGACCAGCACGGCCGCATCCTGCGCAGCAACGACGCCCTGTGCCGGCTGCTCGGCCGGTCCTGCTCCGCGATGCGCCGCTACTCCTTCGCCGACCTCGTCCACCCCGAGGACATCGGCACCCTCCTGCGCACCTCGGCCGAGGGCGGGCGCGCCGAACTCCGCCTCGGCCGCCGCGACGGCACCTACGTCTGGGTGTCGCTGCGCAACAGCGTGGTCGCGGACGCCACCGACGGGCCCCGCTTCCTGCTCACCCACGTGGAGGACATAGAGGAGCGCAAGCGGCGCGAACTCCAGCTCGCGCACCGCGCCTCCCACGACTCGCTGACCGGCCTGCCGAACTCCGCCGAACTGCGCTCGCGGCTCGCGGCCCGGCTGTGCCGGCGCCCCGCCCACGCCGGTGCCCACGACTCCCTGGACGCGGCCTACGGCCACCCCGCCCACGACATCCCGGCCGCCCACGGCTTCGACTTCGGCCCGGGCGCGGAGGCGTACGACGCCTACGACCACCATGTGCACACCTTCGCCCCCGAGGACGGGCGCGACGACGGCACCAAGGGCCTCGCGGTCCTCTTCTGCGACCTGGACGGCTTCAAGTCGATCAACGACCGGTACGGGCACAACGCGGGCGACGCGGTCCTCATCGAGGTCGCCCGGCGGCTGAGCAACGGCGTCCGGGACGGGGACACGGTGGCCCGGCTCGGCGGCGACGAGTTCGTGATCCTCGCCGACGGCCTCGGCCGGGCCGACGCCCAGGACCTCGCCGTACGGCTGCGCAACGAGATCATCCAGCCGATCCGGGCCGAGGGCCGCTCGGTCCGGGTGGGCGCGAGCTTCGGCATCGGCTGGGCCCACTGCGGCATGACGGCGGACGAGGTGCTGAAGTCCGCCGACGAGCGGATGTACGTAGAGAAACGATCTCGTCCCAAACAGCATCGCCGCGCGGGATGAACCGCAGGTCAGCGCGTTGACGCGATCCTGATCACCCGTTTGGGGGACGGAGAGCGGGTAGGCTCGCCATTCCAGCCCGTACACGCATTCACCCCGCACCTGTTGAGGAGTACCAAGGGATGACGCCCGGCGACAACGGCGCGAGCACGCCCGAGGACGACGACCCGTTCGGCTACCTGTACGCAGACGGCCAGGCCCGGGGAGCCCAGCCGCCGTCCGGTGGTTACGGCTACCCGAACATGGTCAGCAGGGTGCGCACGGTCGGCGAGCGCCAGTACGGCCAGCAGCCGGGACCCCACGGCCAGCCGCCGCAGGGCACGTACGGCCAGGGCGTCCCGCAGCAGGGCGCCTACGGCCAGCCGAACGCCCACTACCAGGCCCCGGAGACGCTGCCCGGCGGCGCGCCCCCGGCCGGCCGCCGGCCCGCCCCGCCCGCCCCCGGCCGCCGCGGCCCGAACACCAAGGGCCTGCTGATCGGCGCGATAGCCGTGGTCGCCGCGGTCGTCATCGGCATCGGCGTCGCGATGATCAACGGCAGCCCCGACGACGACGAGTCCGGCAACCAGGCCACCCCCGCCCCCACCCAGTCCCAGACGCAGTCCCCGAGCCCGTCGGGCAGCAGCTCCCCCACGCCGGGTGAGCTGCCGAAGACCGACGCGAACGCCCTCCAGCTCGCGGGCGGTGCGACGAAGGCGACGGAGATCCAGGGCGCGGAGGCCGCCGGCGGCGCCTACGTGGGCGGTCTGAACACCGCGGGCGCCTCGGTGACCTGGACCGTCGACAACATCCCCGAGGCCGGGCCGTACACCCTCTTCGCGCGGTACAGCGCGACCGGTGAGGACCAGGCGATGACGGTGTCCGTCAACGGCAAGGAGTTCGGCAGCAAGATCGGGTTCCGCAACTGGCGCAAGGCCCCCGAGGGCGACTTCGCCAAGGGCTGGACGCGCTCCTACGTATGGCCCGCCCTCGACAAGGGCCGCAACACCATCTCGATCTCCTGCCAGCCCGGCGACAAGTGCAACGTCCTGCTGGACCACCTGTGGATCAAGAAGGGCCACGTCACCGGCTAGGCCGCGTCGGCCGCCCCGGTGACCCGGACCAGGCCCAGCAGTTCCGTGTACGCGGCCCGGTCGAACTCGCCCGCCGCCGGGGCCCGTACCGTCGCCGCCGACAGGGCGGCCGCGCGGGCCAGGCGGTCCGGCCAGGGGAGGTGCTCCACCAGGCCGGAGAGCAGGCCCGCCACCGCCGAGTCACCGGCGCCCGTGGGGTTGCCGCGGACCGGGGCGGGCGGGGCGGCGCGCCAGTGGCCCTCCGGGGTGACGGCCAGCAGGCCGTCCGCGCCGAGGGAGGCGACCACCGCGTGGGCCCCGCGCCGGCGGGCGTCCTGGGTGGCGCGCAACGGCTCGTGGGAGCCGGTGAGTTCGGCCAGCTCGTCGGCGTTCGGCTTGACGACGTCGGGCCGGGCGGCGACCCCGCGGCGCAGCGGCTCCCCGCTGGTGTCCAGCAGCACCGGCACCCCGGCGGAGCGGGCCGTGCGGACCAGGCCCCCGTACGCCCCCACCGGCACCCCCGGCGGCAGGCTGCCGCACAGCGCCACCGCCGAGGCCCGGGGCATCAGCTCCTGGTACCGGCGCAGGAAGGCCGCCCACTCGGCCGGGGCGATGTGCGGGCCCGGCTCGTTCAGCTGGGTGGTGTCACCGGTGCGCTCGTCCACCACCGCGACGGTGCGCCGGGTCGCCCCGGCGACCGGCACCAGCGCGTCGGTCACGGCATCCGGCGCCGCCGCCAGCATCGACCGCAGGACCGTGCCGGTGTGGCCGCCCGCGAAGCCGGTGACCGTCACCTCGTGGCCGAGAGCGGCCAGCACCCGGGCCACGTTCACGCCCTTGCCGCCGGGGCGTTCGGTGACCTCGGAGACGCGGTGCGCGGCGTGCGGCCGCAGCGACCGTACGCGATAGGTGATGTCGAGAGCGGTGTTCAGTGTGACCGTGAGGATCACCCGGGCCGACCTCCCTCGAAGTCCCTGCGATGTCTTGGGTCCGGGGCCTCGATCATGCCAAAGAGACGGCCACCGGCCCAGTGCGCGGGCAGGTCACCGTCTCCCCGACGGGGGTATGGATCAGGGCAGTTGGGGCGCTACCACCCATTCGCCCCGCCGCATCACGCCCTTCAGCGCGAACTCCTCGTCCAGCAGGACCAGATCGGCGTCCTTGCCGGGCTCCAGCGAGCCGATCCGGTCGTCCAGGCCGAGCAGGCGCGCCGGGTTGGCCGACAGCGCCCGCACCACGTCCTCCACCGGCAGCTTGTCGACGGTCACCGCGCGCTGGAACGCCCGGTCCAGGGTGAGCGTGGAGCCCGCGATCGAGCCGCCCTCCACCAGCCGGGCCACGCCCTCGCTGACCTCGACCTCCAGCGGGCCGAGCAGATAGCGGCCGTCACCGCTGCCGGCCGCGTCCATCGCGTCGGTGATGAACGCGACCCGGTCCGCGCCCGCGTCCCGGAACGCCAGTCCCAGGGCGGCCGGGTGCAGATGGACACCGTCGTTGATCAGCTCGACGGTGACCCGCTCGTCCTCCAGCAGCGCGGCGATCGGGCCGGGCGCGCGGTGGTTGAGGGCGGGCATGGCGTTGAACAGGTGGGTGGCGACGGTGGCGCCCGCGGCGATGGCCTCGGCCGTCTGCTCGTAGCTCGCGTCGGTGTGCCCGATCGCCGCGATCACCCCGTGCTCGGCGAGCAGCCGCACCGAGTCGATGCCGCCGGGCAGTTCGGCGGCGAGGGTGACCATCTTGGCCTGGCCGCGCGCCGCCTCGATCAGCTTGCGGACCTCGGCCGGGTCCGGGTCGCGCAGCAGCGCCTCGGAGTGCGCGCCCTTGCGGCACGGCGAGATGAACGGGCCCTCGAAGTGGATGCCCGCGACGTCGCCCTGCTCGGCCAGCTCGCTCAGCAGCCCGGCCCGCTGGGCCAGCAGGTCCATCCCGTCGGTCACGATGGAGGCGACGACCGTGGTGGTGCCGTGCCGCCGGTGCGCGCGGACGGCCGTCAGGGCGTCCTCCGCCGTGCCCGCGAAGGACGCCCCGCCGCCGCCGTGGTTGTGGATGTCCACGAAGCCGGGGACCAGCCAGTGGCCGCTGACGTCGACGACCTCGGCGCCGGCCGGCGCCGAGGCGGCGATGCGGGTGCCGTCGACCGCCAGCCGGCCGCCCGGGACCGTCCCGGTGGGCAGCACCACGTGCGCGCCGGTGAGCACCTGCGGGCCCGCCGGGGCGGAGCGCCCGCTCGCGCGCGCCCCTCGTGGGACGCCGTCCGGGGCCGGAGTTTCCCGCTCGGTTGCCATCAGGTGCTTACCTCCGGAGTCGTAGGAGTGGTCGTCAGCAGATCGCGGGCCAGCAGCCCCGCGCCCAGGCAGCCGGCGCTGTCGCCGAGGGCGGCGGGGACGATGGCGGGCGTCTTCTGGAAGGTGATCCGGCGTCGCAGGGCGTCCCGCAGCGGCCGCAGCAGCACGTCCCCCGCCTCGGCCAGCCCGCCGCCGATGATCAGCGTGCGCGGGTCCAGCAGACAGATGGCGGTGTGCAGGCCGTCGGCGAGCGCGTCCACCGCCTCCTGCCAGACCCGGACGGCGTTCGGGTCACCGAACGCGACGGCGCGCGCGCAGTCGGCCGCGTCCGCGTCCGGCTCGCCCGAGGCCGCCGCCCAGGCCGTGCTGACGGCGGCGGCGGAGGCGTACCGCTCCAGGCAGCCGTGCTGCCCGCAGCTGCACGGCGTGCCGCCGGGCCGTACGACGATGTGGCCGATCTCGCCCGCGAAGCCGTGCGCGCCGGCCTCCACCCGCCCGCCGATGCCGATCGCCCCGGCGATCCCGGTGCCCAGCGCCACGAACAGGAACCGGTCGGTGCCCCGGCCCGCGCCGATGCGGCCCTCGGCGAGTCCGCCGGTGCGGACGTCGTGGCCGAGGGCGACCGGCATCCCGAGCCGGTCGGCGAGCAGCGAGCGCAGGGGTACGTCCCGCCAGCCGAGGTTGGCGGAGTAGACGGCGACGCCGTCCGCCTCGTCGACGACGCCGGGGACGGCGAGGCCGGCCGCGGCGGCGGGCTCGCCGTACTGCTCGGCGCCGTGGGCGCGCAGCTCGGCGGCGAAGCCGAGGATGTTCGCCACGACCGCCTCGGATCCGTGTTCCCGGCCGGTGGGGCGGCGGGCGCGGTGCAGCACCGTGCCGTCGTCGCCGATGAGGGCGGCCTTCATCCCGGTACCGCCCACGTCCAGGGCGATGACATGTCTCACCACGGGGCTAGTGTGACCCTCCCACCCACGAGAGGTCTAGTCCACTCACGTGGTGTAGACCTTATGTGTCCATATGTTGAACGGTCAGACGGCAGGGTTGGGGCTTTGAGGGTGCGTCGGGGTAGGGCAGGAACGATCGCGGTGGTGTCCGCACTGGGCATGACGGCGGTCCTCGGCGGCTGCGGGAGCACGGGCTCCTCCGACGTCACTCTCAGACTGGTCGCCGCCGACTACGGCGACTCGGCGGCCCACAGCTCCAAGAAGTACTGGGACGACCTGGCGAAGGACTACGAGGCCACCCACCCGGACGTGAAGGTGGAGGTCAGCGTCTACTCCTGGAACGACGTCGACCGCAAGGTCAAGGAGATGGTCGACGCGGGCCACGCCCCCGACCTGGCACAGATCGGCGCCTACGCCGACTACGCCGCCGCCGACAAGCTCTACCCGGCCTCGGAGCTGCTCTCCATCCGCACCCAGGCCAACTTCCTCTCCCAGCTCTCCGACGCCGGCGAGTGGAAGTTCACGCAGTACGGCATCCCGTTCGCCGCCTCCACCCGCGTGCTCTTCTACAACAAGACCCTGTTCGCCAAGGCCGGCATCACGCCGCCCACCACCTGGGCCGAGCTGGCCGCCGACGCCGAGGCGCTCAAGGAGAAGGGCGTGAAGTACCCCTTCGCGCTCCCCCTCGGCCCGGAGGAGGCCCAGGCCGAGACCATGCAGTGGCTGCTCGCCGGCGGCAACGGCGGCAGCGGCTACACCGACGACATCGGCACCTACACGATCGACTCCGCCGCCAACGTCTCCACCTTCACCTGGCTCAAGGACGACCTGGTCGGCAAGGGGCTCACCGGCCCGGTCGCCCCCGGCAAGCTCAACCGCGCCGCCGCCTTCGCCGCCTTCGCCGACGGCCAGGTCGGCATGCTCAACGGGCACCCCACCCTGATCCAGCAGGCCGCCGCGAAGGGTGTGAAGTTCGGCACCGTGCCGATGCCGGGCCGCACCGGCAAGGCCAGGGCCTCCATGGGCGTCACCGACTGGATAATGGCCTTCAAGCAGAACGGGCACCGCGAGCAGGCCGGCGACTTCCTCGACTTCGTCTACTCCGACAAGAACGTCCTCGACTTCTCCCGCACCTACGGGCTGCTGCCGGTCACCAGCTCCGCCTCCAACGCCATGAGCGCCTCCGGCCAGGCCACCGACAAGGCCCTGCGCCCCTTCCTGGAGGAGCTGCCCAGCACCGAGCTGTACCCGGTCGGCAAGACCTCCTGGGCGGCGGTCAGCGCGGCCGTGAAGCAGAACATCGGCCAGGCCGTCGCCCCGAACGGCAGCCCCTCCGGCGTGCTGACCAGGCTCCAGGCCACCGCCACGGCGGCCGACAGCAGCACCGCGAACTGAGCACGCCGTCCCGGCCGGCCGCTACGGTGGCCGGCATGGAACTGGGCAGCCGCGAAAAAGCCATCCTCGCCCTGGAGCGCCGGACCTTCCCCGGGCCCGGCGCGAAGGAACGCGCCATCCGCGAGGAACTGGACCTCTCCCCGGTCCGCTACTACCAGCTCCTCAACGCCCTCCTGGACGACGAGCGGGCCCTCGCCCACGACCCGGTGACGGTCAACCGCCTGCGCCGGGTCAGACAGGCCCGCCGGGCGGAACGCTGACTCTGCGCTCCGGCGGGCGTCCTCGTGGGCGGGGCGCGGGTTCTGGCGTGCGGCCTGGTGGGGGTCTGGTGTGTGTGGGGGGTCGGGCAGGGGCGGCTGATTCTGTGCTCCGGCGGTGTCCTCGTGGGCGGGGCGCGGGTCCTCGCCCACGGCCCGGTGGCGGTCTGGTGTGTGTGGGGGGTCGGGCAGGGGCGTCGGGTGGAACGCTGAGCGGGTGCTCCGGGCGAGGCGTGAGCCGGGCCCGTGGCGGATACTGTCGCGGTATGGATCCTCTGCCCATCCCGCAGACCCAGCCCGGCCGCGACGGACTCGCCGCACTGCTCGCGCGGCCCCGCACCGCGCTGATCGGCCTGGACTTCGACGGCACCCTGGCCCCCATCGTCGCCGACCCCGAGCAGGCCCGCGCCCACCCCGGCGCCGTGCCCGCGCTCGCCGCGCTCGCCCCCGAGATCGCCTCCGTCGCCGTGATCACCGGCCGCCCGCCCGAGACCGCCGTCCGCTACGGCGGCTTCGCCGGCGTCCCCGGCCTGGAACACCTCACCGTCCTCGGCCACTACGGCGCCGAACGCTGGGACGCGGCCACCGGCACGGTCACCGCGCCGCCCCCGCACCCCGGCGTGGCCGCCGCCCGCGCCGAACTGCCCGGCCTGCTGGAGCGGGCCGGCGCGGGGGAGGGCACCTGGATCGAGGAGAAGGGCCGGGCGCTCGCGGTGCACACCCGCCGCGCCGCCGACCCGCAGGGCACGTTCGAGTCCCTGCGCGCCCCCCTCACCGGCCTCGCCGCCCGGCACGGGCTGATCGTCGAGCCCGGCCGCCTGGTCCTGGAGCTGCGCCCGCCGGGCATGGACAAGGGCGTGGCCCTGCTGGACCACGCCCGAGCGGTCGGCGCCGGCTGCGTCGTCTACGCCGGTGACGACCTCGGTGACCTGCCCGCCTTCGCGGCGGTCGACGAACTTCGTGCCGACGGCGTCCCCGGTCTGCTGGTGTGCAGCGGCAGCACGGAGGTCACCGAACTGGCCAAGCGGGCCGACCTGGTGGTGGACGGCCCGGAGGGGGTCGTAGGACTGCTGCGGGCGCTCGCCGCTCAGCTCGGCTGAGCGGTCAGGGCCTGGAGCTGGTCCAGGAACCAGCGGGCGGGCGGCAGCGCGGTCGCGGCGGCGGCCAGCCGCTTCGAGCGGGCCGCCCGCTCCTCCGCCGGCAGGCTCAGCGCCTCGTGCAGCGCCCGCGCCGTGCCCGTGATGTCGTACGGGTTCACCGTGAACGCGTCCTCGCCCAGCTCCTCGTGCGCCCCCGCCTCCCGGGACAGCACCAGCGCGCAGCCCGCGTCCGAGACGACCGGGATCTCCTTGGCGACCAGGTTCATGCCGTCCCGGATGGGGTTCACCAGCGCCACGTCGGCCATCCGGTACGCGGCCAGGGAGCGCGCGAAGTCGTCCTTCACGTGCAGCACCACCGGGGTCCAGCCCGGCGTGCCGTACCGCTCGTTGATCCGGTCCGCCACCCGCTGGACCTCGGCGGTGTAGTCCCGGTAGACGGCCAGGTCCTGCCGGGAGGGATAGGCGAACGCCACGTGGACGGCCTTCTCCCGCCACTCCGGGTGGTCGGTGAGCAGCTGCTCGTACGCCAGCAGCCCGCGCACGATGTTCTTGGACAGCTCGGTGCGGTCCACCCGGACGATCGTCCGGCGGCCCTCGCCGATCTCCTCGCGCAGCGCGGCCATCCGCTCGGCCACGTCGTCCCGGTGCGCCCGCTCGCGCAGGAAGTCCCCGTCCGCGCCCAGTCCGTGCACGCCGATGTGCGTGCCGGAGGGGATGGCGGGTCCCAGCACCTCGCGGCAGCAGGCCGTGAAGGCGTCCGCCCAGCGCCGGGTGAGGAACCCGGCCCGGTCCGCGCCCAGGATGCCGCCGAGCAGCTCGGCCGCGATGTCGTCGGGCAGCAGCCGGAAGTAGTCCGGCGGGGCCCACGGAGTGTGCGAGAAGTGGCCGATGCGCAGGTCCGGCCGCAGCCGGCGGAGCATCCGGGGGGCCAGCGCCAGGTGGTAGTCCTGGATCAGCACCGCCGCGCCCTCGCCCGCCTCCTCGGCCAGCGCCTCGGCGAACGCCTGGTTGTAGGCCTGGTACGAGGCCCACTGCCGACGGAACTCCGCGTCGAACACCGGTTCGAGCGGTGTCTGGTACAGCAGGTGGTGGACGAACCACAGCACCGAGTTGGCGATGCCGTTGTACGCCTCGGCGTGCACGGACGCGTCGATGTCGAGCATCCGCACCCGCTGCCCGCCGGTGTCCCCCTCCGGCAGCAGCCCGCCCCCGGCGCGCCGCACCGCCGCCCGGTCGCCGTCGCCCAGCGCGGCGCAGACCCACACCGAGTCCGCGTCCGCCCCGATGGCGGACAGTCCCGAGACCAGTCCGCCGCCGCCCCGCCGGGCGTCGAGCGAACCGTCCTCGCGTACCTGATAGGAGACCGGGCCGCGGTTCGAGGCGACCAGTACCCGAGCTGTGCCGGCAGTGCGCGTGGAAGCCATACGCCTCAACCTAGCCCGGCCCGTAAACCCTCAAACGTGCGATCCACCTGCGAAGCCGGCCGTATACGGACCGTTCACGCCACCTTCCGCTCCGCGTACTCCGCGATCTCCACCATGGGCGGGCGCTCCTCGGTGTCCACCGAGTAGGTACGCGGCTCGAAACCGTCCTCGCCCCGCTCGAACTGGGTCAGCGCGGGCCGCACCAGGTGCCCCCGGGCCAGCCGGAGCTGGGCCGTGCGGTAGATCGCGGCGGCCATCCGGCCGAGGGCCTGCCCGTCCTGGTGGCGGTGCCTGCGCACGCCCACGTCGACCTGGGCCAGCGCGTCCAGGCCGACCAGGTGCAGCGCGTCCACCAGCATGCCCAGCTCCACGCCGTAGCCCACCGGGAACGGCAGCTGCTCCAGCAGCGAGCGGCGGGCCGCGTACTCGCCGCCCAGGGGCTGCACGAAACCGGCCAGCTGCGGCCAGTGCATGTTCAGCAGCGGCCGGGCCATCAGCTCGGTGACCCGGCCGCCCTGCCCGGCCGACCCGGCGAGCGGGCGGTCGTACATCGCCTTGACCAGGTCCACGTCCGGATCGGTGAGCAGCGGCCCGACGATCCCGAGGACGAAGTCCGACGAGAACTCCCGGAGGTCGGCGTCGACGAAGCAGACGATGTCCCCGCCGGTCACCAGCAGCGAGCGCCACAGCACCTCGCCCTTGCCGGGGACGGCCGGGATCCGCGGCAGGATCTCGTCGCGGTGGACGACCCGGGCGCCGGCCCGCGCGGCCACCTCGGAGGTGCGGTCCGTGGAGCCGGAGTCGACGACGACGATCTCGTCGACGAGCGGGATCTGCTCCACGAGGTCGTGGCGGATGACGGTGACGATGTCACCGACCGTCTCCTCCTCGTTGAGGGCGGGCAGCACGACGCTGATCGTCTGGCCCGTGCGCTGCTTGGCGGCCAGCACCTGGTGCGGCGGGCGGTCGGCCACGGACCAGGAGCGGCGGCCCAGCCAACGCTCGACTTCTTCCAGCACGGTCGGCGGCTCCTCACTGTCACCACCACACGTCGCCGTGTGATGCATCTCGCGGTTCGGACGACTATCTCAACTGTCCTGGCCTTCGGTTACAGTCTTGAACAACGCCGATGACCATCGCATGTCGGGTGGTCAAGCGGCGTTGACAACCACATACAGCTCATCCAGAGGGGCAGAGGGACACGGCCCGATGAAGCCCCGGCAACCCTCCAGCCGAATCTCGTCTTCTTCCAAGCGAGGCTCCCGGCTAGGGAAGGTGCCAAATCCGTCTCACGGCGAGATGCGTCGTGAGGAAGATGAGGAGAAAGGGCCTCGCCTCACATGGCTGTGCAGACAGTTGCCACCTCCAGCGACTCCACCGTCGACCTCGGTCCCGCCGCCGCCCTCAGCTGTCGCGAGTGCGGCCACCGGGTGCCGCTCGGACCGGTCTTCGCCTGCGAGGAGTGCTTCGGCCCGCTGGAGATCGCCTACGACTTCTCCGCCTACGACACCGAGGAACTGCGCCGGCGCATCGAGTCCGGCCCCGCCAGCATCTGGCGCTACGCCCCGCTGCTGCCGGTCCCGGCCGACGTCGCGGACAAGCCCAATCTCAACCCCGGCTGGACCAAGCTCGTCAAGGCCGACAACCTCGCCCGCGAACTGGGCGTGACCGGCGGCCTGTACGTCAAGGACGACTCCGGCAACCCGACCCACTCCTTCAAGGACCGTGTCGTCGCCCAGGCCCTGGAGGCCGCCCGCGCCTTCGGCTTCACCACCCTGTCCTGCTCCTCCACCGGCAACCTCGCCGGTGCCGTCGGCGCCGCCGCCGCCCGGGCCGGCTTCCGCTCCTGCGTCTTCATCCCGCACGACCTGGAGCAGGGCAAGGTCGTCATGGCCGCGGTCTACGGCGGCGAACTCGTCGGCATCGAGGGCAACTACGACGACGTGAACCGCTTCTGCTCCGAGCTGATCGGCGATCCGGCCGGCGAGGGCTGGGGCTTCGTCAACGTCAACCTGCGGCCGTACTACGCCGAGGGCTCCAAGACGCTGGCGTACGAGATCTGCGAGCAGCTCGGCTGGCGGCTGCCCGACCAGATCGTGATCCCGATCGCCTCCGGCTCCCAGCTCACGAAGATCGACAAGGGGCTCCAGGAGCTGATCAAGCTCGGGCTGGTCGAGGACCGGCCGTACAAGATCTTCGGCGCCCAGGCCGAGGGCTGCTCCCCGGTCTCCACCGCCTTCAAGGCCGGCCACGACGTCGTACGGCCGCAGAAGCCGGACACCATCGCCAAGTCCCTGGCGATCGGCAACCCGGCCGACGGCCCCTACGTCCTGGACGTGGCCCGCCGCACCGGCGGTGCCGTGGAGGACGTGACGGACCCGGAGATCGTCGACGCCATCCGGCTGCTGGCCCGCACCGAGGGCATCTTCGCGGAGACGGCGGGCGGCGTGACCGTCGGCGTGACCCGCAAGCTGATCGAGGCGGGCGTGCTCGACCCGGCGAAGACCACGGTCGTCCTCAACACCGGCGACGGCCTGAAGACCCTGGACGCGGTGGCCGGGACCGGTCTGACCGCCACCATCCGCCCGACCCTGGACTCCTTCCGAGAGGCTGGCCTCGCATGAGCGTGACCGTTCGCATCCCCACCATCCTGCGCACCTACACCGGCGGCCGGGCCGAGGTCCCGGCCGAGGGCGGCACGCTCGGCGAGGTCATCGCGGACCTGGAGAAGAACCACACCGGGATCGCCGCCCGCGTCCTGGACGACCAGGGCAAGCTGCGCCGGTTCGTCAACGTGTACGTCAACGACGACGACGTGCGCTTCGAGCAGGGCCTGGACACGGCGACCCCCGACGGCGCCGGAATCTCGATCATCCCCGCCGTCGCCGGCGGCTGATCCCGGCGACGGCCGGTCCGGTCACTGACCGTCCACTCGATTGCCCCCTCCGTGAGAGAAACGGAGGGGGCAATTCTGTGTGATTGAACGCGGTAGAGTTGGGGAACGCGGTCGCGGCCGGGTGGTCGCGAGCCCTGAAATCATGCCGCGCGCCCCGTTAATAAGTAGCCAAGTTGTAGTGGTTCTGTGCGGCTTTTGTGGCTTTTATGGGGCCCGACTTGCCCTGGAGTCGGGTGAATTCTCGTCATATTCCGGACCCCTGGCGTCCAGAATTCTCGTCCGATTGACCTGTTGCAGACGGCAGTGGGACAGATACATTCAGCCGCGGTCGACGCGTTCCGGCGCACGCCCCCGACCAGTTGGGGGGTGAGGTCTGACCCGGGTCCGCGAAGTGTGGATCTGTGCAAGGGCCAGTAATAGGGGAGTTAGGCATGGCTCAGGGCACCGTCAAGTGGTTCAACGCGGAGAAGGGGTACGGCTTCATCGCGGTCGACGGTGGTGCGGACGTCTTCGTCCACTACAGCGCGATCCAGATGGACGGCTACCGCACTCTGGAAGAGGGCCAGCGGGTCGAGTTCGAGATCTCGCAGGGCCAGAAGGGTCCGCAGGCCGATATGGTTCGCGTCACCGCCTGAATGTTTTCGCGTGAAGGGCCCGCACCTCGCAGAGGGTGCGGGCCCTTCGCCGTGCCGCCGCCGTGCCGCCGCCGTGCCGCCGCCGTGCCGCCGCCGTGCCGCCGCCGTGCCGCCGCCGTGCCGCCGCCGTGCCGCCGCCGTGCCGCCGCCGTGT
>NZ_JBEZUP010000004.1:70239-423830 GCF_040636485.1 Streptomyces sp. NPDC038707
CGCCGTGCCGCCGCCGTGCCGCCGCCGTGCCGCCGCCGTGCCGCCGCCGTGCCGCCGCCGTGCCGCCGCCGTGCCGCCGCCGTGCCGCCGCCGTGTCCCCGCCGGGTCCCGGTTCCGGCGTTCGCGGGCGGCTGACGGGCACCTGTCCACCCGGCCGGGCGCTTGCACTCGACCATGCCGAGTGCTAATCATTGCGTTAGCACTCTGAAGGTGAGAGTGACAGTGAAGGACCGGGTCGGTGAGGCCCGCGGGCCGGGTGGGGCAAGGAACCACGAGGCCGGCGAGCCGTCCGTCGCGGGCGCGGGCGCGGTCCGAAGGAATCACCCCCAGTCCTGGAGGGACCACTTCACATGGCCAAGATCATCGCGTTCGACGAGGAGGCGCGGCGCGGCCTCGAGCGCGGCATGAACCAGCTCGCGGACGCCGTGAAGGTGACGCTCGGCCCCAAGGGCCGCAACGTCGTCCTCGAGAAGAAGTGGGGCGCGCCCACGATCACCAACGACGGTGTCTCCATCGCCAAGGAGATCGAGCTCGAGGACCCGTACGAGAAGATCGGCGCCGAGCTGGTCAAGGAAGTCGCCAAGAAGACGGACGACGTCGCCGGTGACGGTACGACCACCGCGACCGTGCTCGCCCAGGCCCTGGTCAAGGAGGGCCTGCGCAACGTCGCCGCCGGTGCCAACCCGATGGCTCTGAAGCGCGGCATCGAGAAGGCCGTCGAGGCCGTCTCCGCCGCCCTGCTGGAGCAGGCGAAGGACGTCGAGACCAAGGAGCAGATCGCCTCCACCGCGTCCATCTCCGCCGCCGACACCCAGATCGGCGAGCTGATCGCCGAGGCCATGGACAAGGTCGGCAAGGAAGGCGTCATCACCGTCGAGGAGAGCAACACCTTCGGTCTGGAGCTCGAGCTCACCGAGGGCATGCGCTTCGACAAGGGCTACATCTCCGCCTACTTCGCGACCGACATGGAGCGCATGGAGGCGGTTCTCGAGGACCCGTACATCCTCATCGCCAACTCCAAGATCTCCGCGGTCAAGGACCTGCTCCCGCTGCTGGAGAAGGTCATGCAGTCGGGCAAGCCGCTGCTGATCATCGCCGAGGACGTCGAGGGCGAGGCCCTGTCGACCCTGGTCGTCAACAAGATCCGCGGCACCTTCAAGTCCGTCGCCGTCAAGGCCCCGGGCTTCGGCGACCGCCGCAAGGCCATGCTCGGCGACATCGCCATCCTCACGGGCGGCGAGGTCATCTCCGAGGAGGTCGGCCTCAAGCTGGAGAACGCGACCCTGGACCTCCTGGGCCGCGCCCGCAAGGTCGTCATCACCAAGGACGAGACCACCATCGTCGACGGTGCCGGCTCCTCCGACCAGGTCAACGGCCGGGTCAACCAGATCCGCGCCGAGATCGAGAACAGCGACTCGGACTACGACCGCGAGAAGCTCCAGGAGCGCCTGGCCAAGCTCGCGGGCGGCGTGGCCGTCATCAAGGCCGGTGCCGCGACCGAGGTGGAGCTCAAGGAGCGCAAGCACCGCATCGAGGACGCCGTCCGCAACGCGAAGGCCGCCGTCGAGGAGGGCATCGTCGCCGGTGGTGGCGTGGCCCTGCTGCAGGCCTCCCAGGTCTTCGAGAAGCTGGAGCTCGAGGGTGACGAGGCGACCGGCGCCAACGCCGTGCGCATCGCCCTGGAGGCCCCGCTGAAGCAGATCGCCGTGAACGCCGGCCTCGAGGGCGGTGTCGTGGTGGAGAAGGTGCGCAACCTGACCCCGGGCCACGGCCTGAACGCCGCGACCGGCGAGTACGTCGACCTGGTCGCCGAGGGCATCATCGACCCGGCGAAGGTGACGCGTTCCGCGCTGCAGAACGCCGCGTCGATCGCCGCGCTGTTCCTCACCACCGAGGCCGTCATCGCCGACAAGCCGGAGAAGGCCGCGGCCCCGGCCGGCGGCGGCATGCCGGGCGGTGACATGGACTTCTGATCGACCCGAGGGTTGATCGCCTGTCCTTCACACCGAGGGCGGTACTCCTGGCTTCCGGCCGGGGGTACCGCCCTCGGGCGTTCCCGGCGCTTGGACTCGACACACCTCGCTCCAGCACGGGGGAGAAGCGAGCGGGCGGCCGGGGGAAAGCGGCCGGCCGAACCTGGCCGGGCCCCGCTGCCGGCTGCGTTCGCGTCGTGGGTCGGGGATGCGCGCTCGCGCCTCGCCTGCTCGCCGGGCCGGTTCGGCGTCCGACGGCCGTCGCCCGACGAGTCGGCCAGGCGGCAGGTGGGTTGTTTTGGAATGACTGTTTTCCAACCAGGCCCCCCGCGACCAGCCCGAGCAGCGCGCCCGGCCGCCCTGCCCGTAGGTGCGACCGAGCCCGCCCCCCTCCCGCCGGCAGGCCGCTAAGCCGTCCCGGCGTGCTGGCGAGGCGCGAGTGCGCCCCCTGGCGACGGGCCTTCTTGGCCGAGAAGCGAGCGGCCCCGCGGTCACTGGAAAGCTCCGTCGCGCGCGTACGGAAGGCCGCCCACCGAGGAGGGGGGCGGCCTTCCGGGGACGACGGGGTCAGGGAGCGATGTGCAGCGCCGTGAAGCGCGGCCACGCCGCCTTGCCCGTCTCGTTGCGCACCGCCAGGGACACGCCCCCGCTGGTGCGCGCCGGGTCCAGTGTCTTCGTGGCGCGAGCCACCAGCGCCTGACCGCCGTCCACGGTGACGCGGACGCCGCCGGGGGAGACCTCCAGGTCCAGCCGGTGTGCCGACGCCGGGGTGAGTTTGCCGGTCGTGACGCGTTCCGTGCCGCCGGCCGGCCGCTCGGTCACCCGCATCCCCGTTTCCGAGACGGTGACGGTGACAGGCACCAGGCTGCCGTGCCCGACCTCCACCGACGCGCTGGTCTTGGTCCCGCTCAGCCCGGCGACGGTGGCGGTCACCCGGTAGGTGTTCCAGTCCGCCGTGCCCATGGGCAGGTGGACGGCCGACACGTAGGTGCCGTTCGGCACGCCCTTGCCGGTCAGCGCCGCGAGGCCGGTGCCCGACGGGCTGCCCGGGAACCGCCACTGCTCGGGGTTGCGCAGCGGCTCGGGGACCTCGGCGGGCGAGCGGGAGACCCACTCGTTGAGCCGCTTCACGAAGGTGTCGGTGGACGTCGTCCGCATCACCTCCAGGCGCTCCACCTGCCGGGCGGCGGCCGCGCGCGGACCGGCCGGCAGGGGGCGTGAGGAGACGTTGGTCAGCGACGCGGTGAACCGTTCCCGCAGCAGCCGTTCCAGCACGGAGGTGTTCCGGGCGGCGAGGTTGGTCGGCCCGGCCGTCTCCGAGAACGGGTAGGCGAACAGCTGGGGCGCCGGCAGGTGGTGGCCGGCGAACGCCCGCAGCGACTCGTCCAGGTCGGTGCGCACCCGGGTGCGGTACTCGTCCTCGGTCTCCAGCCGCTTCGACTCGGGCAGCCAGAGCCGGTTGGCGAGCACCGACCCCTGGTGCCCGGCCGCGTCGATCGCCGCCCGCTCGTGGCTCAGGTGCGTGTGGTCCTGGAAGTCCCAGCGGCCGGAGGCCTTCATCCGGTCGATCTCGGCCCAGGAGAGGTAGTAGGGGCGGTGGGTGCCGACGGCGCCGGTGATCAGGAAGGACGCCGCGCGCATCTTGTGCTTGGCGAGGACCTGGTCGGCGTGCGCCCACAGGCCCCGGGTGCCGTCGTCGAAGGTGAGGTAGACGGTCCGCGGCGCCGGTGACGTGCCCGTGGTCAGGTAGCGGGTGAACTCCTGGGTGCTCAGGGCGCGGTAGCCCGCCGCCGTCAGCTTGGCGAGCTGGGTGTCCAGCTGCTGCGGGGTGAGGGTGTACTCGTTGGTGGGCTCCGGGTTGATGTCGTGGTAGGCGAGCACGATCGGCGCGCTCGCGGCGGCCTTGACGATCTCCCCGGTCGACTGGCCCGACTCGGCGTAGGGCGCGTCGGCCTGCGCGGACACCGCGCGCCGGGCGCTGTCGTAGCTCCACGCGCCGAGGAACGGCGTCACCACCACCAGGGCGGCGAGGGCGGCCAGCGTGCCGCGTACCGCGGGGCCGCGCAGCCGGCGGCCCGTTCCGCGTCCGGCGGCGGCCGTACGGGAGGCGCCGCGCCGGGTCACCGGGAGCCTCCCCGGGTGAGGACGACGTAGTAGAGGGCGAGCACGGCGGCGGCGGAGAGCACGGCGACGGTGAGCCGGAACAGGTGGTCGATGCCCTTGCGGACCCGGCCGCGCCGGGGCGGACGCGGTGTCGACGGGGTTGCGGTGATGCTCATGCGGGAGTCCTCGTCCAGATTCCACGGCGGAGGGTGAGAGCGGCGTACGGCAGCAGCCACGCCAGGACACAGCAGGAGAGCAGGCTCATCAGGGGCCGGTAGCGCCAGCGCCGGTCGCCCGGGTTGTCGAACCGGAACGCCAGGCCCCAGATGCTGCCCTTGAACAGCATCCCGGCCACGTAGAGCGCGGTGAGCCCGGCCGCCCAGTGCAGCGGGGCCCACACCAGGTGCAGGAAGACCAGGGCGGGGGCGGCCAGGACCCACAGGGCGTGGCCGTAGTAGAGCAGGGCCGGGACCGGGCCCCGGCGCCACATGAAGCCGCCGGTGAAGAACAGGTTGCGGATGAAACTCTTCTTCCAGCGGACCTGCTGGTGGATGAAGGGGCGCCAGTGGGCGGGCACGTTGGTCCACACCCGGGCGGACTTGGTGTAGCCCACCAGCCAGCGCCGCTCGGGGTGGTCCTGTCCGGCGATGAACGGCGAGCCGGCGTGCCGTTGTTTGAGGGCGCGTCCGCGCCAGGCCTGGCCGAGCACGTACCCGGTCAGCTGCCGGTCGGTGGCGAACCGGAAGGGGGCGCCAGCGAACCGGTCCTCCGCCCAGGCGGGCAGGTAGTTGTAGACGGCCTCGCGGCGGAACGCGGCGAGCGGGCCGGAGACGCAGGAGACCGCCCCGTACGCCGCCTCGGCCGCCTTGGCGATCCGGAACTGCCCCTCGTACCAGACGTCCTGGATCCGGGTGAGCGCGCTGCTGTGCGGGTTGAGGGCGCGGCAGTGCCCGCTGACCGCGCCGAGGTCCGGATGGCGGACCATGGCCGTCACGCAGTGCCGGATCGCGTCCGGGGCGAGGACGCAGTCGGAGTCGGTGAACATGAGGATGTCGCCGTCGGCCAGCGCGCAGGCCCGCACCAGGGCGGCCTTCTTGCCGATGTTGCGGTCCAGCCGGATGACGGTGATGCCGAGTTCGGCCGCGAGTCCGTCGAGGACCGCGCCGGTGCCGTCCCGGGAGCCGTCGTCGACGACGATGATCTGGAGGTCGGGGTAGTCGGAGGCGGCCATGGAGCGGACGCAGGCCCCGACGTTGCCGACCTCGTCCTTGACCGCGAGCAGGAAGCTGACCCTGGGCCGCTCCGGCAGCGCCGGGAACGTCTCGTGGCCCGGCGCCCGGCGGCGCAGGGTGCGCACCGCCGGGTCGTCGTACTGGGTGTAGGCGAGGTAGAGCAGGCCCGCGGTGCCGGTCAGCACGGCCAGGCCGTAGCAGGTGACCAGGCTGGGTTCGTACGGCAGCCGGACCGAGCGCCGGGCGATCAGCAGCAGCACCGGCACCAGCGCGATCAGGCCGAACAGTCGTACGAGGGCGGCGCGTTCGCGCGGGTCCATCGTCTCCAGGGCCCCGCCCAGGCGGGCCCGCAGCCGGCGGCGGAGGGGGGAACCGGCCGCGGCGGGTGCCGTGGGCAGGGTGCCGAGTACGGCGCTCACCGGACCGCGGCGGGGCCGGCGGAGCGGATGCGGTGCCGGGTGTCCAGCACCCGCTCCACCGCGTCCAGCCAGCCGAGGTCGGTGCCGGGGTGCACGGTGTGCACGATCACCAGGTCCCAGGTCTCCTCGTGCGGGTCCGCCACGGACCGCAGCTCCCGCCCGTCCACCGTCAGGCGCGGCACGTGGCAGTCGCTGTAGTGGGCGTCGGCGCCCTGCTCGGCGAGCAGGGCGAGCAGCCGCAGCGCCGGGCTCTCCCGCACGTCCGACACGCCCGGTTTGTAGGCGGCCCCGAGGACCAGGACCCGGGCGCCGTCGAGCGGGCGGCCGTCGGCGCGCAGCCGCTCGGCGGCCTGCGCGGCGATCTGCGCGGGGCGCTCGCGCAGGGCGGTCATGGCGCGGCTCAGCACCGGGGCGGACGGTCCGCCGGGCGGCAGCTGGTGCAGCAGGTAGTACGGGTCGCAGGGGATGCAGTGGCCGCCGGCGCCGGGGCCCGGGTAGAACGGCATGAAGCCGTACGGCTTGGTGGCGGCGGCGTCGATGACCTCGACGGGCGCGAGGCCGAGGTGCGCGCAGGCCTCCGACAGCTCGTTGGCGAGCGCGATGTTGACCGCGCGGAAGATGTTCTCCCAGAGCTTGGCCATCTCGGCGGTCTCCGGGTCGGGCACCTGGTGGATGCGCGAGGCGGTGGCGCGCAGCACGAAGGCGGCGGCCCGGGAGCTGACCGGACCGGCGCCGCCGACGATCCGCGGGGTGGTCTCCGGGGTGTGGCGTTCGTTGCCCGGGTCGATGCGCTCGGGGGCGAAGGCGACGAGGACGTCCCGCTCCGCCGTCAGGCCGCGGGCGGCGAGCGGGGCCAGCAGCAGGTCCCGGGTGGTGCCGACGTGGCTGGTGGAGGTCAGCACGATCAGCTGGCCCGGTACGGCCCGCTCGACCACGGTGGCGCAGGCGCCGCGCAGGGCGCGCAGGTCGGGCCGGTGGTCCTCGGTGACCGGGGTCGGGACGCAGACGATGACGGCGTCCGCGCGGGGCAGGGCGTCGACGTCCGTGGTGAGCAGGAAGTCACCGGTGTTCTGGGTGCAGGCCAGGGCGGCGTGCTGGGCCGGCAGCAGGTCCACGTTGCCGGTGCGGATGTCCGTCAGCCGCTGCTCGCTGATGTCGATGCCGAGGACGGTGGCGCCGGTGTCCAGCAGGCCGAGGGCGGTGGGCAGGCCGACGTAGCCGAGGCCGACGACCGCGACGGTCAGTCCACGCAGGGGGGCGGGGTCAGTCTCGCCGGCCGCGTCGAGGCGGTCGGTCCACCGCGTGACTCCGGGGCCGGCGACGGGCGCCCAGGTCACTCCGCTGCTCGCGTTGTGTTGCGTAATAGTCACGCTGTGTTATTTAAGGCTCGTCGCCTGATCTTCCCAGCGGCGCGACAGGGGAGCCCGGCCAATTCACCCGTTCGCCGGTGGGCGTGGCTTATGGCGGGGGTCACAGGGGCGGCGGGCGCGGTCCGGGAATGGCGTACCGGGGCCTGGACATTGCTTAAGGAGCTGCAACAATGCGTACGCACATACCGGCTGGTAAGCCTGTAACCCGCGAGGAGCCCCCATGACCACCTCCACGCCCGCCGCCTCCCGCGCGGCCCGCGTCCTGTCCCGCCCCGTCCGGCTGAACGGCCTCACCGTCCCCAACCGGATCGTGATGGCGCCGATGACCCGGATGTTCTCCCCGGACGGCATCCCCGGCGACGACGTGCGCTCGTACTACGCCCGCCGTGCCGCCGCCGGCGTCGGCCTCATCGTCACCGAGGGCACCTACGTGGGGCACGAGTCGGCCGGCGACAGCGGCCGCGTGCCCCGCTTCCACGGCGAGGAGCAGCTGGCGGGCTGGGCGAAGGTCGCCGCGGACGTGCACGAGGCGGGCGGCACCATCGTCCCGCAGCTGTGGCACATCGGCACGGTCCGCAGGCAGGGCCGGGGGCCCTACCCGGACGCCCCCGCCCTCGGCCCCTCCGGCCTGGCCGCCGCGGACGCCGAGCCCACCGGCACGGCCATGACGCAGACGGACATCGACGACGTCATAGCCGCGTTCGCCCGGGCCGCCGCCGACGCCGAGCGCATCGGCTTCGACGGCGTGGAGATCCACGGCGCCCACGGCTATCTGCTGGACCAGTTCCTGTGGGCGGGCACCAACCGCCGTACCGACGCCTACGGCGGCGACCCGGTGGCCCGCACCCGGTTCTCGGCGGAGGTCGTCGCCGCCGTCCGCGCCGCCGTCTCCCCCGGGTTCCCCGTCATCTTCCGCTACTCGCAGTGGAAGCAGCAGGACTACAGCGCCCGCCTCGCCGAGACCCCCGGCGAGCTGGAAGCCGTCCTCACCCCGCTCGCCGAGGCCGGCGTCGACGTCTTCCACGCCTCCACCCGCCGCTACTGGCTGCCCGAGTTCGACGGCTCCGACCTGAACCTGGCCGGCTGGACCAAGAAGCTCACCGGCAAGCAGGTCATCACGGTCGGATCGGTCGGCCTCGACGGCGACTTCCTCAACGGATTCCAGGGCGAGGGCTCCCCGGTCAAGGGCATCGACAACCTGCTGGACCGGCTGGAGGCCGACGAGTTCGACCTGGTGGCCGTCGGCCGGGCGCTGCTCCAGGACCCCGAGTGGGCGGCCAAGGTCCTCGCCGACCGCTTCGACGAGCTGGAGCCGTACGACCCGTCGGCCGCCAAGACCCTCAGCTGAACCGCCGCTACAGATTGCCCAGCGGCTCGATGTCGACCCGCACCGGCGTTCCCCACACCCGCAGCACCTCGTAGTCGGTGAACTCGTGGACGAGCCGGTACGCCATCGCGGGCCGGGAGCCGCGCCGCTGGGCCGCGAGGTAGGCCTCCGCCTCCCGCCGGTCCCGGCGGGGCGTGCCGCACAGCTGCCACTCCTGCCCGTTCCACAGCTCCGGCAGCCACCGCTGCTGGGGCTGCGGGCGGTCCCCGCGCACGCCGTACCGGGAGGGCGCGGTGGGGACCGGCTCCGCCGGGCGCGGCCGGGCGCCCTGGTACTCCGAGCGGCGCGCGGCCCGGCGCCGGGTCTCGCACAGCAGGCACAGGTCGGGGGCGCTCTCGTCCACGGGGCCCTGCGGGTGCTCGGGACAGCGGGTGGCGGGCGCCCCCGTGGTCACGCTGTCCTCCAGCAGGTCCAGGGCGCGCCGCAGGTCGTCCTTGATCTCGTGCAGCCGGGCGTCCGGCGTGTCGGCGGTCAGGGCCTCGCCGTGCTCCCCGAGCAGCCGGAGAGCCCGTCCGAGGGCGGTGAGCTGGGCGTGGTTCATATCGGTCGGTCGCCTCCTCCCCTCCATGGTGCCCCGGCCCGCCCGGCACCGTTTCCCGGCCATGCGGACGCGTGATGGAGTCGGACGCCATGACCACGCCCCTTCCGGCCCGCCTCCTCGCCGCCCTGCACCGCTTCAACGCGGCCCACCCCTGGGACCACAACGCCCACTACCACCCCTGGCTGCTACGGCAATTGCCCCGCCGCTTCCCGGCCGCGCTGGACGTGGGCTGCGGCAGCGGGGAACTGGCGCGGCTGCTCGCCCGGCGCGCCCGGGAGGTGCACGCCGTCGACTCCGACGCCGAAATCCTGGCCCGCGCACGGGAGTCGACGCCCGCCGCGGCCCCGGTCGCCTACCGCCTCGCCGACGCCGCCCGCGAACTCCCCGCCGGGCCCTATGACGTGATCACCTGCGTCGCCGTGCTCCACCACCTCCCCCTCGCCGAGACCCTCGCCCGGCTGCGGGACCGGCTCGCGCCCGGCGGCACGCTGGTCGTCATCGGCTGCGCGCGGGCGTCCGGCCCCCTGGACCACGCGCTCGGGCTGGTCGCCGTACCGCTGAACGCGCTGACGGGCTGGGCGAAGAACCACGGCCGGCCGGCCCCACGGCCACCGTCCATGACGGCTCCCGTCCGGGACCCGCGCGAGACCTACGCCGAGATCTCCCGCACCGCCCGCCACCTCCTGCCCGGCGCCCGGCTACGGCGCCGCCTGTACTGGCGGTACACCCTGGTGTGGCGGGCCCCGACGGGGGGAGGACGGCGGGGCGGGTGAGCGGTGGGGGCGCGACCGCCGGATTCCGGCCGGGAGGGTGAGCGGTGCCGGGGGCCGGCGTCAGGGTGTGGCGGGGCGGGACGGGATGCCGGGTCCGCGGTCGGGTGGATGACCGGCGGTGGGACGCGCCCACGCCGATCCGCCGGTCCGGAGGCCGCCTCGCCGTCCCGGCGCGCTGCGCATCTCCGGCCGGGGCGTGAGCCGCGGGTCCTGCGCGGTGTGGGGTGCGTGCCTGTGGCCGGGCCGTGAGCTGTCGGTGCCGCCCGGTGCGCGGGCGCGGCGGCCGTACGGGCGGCCGGAACCGGATCCTCGCCCGCCGCTGCCGACGGCACCACGCGGCCGGCCCGGGGGCCGGTGCCCGTGGTGTGGGTCAGCGGTGTGCGTGGGCCAGGGCGGCGCGCAGGTGGCCGCCCGATTCCTCCAGCAGGCGGGTGGCCGTGGGGCCGTCGACGCCGGCCAGCAGGGCCAGGATCGCGTGCTTCACCTCGCCGCCGGTCTCCGTGAGGGCCCGGTCGATCTCGGTGTCGCCCGCGCCCGTGGCCAGGGCGACGATCCGGTGCGAGCGGGCCCGGAGCTTGGCGTTGGAGGCCCGCACGTCGACCATCAGGTTCCCGTACGTCTTGCCGAGCCGGATCATCGTGATCGTCGACAGCATGTTCAGCACCAGCTTCTGCGCCGTGCCCGCCTTCAGCCGGGTGGAGCCGGTGATCAGCTCCGGACCGACGACCACCTCGATGCGGTGCTCCGCGGCCGCGCCCAGCGCGCTGTGCTCGTTGCAGGCCAGGCCGACGGTCAGCGCGCCGAGGGCGCGGGCGTGCTCCACGGCGCCGATGGCGTACGGGGTGCGGCCGGAGGCGGAGACGCCGACCACGCTGTCGTCGGGGGAGATCTTCAGCGCGTCCAGGTCCCGGCGGGCCAGCTCCGCGGAGTCCTCCGCGCCCTCCACGGAGGTGACCATCGCCGCGGGGCCGCCCGCGATGAGCCCGACCACCTGGTCCGGGTCGGTGTTGAAGGTGGGCGGGCACTCGGAGGCGTCCAGCACGCCGAGCCGGCCGGCGGTGCCGGCCCCGGCGTAGACGAGCCGGCCGCCGCGGGCCATGCGCTCGGCCACGGCGTCGACGGCGGCGGCGATCCGCGGCAACTGCCCGGCCACGGCACCGGGCACGCCCGCGTCCTCGCCGTTCATCAGACGGGCGATCTCCAGGGTGGGCAGCCGGTCGATGCCGGCCAGTTCGGGCCGGAAGGCCTCGGTGGTCAGGGAGGCCAGCTGACTGCGCAGGTCATGAGAGGTCATAAGGGGGGTGGCTCTCTCCGGTACGGGGACGTGCTGTCCCTACGGTCTATCGCGAAGCGCTCCGGTGCCGGTGCGCCAGCGCCTCGTAGGACGCGGCCAGCGCCGGTGCCGCCGTCTCGTACGTCCGCTGCGCCACCCCGACGAACAGACAGTCCACCACCAGCAACTGGCTCGTCCGGGAGGACATCGCGGCGGGCCGCAGCTCCGTCTCGCGCGAGGTCGACGTGGTGAGCACGAGATCGGCGTACTGGGTGACCGGCGCGTCCGGCCGGCCGGTGACGGCCACCGTCGTCGCCCCGTGCTCGAAGGCGGCCCGCAGCGGCTCGATGACGTCCCCCGTCGTCCCGGAATGGGTGATCGCGATCGCCACATCACCCGAACGGAGCTGCACCGCGTTGGTCACCGCCAGATGCGGGTCGCTGTGCGCGTGGGCTATGAGACCTATCCGCAGCAGCTTCTGGGTGAGGTCCTGGGCGACCAGCCCGGACGCCCCCACGCCGTACACATCGGTGCGCCGGGCCGCGACCAGCGCGGAGACGGCCGCGCCGAGCTGCCCGGTGTCGAGTCCGGCGGCCGTGTCGGCGAGGGTCTGCTGCTCCTCGTAGGCCAGCTTGGCGACGACGTCGTCCAGGGAGTCGTCCACCGCGATGTCGGTGGTGATCGCGGGCGCGCGGCCGGACTGCTGCTGCGCGGCGAGTCCGGCCAGGGCGAGCCGCAGGTCGCGGTAGCCGGGGTAGCCGAGCAGCCGGGCCGTGCGCACGACGGTGGCCTCGCTGGTGCCGGTGAGTTCGGCGAGGCCGGTGACCGTGAGGGCGGCACAGCCGGCCGGGTCGTTCGCGACGGCCTCGGCGACCCGCTGCATGGACCGGGTCATGGAGGGGGCGAGCGTGCGCACCTTCGCGGCGAGGGAGCCGACCGGACTGCCGAAAATTTCCTTCACGTCCTGGGTCACACGTGAAAGATATTTTCGGTTCGGTGTCCCGGTCAAGACTGCGCACAATGGGTGCATGGACCCCATCAGCCCCCTGGAACAGGCGTTGCACGCCGCTCGCGCCCTCGTGCTCGCGGACCTGGTAGCGCGCGAGGTCGCCGAGGCCGACGTGGTCTCCCTGGTGGAGGAGTCCATCGCCCAGCGGCGCTGGTGGGTCGAGCAGTGGCCGGACGGCGCCGCCTTCGTCGCCGGACTGGTCGCCCAGGACGTGCAGGACGCGCTGCTGGAGCGGTACGGCCGCTGGCCGCTGTGCCCGGTGTGCGGCTCCGGCGACCCGCACGCCCTGGACGTGGAACCGGAACTGGGCCCCGACCCGCACTGGGTGTGCCACAAGGCGGGCGTGAAGGTCGCGTCGGTGGGCGCGCTCGGCTCGGCCACGGGCGGAACGGTCTCGTCGTGACCGTGTACGTCGACCCGCCCGCCTGGCCCGGCCACGGCCGCCTGTGGTCGCACCTGGTCAGCGACGCCTCCTACGACGAACTCCACGCCTTCGCCGCCCGGTTGAGCCTGCCGCGCCGGGCCTTCGACGGCGACCACTACGACCTTCCGGAGCACCGGTACGCGGACGCGGTGGCCGCCGGGGCGGTGCAGGTCAGCAGCCGGGAAGTGGTCCGGCTGCTGCGGGAGTCGGGGCTGCGCCGGCCCAAGGCGCCGCGGGCGCGGCCCTAGGTCCGGGCGAGCGGCGTCAGGAGCGGCGCAGATACAGCCCGAGCCCGGTGTCCATGTCATGCTCCTCGTGGGCCGTCCGCTCCTCCTCCACGGTCGCCCGGACGAAGCCCGCGCGGTCCGCGACGCTCCGGGAGCCGGTGTTGCCGTGCTCGATGGCCAGCAGCACCAGATCGACGTCCTCGCGGGCCAGCGCCCACTCGGTCAGCGCGCGCAGCGCCTCGGTCGCGTAACCCTGGCCGCGGGCCTCCTCGACGAGGTCGTAACCGATCTCCACTCGGCCCTCCTCGTCCGGGACGCCGTGGAAGCCGATGCCGCCGAGCGCGCGGCCGTCCTCCTTCCGGACCAGGGCGAAGACCCCGAACTCGGGCCGGTGCACGCCCGCTTGGTACGCCTTCACCAGATGACCGGATGCCTCCCGGGTGCCCGTGTACGGCTCACCGCCGAGCCAGTCGAAGCCGCCGTCGCCGCCGAGGCGCAGGTCGTGGGCGACGGCCGGGCGGACGCCGACGAGGTCGAGGCGCTCGGCGGGGATGACCAGATTGTTGCGCCAGCGCCACTCGGTGACCGGGGCCCGGCCGGGCAGTTCGCCGCGGCCGGTGGCCCACAGCAGGGTCGGCCAGGGCTCGGCGCCCGGCTGGACGTGCGGGAACAGCCAGGTCAGGACGGACTCGGCGAGGTCGGCGGGGGGTTCGTAGGGCAGACCCAGGCCCTGGGCCATGTCATGGGTGTGCAGCAGCACCTCGGCGACGCCCATCGCGGCGAAGCCCGCGCGGTCGGCGCTGCCGAACGGATAGGGGTGGAAGGCGCGCACCCCGGGCGGGGCGGTGGTGACGGCCGCCGCGAGCAGGCCGCCGGTCGCCTCGACGATCTGGAGCAGGTCCGCGTTGCCGGCGCCCTTGTCGGGGGTCAGCTCGAAGGGGACGTAGTCGTCCTGGGCGCGTGCGACCAGATTGGACGCGTAGGCCACCAGGTCGTCGGCGACGTGCACGGCGGTGGCGCGGCAGTCCCAGTCCAGTCTCCCGGCCGGGACGGCCGTCCAGTCGCGGTCCACCGCCGGGCGCAGGGCCGCGAGGCAGCCCGCGACGGCCTCGGTCACGTCATCACCGTTCATCGATCGCATGGGCGCACCCTAGGCGGCCGCCTCCCTCAGGTCGACAGCATTTCCAGCTCGGACGCGAGGTTGTGGCGGGCGGTGGCCTCCCAGTGCTCCCGGCCGTACGGGGTGTGGAACAGCCGGGGCAGGCCGAGGAGTTGGCGCAGGATCGCCGCACGTCCCTCGCGGAAGGCGTCGGCCGGGACGAAGTGGTACTCCTCGCGGACCCGGGCGGTGTAGGCGGCGTACGCGGACGGGGGCGAGGCCAGGACCGCCAGGTCGGCGTCGCACAGCACCTGGCCGTCGGGGTCGTCGCCGGCCGGGTCGTGGCCGGCGGTGAGCCGGACCAGCCGGGCCACCCCGGCCGTCTTCGCGTCCGGCAGGCCGGCCTCCGCCAGGGCGCGCTCGGCCAGCCGCGCGGACCGCTCCTCGTTCTCGGACCGCTCGGGGAGGTAGACGGCGTCGTGGAACCAGGCGGCCAGCCGGACCGTGTCCGGGTCGGCCGCGTACCGTTCCAGGGCGTCGACGTGGTCGAGTACGGCGGTGAGGTGCGTCACCGTGTGGTAGCGGCGCTGCGGCTCCTGCCAGCGGGCCAGCAGGTTGTCGGCGTAGGGGGCGGGGTCGGGGCCGCCGCCGGGGGCGCGGGCGGCCTCCAGGGCGCGGGTGAAGCGGAGACGCAGGGCGTCGAGGTCGGCCATGGTTCCCATTGTGTCGGCCGTGCCCCGGGTGTGTGCCGTCGCGGGCCCGGTGCGTACGGCTGGCGCTCGGGGACCGGCATACTCTTCAATTGGACTAGACCTGTAGTCGCCCGACGAATGCCGATGAATGGGGTGCCATGAGCAAGCGTGCAGTCCTGGAGGTGATCGCCCTCGGCCTCGAGGACGCGGTCGCCGCCCAGGCCGGAGGCGCGGACCGGCTGGAGCTGGTCACCGAGATGGCGGCCGACGGGCTCACCCCCGCGCCCGCCACCGTCGCCGCGATCCGCGCCGCCGTCGACCTCGATCTGCGCGTGATGCTCCGCATCGCGGACGGCTTCGCGGCCGGGGACCTGGACCGGCTGGTCGGCCTGGCCGGCGAACTGCGGGAGGCCGGCGCCGACCAGTTCGTGCTCGGGTTCCTCACCGAGGACGGCGGTGCCGACGTGGCCGCCGTGGAGCGGGTCGTCGGCGCGCTCGACGGCTGCCCGTGGACCTTCCACCGGGCGATCGACCGGGCCGCCGACCGGGACGCCCTGCGCAAGCAGCTCGCCGGCCTGCCCGGCCTGGACACCTACCTCACCGCCGGCGCCGCCACCGGCGTGGACGACGGACTGCCCACGCTGCTCGCCGAGGCCGCGCGCGACGGCGGTCCGGGCTACGAGCCGCAGATCATGGTCGGCGGCGGGCTGCGCCTCGACCACGTGCCCCGGCTCCGCGAGGGCGGGATCGAGGCGTTCCACATCGGCGGCGCGGCCCGCCCCGACGGCTGGCAGGGGCCGGTCTCGGCCGACGTGGTCGCCCAGTGGCGCACCGCGCTGGACGGGGACGCCGGCTAGCCGCGCACCGGGTGCAGGCACAGCGGGGTCGCGCCGTCCGCGCTGTACTGGAGGTAGGCGTAGTAATCGCCGTCCGCGCAGTACCCGTTGTGCTGCTCGGTGATCAGGTACTGGGCGTCCGGCGAGTCGCAGGGCACGTTCCTGAGGTCCTGGTGCGGCCACTCGCGGTCGTTGTGCGCGCACGCCCCGACCGAGAGCGGCTCGGTGTTCTTGCGGGGCTGGAAGCGCACCCGGGACGGCTCGTCGGACCCGCCGGCCGCGACCAGGACCGGTACGGCGATCACCAGCGCGGCCAGGACGGCGAGCGGGACCAGCCCGGCCGGTCGCCGCAGCAGCGGGCGGCCGGGGTCCAGCGGAGGGCGCCAGGCGGCCGTCGCCGGCGCCGGCCGCCGCCGGATCCGGGCCAGCGCACCGAGGTTGAGCAGCAGGGTGGCCGGCGTGATCAGCAGCGACAGCGGCCCCCACCAGCCCCGTACCAGGGTGTCCCGCTGCATCTGGCGGAACACGGCCAGCGCGCAGGTGCGGCACAGCGTCTGTCGCCGCCGCAGGAGCCGCATCATCACCACCATGCCCTGGTGCCCGCGCACCGTCACCGGCGCGGCGGGCAGCGCCCCGCACACCTCGCACCCCGGGCCGGGGGCGGGCGGGTACGGTGCCCCGGGCTGCTGGTACGGGTACGCGGGATACGGGGAGTGCGGATACGGCGTGCTCAACGGGGGCCTTTCCAGGGGGACATGCCGGAACGGCTCAGCACCCTACTCGGCGAGCCGCGGTGGCTTCCGTGTCGTACGCCTCACGCGGCCTGTCCGGCGAGCTGCCCGGGCAGGGGGGCCGCGTGGGTCACGATCAGGCCCGACACCGCACGGGTCAGCGCCACGTACAGCCGCCGCAGGCCGGTGCGTTCGTCCGGCTCGCCGTCCACCACGGCCCGCGGCTCGTCCAGCACCACGTAGTCGTACTCCAGGCCCTTGGCGAGCGAGGCCGGCACGAGGGTCAGCCGGGTCTCGCGCGTGGTCTCCTCACCCGGCGCCAAGTACGGGATGCCGGCCTCCTCCAGGGCCTCGGCCAGCACCGGGATCCGGGCGTCGGCGGCGATCAGGCCCGTCGAGCCCTCGTTGCGCAGCAACCGCGCGCAGGCGTCGACCACATCGGCCGGCCCGGCCGCCGTACGGACCTCGAAGAACCCCGGGTTCTCCCGGACCGAGGCGACCGGGGCGAGGCCGGGCGCGATGTGCGGCAGCAGCCGGGAGGCGTACGCGATGACGTCCGTCGGCACGCGGAAACCGGCGGTCAGCTCCTCCACCGCCCCGTCCGGCTTGCCCAGGTGCGCGAGCGCCTCCGCCCAGCTGCGGGTCGCCCACGGGGTGGTGCCCTGCGCGAGGTCGCCGAGCACGGTGGCGCTGCCGGTGGTGCAGCGACGGCCCACGGCCCGGTACTGCATGGGGGACAGGTCCTGCGCCTCGTCCAGCACCACGTGTCCCAGGGAGTGCGTGCGCTGGATCAGATCGGCCGCCTCGTCGATCAGCACGGCGTCCGCCGCCGACCACCTGGCCGACTTCACGCTGCGCGCCGGCCTGGCCCACAGGATGGTCTTCTGCTCGTCCTCGTCCAGGATCCCGGCGGCGTGCTCGGCGAGGAACTCCGCGTCCGACAGCAGCCGCAGCACCAGTTTCGCCGGGTCCACGGCCGGCCAGATCGCCTTCACGGCCGCCTTCACCGCGCTGTTGCGGGCCACCGCGTCCTGCACCCGGTCGTCCGGGGCCTCCCCGGACTGCTCCATGCGCACCAGCACCGCGTGCGCGATCCGCTGCGGCAGCGCCTCGCGGGCCGCGCCGTACCGGATGTCCCGGGCCAGCAACTCGGCGACGATCTCCTCCAGTTCGTACGCCGGGATCCGCCAGCGCCGCGATCCGCGCACCACCACCACCGGTTCGGCGGGCGGGGTCACGTGCGCGTACAGGGCCCGCCGGAGCACCTCGGCCATCCGGGCGTCGCCCTTGACGATCGCCGCGGCGGCCTCGTCCGTGCCGCGCACCTCCACATGGGCGACCAGGTCGTCCACCGTCGCCTGCCGCACGGACAGCTCGCCCAGCGCGGGCAGCACCTGCTCGATGTAGTGCAGGAAGGACCGGTTCGGGCCGATGACCAAAGTGCCGGTGCGGGCCAGCCGCTCCCGGTGGGCGTACAGCAGGTACGCGACCCGGTGCAGGCCGACCGCCGTCTTCCCGGTGCCCGGACCGCCCTGCACGCAGACCGTGCCGGACAGGCCGGACCGGACGATCTCGTCCTGCTCCGGCTGGATGGTGGCGACGATGTCCCGCATCGGGCCGACGCGCGGCCGTTCGATCTCCTGCTGGAGCAGCTTGCTGGTGGCGGCCGCCTCCGCCGGGTCGGACAGGTGCTCGTCCTCGTACGCGGTCAGGTCGCCGCCGGTGTAGCCGAAGCGCCGGCGCAGCCCGATGTCCATGGGGTTCTTCTTCGACGCCCGGTAGAACGGCTGCGACACCGGTGCGCGCCAGTCGATGACCATCGGGTCGCCGTCGGCGTCGTGCACATGCCGCCGCCCGATGTAGAACCGCTCGCCCTCGGCGCCCTCGGCCTGCTCGGCGCCCGGCGCGCGCAGGTAGTCCAGGCGGCCGAAGAACAGGGGGGTGTCGCTGAGGTCGGCCAGCGCCTTGATGCGCTCGTCGATCTGGCGGGAGAGGACCTGGGCGTTGACCCAGTTCGCGGCGACGTCCTGGATGTCGAGCGCCTCCACGTCCTCGCGCATGGCGCGCAGGGCGGCACGGGACGCGGCGAGGTGGGCGCGCTCCCGGGCCAGCGGGTCGTCGAGCGGGGCGTGCGGGCCGGCGGGGGCGGTGCGCGGATCGTGGGCGGGCGTGGACAAGGGGGTGCCTCCGGTGGGCCTGCTGCGTGGGCGTGGGCGTGGGCTTCGACGGTGTCGTCCGGTTTCCGGCCGGACGACGGCACTCCGGGAGGGAGGCCGGCAAGGGCGGAGATTTTAGGCGGGGGCTCCGGGAAACGTCCAATGAATTTCCGGCACCCGGTGTTCTCCGCTGTTCTGCGTGTTCTCCGCTGCTCTCGGGGCGTTCTCCGCTGCCCTTGGGGCCCTGACCCCTAGGGGACAGGGCCCGCTAGTCTCCGGGTCGGCGTCCACCCGAGGGCCTGCGCGCGGCGGTCCGGAACTGGACCCGGGGGCCGATGTGCGGGCGGTGCCGGGCGATCCACCATGGAGGCATGAGCGCAGCGACCATCACTTCCGCCCCCTTCCGGCCGTCGTCCGGCGCCACCGCCCTGGACGGTACGCACCACCACCCGCTGGGCATCGCCCTGCGCGCGGTCAAGGTCTTCGCCGAGGCCGCGTTCGCCGTCGTCATCCTCGGCGAGTACGCCGAGTACGCCGAGTACGGCGAGTACGGCGAGGAGGCGGGCATACGCCGCATATGACGGCATAGGGTCGGTTCCGTGCGGAAACGGACGGCCCTGCTCCTGCTCGCCCTCTCCCTCGCCTCCTTCGGCACGCTGTGCGCCCTGCGCGGCGCGCCCATGGCCGACCTCCTCGTCTACCGCGCCGAGGGCGCGGCCGTGGCCCACGGCACCGACCTGTACGGCTTCACCGTCACCGAGTGGCGGCTCCCGGCGACCTACCCGCCCTTCGCCGCGATCCTGTTCGTCCCGGCGGCCTGGCTCCCCGTCCCCGTCCTGAAGACCGCCTTCCTCGCGGGCAACGTCCTCCTGCTCGCCGCCCTCGTCGTCCTGTCCGCCCGCCTGGCCCGGCGCACTCCGGCCCCGCCCGTGGTCTGCGCCGCCACCGCCCTCGCCCTCTGGCTCGAACCGGTCTTCCAGACCCTCCTGTTCGGCCAGGTCAACCTGGCCGTAGCCTGCCTGACCCTGTGGGACCTGACCCGTCCTCCGCGCGCCCGGTGGACGGGAGCGGCCCTCGGGATCGCGGCCGGGATCAAGCTCACCCCGGCCGTGTTCCTCATCTGGCTGCTGCTGCGCGGCCGGACCCGGGAGGCGGCGACCGCGCTCGCGGCCTTCGCGGGGACGGCCGGGCTCGCCGCCGTGCTGCTGCCCTCTGCGACGGTCGCCTTCTGGACCCGTGAGCTGTGGGACACCGGCCGGGTCGGCAAGGCCTGGATCGTGGACAACCAGTCCCTCCAGGGGCTGATCGCCCGGCTGCTCGGCGATCCCGCGCCGGGTCCCGGCTGGGTGCTGCCGGCGGCGGTCACCGGTGCCGCCGGGCTGTGGCTCGCGGCCCGCGCCCGGCAGGAGCGGCACGGCATCCTGCTCATCGCGGGCACGGCCCTGCTGGTCTGCCCGATCAGCTGGTCCCATCACTGGGTGTGGTGCGTGCCGCTGCTCGCGGTACTGCTCGGCGACGGCCGGCGGTGGGCGGCGACGGCCACGGCGGTGGTCTTCACCGCCCGCACCCTGTGGCTCGTCCCGCACGCGGGCGACCGGGACCTGCACCTGCCGTGGTGGCAGCAGCCGGCGGCCTCGCCGTACCCGCTGCTGGTGCTGGCCCTGCTGGTCCTGCCGGCGGGGGCGGCGGCAGCGCGCCGCCCGCCGGGTCAGGCCGCGCCCTCCGCCAGGATCTCGTCGGCGTCCACGATCCGGTAGGCGTAGCCCTGCTCGGCCAGGAACCGCTGCCGGTGCGCGGCGAAGTCCTGGTCGATGGTGTCGCGGGCGACCACCGAGTAGAAGTGCGCCTGGTGGCCGTCGGCCTTGGGGCGCAGCACCCGGCCGAGCCGCTGGGCCTCCTCCTGCCGGGAGCCGAAGGTGCCGGACACCTGGATGGCGACCGTGGCCTCCGGCAGGTCGATGGAGAAGTTCGCGACCTTCGACACCACCAGCACGCTGATCTCGCCCTCACGGAAGGCGTCGAAAAGCTTCTCGCGCTGGGCGTTGGAGGTCTCCCCCTTGATGACAGGAGCGTTCAGATGCTCACCCAGCTCGTCCAGCTGGTCGATGTACTGGCCGATGACCAGGATCTGCTGCCCCGCGAACCGGCGGACGATCGCCTCGGTGACCTTCCGCTTGGTCGCGGTGGTCGCGCAGAAGCGGTACTTCTCCTCCGCCTCGGCCGTCGCGTACGCCAGCCGCTCGGAGTCGGTCAGGTTCACCCGGACCTCGACGCAGTCGGCGGGCGCGATGTAGCCCTGCGCCTCGATCTCCTTCCACGGCGCGTCGAACCGCTTGGGCCCGATGAGGGAGAACACGTCCGACTCCCGGCCGTCCTCGCGCACCAGGGTGGCCGTGAGCCCCAGCCGGCGGCGCGCCTGGAGGTCGGCGGTGAACTTGAACACGGGGGCGGGCAGCAGGTGCACCTCGTCGTAGACGATCAGCCCCCAGTCCCGGGAGTCGAACAGCTCCAGGTGCGGGTAGACGCCCTTCCGCTTGGTCGTCAGCACCTGGTAGGTGGCGATGGTGACCGGCCGGATCTCCTTCTTGGTGCCGCTGTACTCGCCGATCTCCTCCTCGGTCAGCGAGGTCCGCTTCACCAGCTCGTGCTTCCACTGCCGGGCGGAGACGGTGTTGGTGACGAGGATCAGCGTGGTCGACTTCGCCTGGGCCATCGACCCCGCGCCGACCAGCGTCTTCCCGGCGCCGCAGGGCAGCACGACCACGCCGCTGCCGCCGTGCCAGAAGTTCTCCACGGCCTGCTTCTGGTACGGGCGCAGCGTCCAGTCGTCCTCCAGCAGGTCGATCGGGTGCGCCTCGCCGTCCACGTACCCGGCGAGGTCCTCGGCCGGCCAGCCCAGCTTCAGCAGCATCTGCTTGATCTGGCCGCGCTCGGAGGGGTGCACGGCGACCGTGTCCGGGTCGATCCGGGCGCCGACCAGCGGGCTGATCCGCTTGGACTTCAGCACCTCCTCCAGCACCGGCCGGTCGGTCGTGGTCAGGACGAGTCCGTGCGCGGGGTGCTTGGAGAGGGTGAGCCGGCCGTAGCGGTCCATCGTCTCGGCGATGTCCACGAGCAGCGCGTGCGGCACGGGATAGCGGCTGTACTCCACCAGCGCGTCCACGACCTGCTCGGCGTCGTGCCCGGCGGCGCGCGCGTTCCACAGGCCGAGCGGGGTGACGCGGTAGGTGTGGATGTGCTCGGGCGCCCGCTCCAGCTCGGCGAAGGGCGCGATGGCCCGGCGGCAGTCGTCGGCCCGCTCGTGGTCGACTTCCAGCAGCAGGGTCTTGTCGGACTGGACGATCAGTGGACCATTCACGCGCGGCACACCCTTTCCACAACGGCCAAACGTCCAGTGTGCCTCATCGAGCGGGTTTGTCCGGAGGGCGCGGGACCGGCGGCCGGGGCGGCGCGCTCACAGCACGGCCTCGACGAGGAAAAGCTGGGTGTCGGCGCCGGTGCAGGGCTGGACGACGGCCTCGGTGCCCTCGTGGGCGCCGGCGCTCCTGATCCCGACGCACTTCCCGTCCGGTGTCCTGATCAGATAGGTCCGGCCGGCCGGCTTCTCCGCGCCTCCGGTCCGGTCCGCCTTCGCCGGCTCGGCCGGCGTGAACCGGAAGGCGGTGGTCCGCTCACAGGCGTCCCAGGGTTCGAGCAGTTCCTTGCCGGGTCCGGAGGTGAGCACCTTGAGGCAGCCCTTGCCCTGGTCGGGGTGGTACCAGGAGATCCGGTAGGCGTTCTCGCCCACGGGCTCCAGGGTCGTGGTCTGCGGCGCCGTCCGGTCGCAGGGGCGCTGGACGGCGACGACGGAGTGGTAGCGGCCGTCCGGCACCTGCCCGTCCGTCACGCACAGGCCGGGAGAGCCGAACGGCCGCAGGAGGACCTGCCCGCGCGGCAGCCGCACGGGCGCGGAGTCCGGCCGCCCCGAGTCACCGGAGAGCCACAGGAACCAGACGGCGCAGGAGACCAGCGCGACGGCGGCGAGGGAAGCGACGAGGAGGCGGGTGCGGCGCCCGCGCGACAGCGGCCGCCGTACCGGGTCCGGCGCTCCCGGGAGACGGTGCGCACCCCCGTCGTCCGCACCGCCCCCCGGGTTCCCGGGGCCCCCGGCGTCCCTGGAGCCCCCCGTGACCCCAGGGCCCCCGGGGCCCTCCGCCGCGGCCGGTCCCCCCGCCGCTTCCCCCGCCCGCCCCGCCCCCGCCGAGTCCCCCGGCCCCTGGCCCGGGGCCGGGTCCTCGGCGGCTCGCTGCCGTGCGGCCAGCCAGTCGTCCACGTACTCGCCCTCTCCGCACGCGCGGACGAACGCCGCCAGCAGTTCCTGCCGGGGCAGCGAACCGTTGCGCAGGACGTCGGCCAGCGTGCTGCGCGGCAGCAGCTCGCCCTTCTCGGCGGCGCGCTCCTCGAGCTGCCGGTAGGTCAGCCGGGAGCGCGCCTTCAGCTCGCGCAGCTCGGTGTTCAGGTCCGCCAGGGTCCGTAACTCCCGCAACGCAAGCACTCTGTCGTCCATGGCCCCCATCGTTGTTGTGCGGGCTGCCATGGAACAAAACCCTTTCCGGCCAACGTGGCCGGAGCTAGCGGGCCTTCGGTGCGGTGTAGCCGAGGACGCGGCCGGCCGTCGCGGACTGACTCTTCTTGTAGGTCAGCTGCTCCAGCGTGGTGTTGCCCTCCACCGAGTGGTAGACCTTCCGGGCGGTGTTGTACGAGGTCACGACGCCCAGGTGGTCGGCGCGGCCGTCACCGTTGTTGTCGTAGAGGACGGCGTCACCGGGCTTGGGCTTGTACCGGTTCGCCTTCACCTGGGCCTTGGTGTGCCAGGTGCCCTTGGACTTGCCGTACGTACGGAACGAGTCGGCCGACGCGGTCAGACCGCTGATGTCCGCCTTGCCCCAGTACCAGGCGTACTTCGCGAAGTCCGCGCACCAGGCCCGGGAGGTCCACTTGACGCTGGTCCACGTCTTCTTCCAGGCGCCGCCGACCTTGATGTACATGTAGCCCTTGCTGGTCCCGCACGCCTGGTGGTTGTTGATCGTGCCGGTGCGCGGAGCGCTGGTGTGGTCCCACTGGCGGTTGGCCTTGGCCGTCCAGAAACCGGTGTAGAAGTTGCAGTTGTTGCGCTCGCTGTCGCCGTCCTTGGCGTCTCCCTCGTACTTGCGCTTCTGCACCTCGGCGTTGTCGCTGGTGTACTGGCTCAGCGCCTGCTTGGCGATCAGCGGCCCGGGGGCGGCGGCCGCGTGGGCCGGGCCCGCCAGGACGAGGCTTCCCAGCGACATGGCCAGGACCGCCCCCGCGACGGCCGTGGTCCTCGCTGTGCGTATCGCGGACATCCCGTGCTTCCTTCCGTCGGATCGCTGCCGGGCCCGGGGCGGGACCGGCTGACGACCGAAAGACTGGCCGGGGGCTGCCGGGGCGGACAATGGGCTGAGGTGTCCAGGACATGTCCGGGACAGAGGGGGGCTGTCCGGCCTGGTCAGGGGCGTTGTCCGGGGAACAGGGGCACGTCCCGGACGGCACATCGGACACGGGAGACCGCGCAGCGCCTCCCCGGAAGGCCGGCTTCCGCCCGACGAGCCCGCCGGGGCCCCCTCAGTCGTCGGCCAGTTCGGCGACGCCGGTGATGCGGTGCAGCGGGAAGGTCCGGACCTCGTCCGCCGTGTGGTCGTAGCCCGTGACGAAGCCGCCCTCCACCCGGACCGGGGAGATGACCCGCTGACTGGCGGCGCCCTCGGCGTTGACGTAGCCGATCCACAGCGAGTCGCCGGTCAGGACGGCGGCCTGCATGGTGGCCAGCGTCTCGGCGGCCGAGGTGCGGGGCAGCTCGCCGCCCGCCGGGGGCTCGCCGACGGGCTTGCGCGGCGTGGTGGCGGCCAGATCACCGGCCCGGATCGCGCGGATCGCCGCCGCGAGCAGCGTCGCGTCGGGCGGCGGCGGACCGTCCGGCACCGGCTCGGGCGCGGTGCGCGGCGGGGTCCGGTGCGCCTGGGCGCGGGCGATCAGCACATCGCCCTCGGCGGACTCGGCGGCGGGCGCGTACCCCATCGCGCGCAGCCCCTCCAGCAGCGTCGCCGGGTCGGCCGGCGCGGCCAGCACCGTCGGGGCGAGGCGGCGCAGG
The DNA here is from genome assembly GCF_040636485.1 of Streptomyces sp. NPDC038707. Classification (NCBI taxonomy): domain Bacteria; kingdom Bacillati; phylum Actinomycetota; class Actinomycetes; order Kitasatosporales; family Streptomycetaceae; genus Streptomyces; species Streptomyces sp. NPDC038707. Next base: position 94,633 of record NZ_JBEZUP010000004.1, read on the forward strand.
CGCAGCGCGGCGGCGCGCTTGTCGGCGAGGATCTCGTTCAGCAGGGCGTCGTCGTCGCAGCGGACGTACGCCGAGGCGGCGCCGACCCGCAGCCGGCCGTGTCGGCGGGCCACGTCGTCGATCAGGTAGGCGAGCGGCTGCGGTACCGGGGTGCGGGAGTGCTCGGCGAGGAAGGTGTGCAGGTCGGCGGCGGTCCGGCCGGCGTCCAGGGCCCGGCGGACGGACGCCGGGGTGAACCGGTACACGGTCGCCCCGCCCTTGGACTCCACGTCCGCGAGCACGCCCAGGGCGTCCGCGAGCGGGCGCCGCAGCGGACCGGGGGCGACCGCCGTCAGGTCGGCCTGGAGCAGCACGTGGTCCAGGGGCTCGGGCAGCAACGGCGCGAGCAGCCGCGCGGCGGCGGCCCCGGCGACGTCCCGCTCGGGCCCGGAGAGCGGCACGAGCCGGTCGGGAACCCGGTGCCGGTGCACCGGGAGCTTGTCCCCGGGACCACCGGAGGCGGGGCCACCGGAGACGGGACCACCGGCGGCGGGGCCACCGGAGGCGGGGCCACCGGAGAGGGGGCCGCCCGAGGCGGGGCGGTCGCCGGTGGCGTGCCGGGTGCCGGGCGCGTCGGTGGGCGTGGCGTCGGTTCCGGGGCCGTCGGCCGGCGGGGAACCCGTTCCCGGCGCGGTGCCGGCGCCGGTGACAGGGGGTGCCCCCAAGAGGGCGCGGCCGTGGGCCGACAGGGCGCCCCGCCCGGTCAGGCCCAGCAGTTCCGCCTCTGACAGGGTCCAGCGGGCCAGCCGGGACCGCAGGTCCTCCTCGCCGTCCCGCCGGCCACCCCGCAGCGGGCGCTCCCAGCGCAGCCGGGCCAGCACCGACTCGGCGTCCGGCGCGGCGCCCGGCCCCAGCGCGGCCAGCAGGGACAGCACCCGGTGCCGTACCTCGGGCGCGGCGGAGCGGTCGAGTCCCGGGCCGAGCGCCGACAGCGTCCGGTCCTTGGCGTCCCGGCCGCCGATCAGCCCCGGCGTCCGGGTGGCAGCGAGCCACGCCTGGGCGAGCCGGACCCAGCGCTCGGCCGGCGGCTGCTCCAGCCACTCGTCGTAGGCGGGGGTGGCCGCGTACCGCTCGTCGGCCTCGCCGTCGGAGGCGACCAGGCCCGCCGCGTACGCCAGTTCCACCCAGAAGGCGGCGACCGGCTCGGCGACGTCCAGGGCCACGGCCGTCCGCTTCAGGTCGCGGACGCTCAGCCCGCCCGCCCGCAGCACGGCCGGACCGCCCTCGTCCCACTCCTTCAGCAGCTCCTCCACCGTGGCCAGCGCGGTGTACGCCTGCCCGGCCGCGGTGGCGTCCACCACCCGCGCGCTGTGCGTCGCGGCCGGTACCACGGCGGGCGGCAGCGGCTCGGGATCCCGGTGGGCGCGGCCCTCGCGCAGATGGAGCGCGACCTCGCGGGGCAGCACGACCGTGCCGGGCGCGGTCGGCAGCAGCAGGCCCCGGTCCAGCAGCCAGCGCAGATGCGCCGCCGGATCCGCGGTGACCTGCCCGTACGGCGGCCCCCACACCAGCCGGGACAGCACCTCGCGGGCGGCCTCGGGGGCCTGGGCGAGCAGCTTGGCCAGCTTCTTGCGGTGGGTGAACAGGGCGGTCAGCGCGGCCACGGCGGACACCGAGTCGTGCGTCGAGGGCAGCCCGGCCGTCGTCACGATCTCCTGGATCCGCCCCGGGGACATGCCCGCGGCGGCCTCCCGCACGGTCGGCCCGAGCCCGGTCGGCGACGGGTGCTGCGGCGAGGGCGCCAGCACCTCGCGGGCGGTGCGCACCAGCCGCAGCCGGTCGTCCCCGCCCCACACCAGCGCCTGCTCGCGCAGGGTGTGCAGGGCCCGGGGCAGCGCGCCGGCCACGGCCGGGTCGCCCGCGTCCCCGGCCATCAGCCCGAGCAGACTGTCGTACGACGCCGGGTCCGGGGCGACGGCCAGCGCCTCGGCCGTCTGCAGCGCGAACCGGTCCAGCCGCTCCAGGGCGCGCAGCACCGACGCACGGGTGCCGGCCCGCGTGGCGAGCTGGGTGAGATCGGTGGGCACGGGGGTGACGAGGTCCGGGCGGCTGCGCAGCAGCGCGGCGAGGGAGGAGTCGTCCCGCGCGCGCAGTGCCTCCGCGAGGGACCGAGGGGCTGAGTGGGCCTCGGGGCTCATCCGGTCAACGGTAGCGGACAACCATATGCCGAGGGCATCCACCGGGAAGCGGTACCGTCCCTCCCGGGGTTTCAGTCGGCGCACCCCGGAGGGGTTCCGTGGGGATCGAGAGCGACCAGGTCGTCTACGAGTATCTGAGCCGCGTCGGTGACATCGCCCAGCAGCGGCAGCTGCCGTCGGCGACACGCATGCGGCTCGTGTCCGAGCTGCGCAACGAGATCGACCGGCACCGGGCGAAGGCGACGGTGGACTCGCCCGCCGCCGTCCGCCGCATCCTGGACCGCCTGGGCAGCCCGGACGAGGTGGTCACGGCGGCGGACACCACCGGCGGCGCCCCGCAGCCGCCCGCCACCGCCGTACCGGCCCAGCCGTCGGCCGGGGAGCGGGCGGCGGAGCCGGAGCGGCAGCGGGAGCGGCCGAAGGGGCTGCGCCGGGCCGTACCGCGCCCGCGCCCCGCCGAACCGGAGCCGCCCGCGGCCCCGGCCGCCGCGGCCCCGCCGCACCTCGCGCCCGCGCACGAACTCGGCGAGAGCACGGCACCGCCCGACTGGTGGCGCGTCCAGGGTCCGGTGCCGGACGCCGACCCGGTGCCGGGGTTCGTCGGCGGCGTGGAGATCCCGGACCTGCTCAAGCGTCCCCCGAAGGAGACGGAGCCGGCCCCCGCCGAGGCCGAGACCGAGGCCGAGACCGCGACCGGGGAGGAGAGCGGAGCGGTGCCCGCCCCGCGGCGCCGGCTGCGCAAACTGCTCCCGGCCCGCGGCAAGGCCGCCCCCGCCGGGGCCCCCGCCGGCGGGCCGCTGTCCGGCTGGTCCCACCCGCTCCTGCTGCTGGCCGCCGCCGCGCTGGTCGCCGGCGCGGTCCTCGGCAACTGGTTCGCCCTGCTCCTCGGCTGGGCCGTCGCGTACGGTTCGCGCCGGCTGACCCCCGCGGAGACCCGGTGGGCCGTCATGGTCCTGCCCGGCGCGGCGGTCGCGGCGGGCGTGGTCTGGCTGTGGGGCCGCACCGACGGCCGCTGGGGCACGCCGATTGCCCAGGGCCACATGAGCGACGCGCTCGGCGAGACCTGGCCGTGGGTGGTCCGGGGCGCGGCGCTGGCCTCGGCCCTGTACCTGGTGTGGCGCTCCCGACGGAAGGCCTAGCACCGGCCCGGCCCCGCCCAGGCCACGGCCACCCGCCCGCCCCCGGCACCCGGTCCCGTACGGCCCGCCCGCCCCCGACAGCCGCTCCCACGGTCCACCGCCCCCTACGCGCGCGGACTCGCTCGGTCCTCACGCCCCCCCCCGTACCTGGCAGCCGCCCCGGCACCCGGTCTCGCCCGTCCCGCCCGCCCCCGACAGCCGCTCCCACGGTCCGCCGCCGTCCGCCCGCACCCGGCAGCCGCCCCTACGCGCGCGGACCTGCTCGGTCCTCCCGGCCCCCGGCCCCGCACACGGCAGCCGCCCCTACGCGCGCGGACCTGCTCGGTCCTCCCGGCCCCCGGCCCCGCACCCGGCAGCCGCCCCTACGCGCGCGGACCTGCTCGGTCCTCACGCCCCCCGGCCCCGCACACGGCAGCCGCCCCCGGTGCCCGGTTCCGGCCGGCCCGACCGCACCCGACAGCCGCCCCCGGCACCTGCCCCGCCCGCCGCCCCCGGCACCCGCCCCTACGCGCCCGTTCCCGTCCGGCCCGCCCGCACCCGGCAGCCGCCCCGCCCGCCGCACCCGGCAGTCGCTCCCCGTCCCCCGCCCCGCCGCCGACGGCCGTCCCTGCGCGCGGACCCGTGTGGGTCCCTCCCGTCCTCCCCGTCCGTACCCGGCAGAATGTGCCCATGGCCTCCACCCTGACCGTCGGTTTCGACCTGGACATGACCCTCATCGACTCCCGCCCGGGCATCCGCGCCTGCTACCGCGCCCTGGCGGAGCGAACCGGCGTGTTCATCGACGCCGATCTCGCGGTGACCCGGCTCGGCCCGCCGCTCGTGGAGGAGCTGGCCCACTGGTTCCCGCCGGAGCGGGTGCCGGAGGTGGCCGACATGTACCGGTCGATGTACCCCTCCATAGCCATCGCCGCCACGCCCGCGATGACCGGCGCCCGGGACGCGGTGGACGCGGTGCGCGCGGCCGGCGGGCGGACGATGGTGGTGACGGCGAAGTACGAGCCGAACGCCAAGCTGCACCTGACGCACCTCGGCATCGAGCCGGACGTGGTCGTCGGCGATCTGTGGGCCGAGCAGAAGGCGCAGGCGCTGCGCGAGCACGGCGCGTCCGTGTACGTCGGCGATCATGTCGGAGACGTCCGCGGGGCCCGCGCCGCGGGTGCGTTTTCGGTCGCCGTCGCGACCGGACCGTGCCCCGCCGAAGAACTGGACGCGGCCGGCGCGGACGTCGTCCTGACGGATCTGACCGGCTTCCCGGAATGGCTGAACGGTTACCGCGAGGCGTTCGGAGCGGCACCCCGCGTCTGACGCCGTCCGGCGGCCACCGAGCGCAGCACACCGGCGCCGGCCATGAGGAATCCGACGGCCATGAGCATGCTCAGACCGAACATGTAGGTCGGAAAAGGCTTCGCCCCCAGGAACAGCGGAGCCACCGTGACGAGGGTGGCCACCGCCCCGAGGAAGAAGACGACGGCACCGGCGCGGATCAGTCGGTCACCGGGCTCGGCGGAATTCGGTTGGGTTTTGTCACGCACCGGACCAGGGTAGTTCCCTGCGCGAGAGAACAACCGGGGAACGTCTTGTCACCCGCCCGAAGACCATTAGCCTTGGTATCGGCGGGTCATGGTCGACCCGCTCTAGTGCTGTCAAGAGCAGTTTCCGAAGTAGTTTTCCCAACGAGTACGAGGACGAGGACAGACGTGCCTACCGGCAAGGTCAAGTGGTTCAACAGCGAGAAGGGCTTCGGCTTCCTCTCCCGCGACGACGGCGGTGACGTCTTCGTCCATTCCTCGGTTCTCCCCGCCGGAGTCGAATCCCTCAAGCCGGGACAGCGCGTGGAGTTCGGGGTCGTCGCCGGTCAACGCGGTGACCAGGCGCTCTCGGTGAACGTGCTCGACCCGACGCCGTCGGTCGCCGCCGCCCAGCGCAAGAAACCGGACGAGCTGGCGTCGATCGTGCAGGATTTGACGACCCTTCTCGAGAACATCACCCCGATGCTGGAGAAGGGCCGTTACCCCGAGAAGGCCTCCGGCAAGAAGATCGCCGGCCTGCTCCGCGCGGTCGCCGACCAACTGGACGTCTGACGCGGCCCGGACGTCCCTCAGGGGAAGTCCAGGGCCTTCGGTCCGAGGGGCGGCAGCAGCCCCTCGGCCGCCGCACGGGTGAGCAGCCCCCGCACCGCCGCGTAGCCGTCCTCGCCGAGGTCGGCCGTGAACTCGTTGACGTACAGCCCGATGTGCTGGTCGGCCACGGCCGGGTCCATCTCCTGGGCGTGCGCCATGACGTACGGCCGGGAGGCCTCCGGGTCGTCCCAGGCCATGCGCACGGACGTACGGATGGACTCGGCCAGCCGGGTGAGCGTGTCCGCGCCCAGCGAGCGCCGGGCGATGATCGCGCCCAGCGGGATCGGCAGCCCGGTGGTCCGCTCCCAGTGCTCGCCCATGTCGGCGAGCTTGTGCAGCCCGTAGTTCCGGTAGGTGAACCGGGCCTCGTGGATGACCAGGCCCGCGTCCACCTTGCCGTCCCGCACGGCCGGCATGATCTCGTGGAACGGCATGACCACGATCTCGCCGACCCCGCCGGGCACGGTGTCCGCCGCCCAGAGCCGGAACAGCAGGTAGGCGGTCGACTTCTCGCTGGGCACCGCGACCGTACGGCCCGTGAGGTCGGCGCCCGCCTCCCGGGTGAGCACCAGCGGCCCGCAGCCCCGCCCCAGCGCGCCGCCGCACGGCAGCAGCGCGTACTCGTCGAGGACGTACGGCAGTACGGCGTACGACACCTTCAGCACATCCAGCTCGCCGCGCTCGGCCATGCCGTTGGTGACGTCGATGTCGGCGAACGTCACGTCCAGCGCGGGCGCGCCGGGCACCCGGCCGTGGGCGAGGGCGTCGAAGACGAAGGTGTCGTTCGGGCAGGGGGAGTACGCGATCGGCAGGGACCGCTGCTGCTCACTGGTGGTCATGCGGGTTCCAACTCTCCAAAGCGGGCGCGAGCTTCCCGAAGCCCTCGGTGAGGGCCGCGAGGGCGTCGGCGATGCGCCAGGCGGCGCGGTCCCGGGGCCCCACCGGGTTGGAGACGGCGCGGATCTCCAGCACGGGCACCCCGTGCGCGGCGGCGGCCTCCGCCACCCCGAACCCCTCCATGCCCTCGGCGAGCGCGCCGGGATGACGGGCCCGCAGGGCGGCGGCACGGCCGGCGGTGCCGGTCACCGTGGAGACGGTCAGGATCGTGCCGGTACGGGCACCGAGGGCCTCGGCGGCGACTCGTACGGCTGATTCCGGCGGGCGGTGGGTGACGGTCCCGAAGCCGAGTTCGGTGACCGGGACGAAGCCGTCGGCGGTCTCGGCGCCCAGGTCGGCGGCGGTGACGGCGTCGGCGACGACGAGCGAGCCGAGCGGCGCCTCCGGCTGGAAGCCGCCGCCGATCCCGGCCGACACGACCAGGCCGTAGGGCCGGCCGGTCAGCGCGGCGGCGGTCAGCGCGGCGGCGGTGGAGGCGGCGGCGAGCGCCGGTCCGACACCGGCGGCGAGCAGGTCCCAGCCGGCGCCGGTCCGGCACAGGACCGCGCCCGGCAGCCGGACCTCCTCGGCCGGCCCGGGCAGCGCCCGGGCCACCGCGTCCCGCTCGACGGGGACCGCGGTGGCGACGAGCACGGGGGCGGGGGGCGTGGTCAGTCCTCGGCCTTCTTCAGCTTGAAGGACCACATGCCCTTGTTCGCCTTCTCGCCCATCTGGACGGCGAGCGTGTTGGTGTTGCCCTCCGTGCCGAACTGGGCCTTGAAGAAGGCGTTGCCCGTGATCGTGCGGTACGTCTCGTGGCTGAGGTCGGTGGCCGGGCGGCCGTTGACCAGGACGAACCAGCCCTCGTCCGCGATCTTCGGGTCGACGCCGATGCGGACGGTGTCGTCCTGGCCGACCTCGATCGACTTCACGTCGTCGGCGTTCTTGACGCAGTCCTTCAGCGAGTCGGCGGACAGCTTGTCGCCGTCGTTGTAGCAGAGGGCCTCGGAGTTGACCGAGTTCCCGCCGACGGTGATCGTCGCGACGGGAGTCGGCTTGTCACAGGCCGACAGGACGAGCAGTCCGGCGGAAACGGCGCCGGCAACGGCGACGGCGCGGCGGCGTCGCACAGCGGATTGCAGCGTGGTCATGGCCGAAGGCTATCGGGCGCCCGGAGCCGCCCGCCCACGTGGGGTACGGCGTGCCCGGTTCGTTACGCCACGCGCGTGTGGCAGCCGCCGCCCCGGGCGGAGGCGAGCAGCCCGCGCAGGGTGGTCAGCCAGCCGGCGGCCACGAACACGGCGCCGACCAGCAGCCCCACCGTGCCGTCCAGCGGCATCACGATGCCGACCGCGCCGCCGAACACCCACGCCATCTGCAACAGCGTCTCCGAGCGGGCGAACGCCGAGCTGCGCACCGCCTCCGGCACGTCCCGCTGGATCAGCGCGTCCAGCGCCAGCTTGCCCAGCGCCTGCGCGCACCCGGCGACCGCCGCGAGACAGGCCACCGGGAACGTCCCGAAGAACACCCCGGCGACCAGCGCCACCCCGAGCACCACCGCGACGACGGTCACGATGATGACCTCCGGCGCGCGGGACCTGAGCCAGGCGCCCACGGCCGTCCCCAGCGCGTTGCCCGCGCCCGCCGCGACACCGACGATGCCCAGCGAGACCGCCGCGCTCTGCCCGGCCAGCGGGTGCTCGCGCAGCAGGAAGGCCAGGAAAAAGATCAGGAAACCGGACAGGCAGCGCAGGGCGGCGTTGGCACCGAGCGCGTAGGTGACGGCGGGTCCGACCGAGCGCAGCCCCGGCCGTCTGGCCCGCTCCTCGCGCGACCGCCCGGCGCCGGCCGCGAGCAGCGCCGTGTCCTCGCCCTTGGCCGAGTCCACCTCGGGCGGCAGGGAGAACGACAGGAACGTCCCGGCGGCGAAGATCACGAAGGCTCCGTACAGCGGCCACGGGTCGCCCAGCGTGTGCAGCCCGGCCGCCACCGGCGCGGCGGCCCCGGTGGCCAGCAGCCCGGCGAGGGTGACCCGGGAGTTGGCCTTCACCAGCGAGAACCCCCGCGGCAGCAGCCTCGGCACGACGGCGCTGCGCACCACGCCGTACGCCTTGGACGCCACCAGCACGCCCAACGCCGCCGGATACAGCTCCAGTCCGCCGCTCGCCACCGCCCCGGAGACGACCAGCGCGAGCAGCGCCCGCGCCAGCATCGCCGCCGCCATCGCGGCCCGCCGCCCGTGCGGCAACCGGTCCAGCAGCGGCCCGATGACGGGGGCGAGGACCGTGAACGGCGCCATGGTGATGGCGAGATACAGCGCGACCCGGCCGCGCGCCTCGTCGGTGGGCACGGAGAAGAACACGGTCGAGGCGAGCGCCACGGTGACCATGACGTCCCCGGCGCCGTTCACCGCGTGCAGCTCGATCAGCTTGCCGAGGCCCGACTCGCCCGCGCCGTGCGCGTGCGTGACCCTGCGGATACCGCGCGCCGTGCCGGTGACCGGGAGGCGCAGGGCACGGGCGACCGCGCGGACGGCCCCGCCCACCCGGCCCGGACCGCCGCCCCCACCACTCGCCCTGCCCGTGGCTGCCACGACGTTCATAGTGCCCCGGGATCCGGCCGGATAGTGCGGTACGGCACGGATGGCGGCGTACGGCACGACGGACCGGCACACGGGGGCGGGAGCGGTGTTCGACCGCCCGGACGCGGCTTACGGCCCCGCGGCCGGCGGCGGGTACGGCCCGGGTGGGAAAATCCACGAATCCCGCCCGGTGTAGCGTGCCTGTCTCAGCCATAACGCAGAATGGATGGCAGAGGTGCGCCCGGGCGCGCGGATGCAGACGTCGATGCGGTCCCCAGGTCCGCTCCGTAGGCGAAACCGCCGGAGGCAGCCGCACTCGACGAGACGGCGTAGGAGAGAAGCGATACCTGTGAGCGCAGCGACCACGCGAAGCCGCACCCCCGACCGCCTGTGCGCCGAGGCCGTCGACCTCGCCCGCGCCGCCGCCGAGGAGGCCGCCGCGCCCGGGGTGATCGGCGAGCACACGGGCCTGGTCTCGGAGGGTGACCGCGTCGTCACGCACTTCTTCGAGTGCAAGGAGCTGGGCTACCGGGGCTGGCGCTGGGCGGTGACCGTCGCCCGCGCCTCCCGCGCCAAGATCGTCACGCTCGACGAGGTGGTCCTCCTCCCCGGCCCCGACGCCCTCCTCGCCCCCGAGTGGGTCCCGTGGAGCGAGCGCCTGCGCCCCGGCGACCTCGGCCCCGGCGACCTGCTCCCCACCGACCAGGACGACCTGCGCCTGGAGCCCGGCTACACGGGCGAGGAGGAGCCGCCGCCCAACTCCGCGGTCTCCCTGGAGATGCGGGAACTGGCCGAGACGGAGGACGCCGACGTCACTCCGGGCACCCCCGCCGCCCAGCCGACGACGCCGTCCCGGGGCTCCATCGCGTCCGTCGCCGAGGAGCTGGGCCTGCGCCGCGCCCGCGTGCTCTCCCGCTACGGCCTGCGCGTCGCGGCCGACCGCTGGGAGGAGGCGTACGGCCCGAAGACCCCGATGGCCCAGGCGGCCCCCGCCACCTGCATCAGCTGCGGCTTCCTCGCCCGTATCGGCGGCTCCCTCGGGCAGGCCTTCGGCGTCTGCGCCAACGAGTTCTCGCCGGCGGACGGCCGGGTGGTCTCCCTCGCCTACGGCTGCGGTGGCCACTCGGAGGCGGCGGTCATGCCGAAGGCCCCGCAGCCCGCCCCGCCGGTCATCGACGAGACCCGGGTCGACCCCTTCCCGCTCCGCCCGGCCCGCGACTCCGGCTCGGTCCCGGAGGCCGGCGACGACGAGGCGGCGGAGCTGGGCCACTCCTGAACGCCGGGTTCCGCTGCCAGACTGCCCCGATGATCATCAGAACGGCGCGGGAGCGGGACGTGGCCGGCTTCCTCGGGCTGGCGGCCCAGGTGGAGCACTGGTTCGGCCCCATGGTGGCCGACCCCGGCTTCACCCGGGCGGTACGGAACGGCATCGGTCGGGGCACGGCGCTGGTCGCGTCGGAGGAGTCCGCCGACGGCCTCCTGGGCGCCCTCCTCTTCGGCGCCGCGCCACCGGTCCACCACGTGCACTGGCTGGTCGTCTCCGACGGCGCGCGGGGGCGGGGCGTCGGCCGTGCCCTGCTGGCGGACGCGCTGCGCAGATGGGTCCGGGGTCCGGCCACCGTCGAGGTGGTCACGTTCGGCGCCGACCACCCCGGTGCGGTGACCAGCGGAGCGCGCGTGTTCTACGAGCGTCTCGGCTTCAGCGCGGCCGAGCCGGCGGATCCCGGCCCGGAGGGCGGCTCCCGGCAGGTCTACCGCCGGTACGTCCCCTGAGCCGATGCGCACCTCGGCCCACACGGTCTTGCGGGGCGCGGGCCCCGGCGCCGTCCCCCAGCGGTGGGCGAGCGCGTCCACGAGCAGCAGCCCGCGCCCGGAGTCGGCGTCCGGCACGGGGCGGGCCCGCACCGGCAGCCGGTCACCGCGTGTGTCGGTCACCTCGATCCGCAGCACGTCCCCGACGGGACACAGCGTCAGCCGGAAGTCCCGCCCGGACGCGCGGCCGTGGACGACGGCGTTGGCGGCCAGCTCCGCGACGATCAGCGCGGCGGGCTCCATGGGCAGCCCCCAGGAGCGCAGTTGCTCCGTGGCGAGCAGCCGGGCCAGTCGGGCGCCTCGCGGGGTGGTCGACAGCTGCACCGAGAAGTTCGGGACAGGGGCGGAGCATTCGCGGTTCACATACACAGCGTCTCCGTGTACGCACCGGTTGAAGAGTGACGGGACGGTTGCGTAGAGTCACTGTCCGCGCGTGACCGGTGGTGTCCGCGAACTGTAGCCCGTACGCGACCCGGCGCGGACAGGGGCCGGAGGCGATCAGCCCCCCGAGCACCCCGCCCCGCCTCTCCCTTCGGCCCCCGCCGCCTCGGCGCTGTACCTTCGTCCTCACGCGGAGGATGGAGAGTGATCGTGAGCAAGTTCGTGCGGCCGGCGATGGAGGGGGCCGACCCGTTCGGAACGGCCCGGCTGCGGCGCGGGGTCCTCGACGCCTGGGCGACCAGCCCCGCCCGGTTCCGGGAGGACGCCAACGCCGAGGAGGACCTCGTCCTCGGCGGCTACCGCGACCGGCTCGTCGTGGAGTTGGCGCAGAACGCCGCCGACGCCGCCGCGCGGGCCGAGGTGGCCGGGCGGCTGCGGCTCACCCTCCGCGACGGCGTGCTCGTGGCCGCGAACACCGGCGCCCCGCTGGACGCGGCCGGCGTCGAGTCGCTGTCCACGCTCCGCGCCTCCGCGAAACGGGACGCCGAGGCCACCCACGGTGCCGTCGGCCGGTTCGGGGTCGGTTTCGCCGCCGTGCTCGCCGTGACCGACGAACCGGCGATCGTCGGCCGCCACGGAGGTGTGCGCTGGTCCCTCACCGAGGCCCGGGAACTGGCCCGCGAGGTCGCCCGGCACAGCCCGGGACTGGGCGACGAGGTGCGCCGCCGGGAGGGCCATGTGCCCCTGCTGCGGCTGCCGTTCGCCGCCGAGGGCACCGCCCCCGAGCCGTACGACACCGCCGTGATCCTCCCCCTGCGTGACGCGGCCGCCGCCGATCTCGCCGCGCGGCTGCTCGCCGGGGTGGACGACGCCCTGCTGCTCGCCCTGCCGGGGCTGGCCGAGGTCGTGGTCGAGATCGAGGGACAGGAGCCGCGCACCCTGAGCCGCCGTACCGACGGGGCCTTCACGGTCGTGGAGGACTCCCGGGACGGCGTCACCCACTGGCGCACCGCGTCCGCGCACGGCCCGCTGACCCCCGACCTGCTCGCCGACCGGCCCGTGGAGGAGCGGCTGCGCCCCCACTGGTCGGTGACCTGGGCCGTGCCCGTCGACCCGTACGGCGCCCCGGTCCGGCCCCGTACCAGCCCGGTCGTGCACGCGCCGACCCCGAGCGACGAGCCGCTGGGCGTGCCCGCGCTGCTCATCGCCTCCTTCCCGCTGGACACCACCCGCCGGCACGCGGCGCCCGGCCCGCTCACCGACTTCCTGGTGCAGCGCGCGGCCGACGCCTACGCCGCCCTGCTCGCCGAGTGGCGGCCGGTCGGGGAGGGGATCATCGACCTCGTGCCCGGGCCGCTCGGCAAGGGCGCGCTGGACGGGGCGCTGCGGCAGGCCGTGCTGGAGCGGCTGGCGCGCACCGCCTTCCTGCCGCCGGCCGTCGCGCCGAAGGGCGACGAGGAGCTGCCGGAGGCGCTGCGGCCCCGGGACGCCGAGGTCGTGGAGGGCGCCGGCGCCGACACCGTACGGGTGCTGGCCGAGGTGCTGCCCACCCTGCTGCCGGCGGGGCTGGAGCGCCGCGCCGAGCTGCGCACCCTCGGTGTCGCCCGGCTGCCGCTCGCCGACGCCGTCGACCGGCTCGCCGGGCTGGAGAAGGAGCCGCAGTGGTGGCGGCGGCTGTACGACAGCCTCGCCGGGGTCGACCCGGAGCGGCTGTCCGGGCTGCCGGTGCCGCTCGCCGACCACCGGACCGCCATCGGGCCCCGGCAGGTGCTGCTGCCCACCCCGGACGGCGCCCGGATCGACCCCGACGTGCTGGGCCGGCTCGGGCTGAAGGTCGCCCACCCGGAGGCCGCGCATCCGCTGCTGGAGAAGCTGGGCGCGCTGCCCGCGACCCCGCGCGCGGTGCTGACCACCCCGCAGGTGCGGGCCGCCGTGGCGGGCTCCCTGGAGGCGGACGGCGGCCTGGGCTGGGAGGAGGACGCGCCGGACGCCGAGGAACTGGCCGACACCGTGCTCGCCCTGGTCCGGGACGCGGGGCTGGAGCCGGGCGACGAGCCCTGGCTGGGCGCGCTCGCGCTGCCCGACGAGGACGGCGAACTCGCCCCCGCCGGCGAGCTGGTGTTCCCCGGCAGCCCCTTCGCCCGGGTCGTCCGGGAGGGGGAACTGGCCGCCGTGGACGCCGAGCTGGCCGAGCGGTGGGGGGAGCAGCCGCTCGCCGCGTGCGGGGTGCTGGCGGACTTCGCGCTGGTCCGCGCCACCGACGTCGTCCTGGACCCGGACGAACTGGAGCCCCGGGAGGGTGACTTCGCCGAGCCCGACGACGCGGGGCTGCTGGACGCCGTGGACGTGTGGTGCGAGGACGTCCTGGACCGGTTCCCGGACAGCCCGGTGCCGCCCGTCGCCACCGAACTCGTCGCGGTACGCGACCTGGAGCTGGTGGACGACGACCACTGGCCCGAGGCGCTCGCCCTGCTGGCCCGCCCGCCGCTGCGGGACGCCCTGACCCAGCCGGTGCGCGTCCTGTTGCCCGACGGCACCCACGAGGTCGTACGGCCGTACACCGCGTGGTGGCTGCGCGGGCACCCGGTGCTCGACGGGCGGCGCCCGGCCGGGCTGCTCGCGGCCGGCGGGGACCCGCTGCTGCGCGGGCTGTACGACGAGGCCGACGCGACCGGGTTCGAGGACGAGCAGGTCCTGCGGGCGCTCGGGGTGCGCACCTCCCTCGGCGCGCTGCTGGACGAGCCCGGCGGCGCCGCCGAGCTGCTGGACCGGCTCGCCGACCCGGACCGCCCGGTCACGCCCGCCCAACTGCACGGCCTGTACAGCGCGTTGGCGGAGCTGGACCCGGAGCGGGTGACCTTGCCGGACGAGCTGCGGGCCGTGGTCGACGGGCGGGTGGAGGTCGTGGACGCCGCCTCGGCCGTCGTGGTCGACTCGCCGGATCTGCTGCCGTTCGCCTCGGGGGTGCCGCTGCTGCCGGTGCGGCCCGCGCGCGCCGCCGAGCTGGCCGAGCTGTTCCAGGTGCGCCGGCTGAGCGAGTCCGTCACCGGCGAGGTGCACTCCGAGGGGACCGAGCACGACGTGCCGGACGCGGTACGGGTGCTGCTCGGCCCGCGCACGCCCCGGACCTATGTCGAGCACGGCGAACTCGTCGTGGACGGCGTGGAGATCGACTGGCGGCTGACCGGCGACGGCGTGCTGCACGCGGCCACCCTGGAGGGGGTCGCGGCGGGGCTGGCCTGGGCGGCGGGGCAGTGGCCGCGCCGGTTCGAGGTGGCCGCTCTGCTGGAGGACCCGTCGCGGACGGAGGAGCTGGCGCGGGACCGGTGGTTCGACTGACGCCGGGTGCGGCCCCGTCCCCGAAGTCCCCGGGCGGGGCGGGCCGGTAGTACAACTTTTCGCATCTGCCCCGGGTCGGATCAGTGGAGCCACCCGGCTCCCTGATCCGAACGTGGGGAAACACATGCGCATCCGTGCCTCTGTCGCCGTCGTGAGCGGCGCCCTGGCCCTGTCCGCCCTCGCCGTGCCGGCCGCGCAGGCCGACGGCAGCCGGGGGGACATCAAGATCACCAAGGTGGTCGTGGACGGCGACAACAAGGTGCAGCTCGGTATCCACGACCCGGTGACCATCAAGGTCAGCGTGACCGCGAGGGACGACTCGGGCATCAAGGGTACCGGCGGGCCGTTCCAGCTCCTGGGCGCGGACCACGGCATCGCCTCGTCCAGCAGGCCCCGCTGCGCCAAGGTCAGCGCCACCACCTCCACCTGCACCGCCTCGGTGAAGATCGACCCGAAGATGTACCCGAGGGACTACTACCTCACCAACAAGAGCGCCGGTGCCTGGTACGTGAATGCGTGGGTCGAAGCCAACGACCACGATTACATCTGGGGGGAGAAGGCCGGTTTCTTCTCCTTCCAGCGCAAAGCCAGGCTGAGCGTGAACGCCGCCCCGGAACCGGTGAAGAAGGGCAGGACGATCACCGTGACCGGTGCCCTCACCCGCGCCGACTGGGAGGCGCTGAAGTACGGCGGCTACGGCGCGCGGTCCGTGAAGCTCCAGTTCCGCAAGGCGGGCGGCAAGAGCTACACCACGCTCAGGACCGTCAAGGCCGACGCCGAGGGCAAGCTGAAGACGACGGCCAAGGCCACGGCAGACGGTTACTACCGCTTCTCCTACGCGGGCGACTCCACCACCGGCGCGGTCAACTCCGCGGCCGACTTCATCGACGTGAAGTAAGCCCCGAGCCCCCGTATCCCCGAGCCCCCGTACCCCCGAGCCCCCCGGACCGCGATACGCACCGTTCCGCGGTCCGGCCGGCCCGTTTCCCCGGGTTGGGCCACGCGGGGGTAATCAGTGGGCCAAATCCGGCCGAGAAGAGTCTTGCCCGTACAACCCGCGGGGTGCCAGGGGGATCTGATCGCGTGAGTCGACCGACTCCACGATCCACTTCTCCCTCCAGGGGAACACACATGCGCATCCGTGCCACCGTGGCCGCCGTCTCCGGCGCCCTGGCCCTCTCCGCCTTCGCCGTGCCCGCCGCCCACGCGGCCCCCGCGGCGCCGAACGTCACCTTCTCGAACATGAAGGTCAACGGCGGCAAGGCGATCACCCTCGGTGCCACCTCCACCGTGAAGGTCAAGGCGACCTACACCGTGACGCACCCCGCCACCGTGTCGATGTCCACCATCCTCACCGGCCCGGTGCTCTACCGCGGCACCTCGGCGAAGTACGCCGACACCCAGGTCGTCAGCGACGACCCGGGCACCTGCACCAAGGTGAACTCCACCACCGTGAGCTGCTCGGCCACGATCACCATCCCCGCCGGCGAGCTGTACAACTCCGACGCCGGCACCTGGAAGAAGGGCGGTGTCGCGGCCGACAGCAAGACCGGTGCGGACAAGTGGCAGAGCGACCTCGGCACCGTCCCGGTCCGCCGCGCCGCCAAGCTCACCACCGACGCCGCCCCGGAGCCGGTGAGCAAGGGCAAGGCGATCACCGTCACCGGCAAGCTGACCCGCGCCGACTGGTCGCACGGCACGTACGCCGCCTTCGGCGGCCAGTCCGTCAAGCTCCAGTTCCGCAAGGCGGGCAGCAGCACCTACACCACCGTCAAGACCGTCACCTCGTCCTCCACAGGCGCGCTGAAGACGACGGTCACGGCCGGCTCCGACGGCTACTACCGCTACAGCTTCGCCGGCACGTCCACCACCTCGGCCGTCAGCGCCACGGGTGACTACGTCGACGTGCGGTAAGCGGCAGCCGCCCACGCGGACGGGCACCCCCGGCGCCGACCGGGGCACCCGCCCGTACGCGCCGCACGGTGGCGGCGGTCCAGCCGACCGTCTCCGTCTCCGTGACGCGCCGGCCGCGTCACCCCTACGGCCGTCACCCTGACAGGTGATTTCGGTGAGGAGGTTTCCGGCCAGGGGCCGCCGGGTCCCCGGCCCGGGCCGGGAACCGGCGGTCGGCCCGCCGCCACAGGTACTCCAGGGCCGCCGACGCCACCGCGGCCACGCCGACCGCCGTCCAGGGCATCGTCACGCCGACCAGCCTCAGCGCGAAGAAGTCCTGGAACGCGGGGACGGCGAGGACCAGCAGGAAGGCCACGCCCATCGACACCACCAGGGCCACCCGCCACCAGGTGTAGGGGCGGGCGATGATCGCCAGGACCCACATGGAGACCAGGAACAGGGTCAGGGTGGCCGCGCTGGTCTCCGCGCCCAGCGCGCCCGGGCCGGCGTAGTGGTGCCGGGCGAGCAGATACGTCAGGAAGGTCGCCGCCCCGGCCACCACCCCGCCGGGGACCGCGTACCGCATCACCCGGCGCACGAACTGCGGTCTGGCCCGTTCCGTGTTGGGGGCGAGGGCCAGGAAGAAGGCCGGGACGCCGATGGTGAGCGTGGACAGCAGGGTCAGGTGCCGGGGCAGGAACGGGTACTCCACCCGCGCGCACACCACCAGCACCGCCAGCAGCACCGAGTAGACCGTCTTCACCAGGAACAGCGTCGCCACCCGCGTGATGTTGCCGATCACCCGGCGGCCCTCGGCGACCACCGACGGCAGGCTCGCGAAACTGTTGTCCAGCAGCACGATCTGCGCCACCGCCCGGGTGGCCTCGGACCCGGATCCCATGGCGACCCCGATGTCCGCGCTCTTCAGGGCCAGCACGTCGTTCACGCCGTCCCCGGTCATCGCGACGGTACGGCCACGGGACTGCAGCGCGTCCACCATGTCCCGCTTCTGCTGCGGGGTGACCCGCCCGAAGACCGTGCCCGCGTCCAGCGCCTCGGCCATCGCGGGCGGGTCGGCGGGCAGCCGCCGCGCGTCCACCGCCGCGCCCTCCAGGCCCAGCTTCGCGGCGACGGCGCCGACCGACACCGCGTTGTCCCCGGAGACGACCTTGGCGCGCACGTTCTGCTCGGCGAAGTAGCGCAGGGTGTCGGCGGCGTCCGGCCGCAGCCGCTGTTCCAGGACGACGAGGGCGGTGGGGCGGGCGCCCCGGGCCGGCTCGGGGTCGTCCAGGTCCCGGTGCGCCCGGGCCAGCAGCAGCACCCGCAGCCCCCGCTCGTTGAGGTGCTCGGTCTCGGCCAGCGCCGGGTCGCCGGGCCCGAGCAGCACGTCCGGGGCGCCCAGCAGCCAGGTGCTGGTCTCGCCGTCGCCCTCGCTGAACGCGGCCCCGCTGTACTTGCGGGCGGAGGAGAAGGGCAGCGACTCCACGCAGCGCCACTCCTCGGTGTCCGGACAGGCGTCGATGATCGCCCGGAGGGAGGCGTTCGGGCGCGGATCCGACTCGCCGAGCGCGCCCAGCACCTTGCGGACGTACCCCTCGTCCGCGCCGTTCAGCGGACGCAGCTCGGTGACGTCCATGCCGCCCTCGGTGAGGGTGCCGGTCTTGTCCAGGCAGACGGTGTCGACGCGGGCCAGGCCCTCGATGGCCGGCAGCTCCTGCACCAGGCACTGTCTGCGGCCCAGCCGGATGACACCGATCGCGAAGGCCACGGAGGTGAGCAGCACCAGCCCCTCGGGGACCATCGGCACGACCCCGCCGACCGTGCGGGCCACCGCGTCCTTGAGGTCGTCGCTCTTGACGACGAGCTGGGTGACGACGAGTCCGACGGCCGCCGGGACCATCATCCAGGTGACGTACTTGAGGATGGTGGAGATGCCGGAACGCAGCTCGGAGTGGACGAGCGTGAAGCGGGAGGCCTCCTCGGCGAGCTGGGCGGCGTAGGCTTCGCGGCCCACCTTGACGGCCTGGAAGGCGCCGCCGCCCGCGACCACGAAGCTGCCGGACATGACCTGGTCACCGGGGCGCTTGACGACGGGGTCGGCCTCGCCGGTGAGCAGGGACTCGTCGATCTCCAGCCCGTCCGCCTCGGCGCACACCCCGTCGACCACGATCTTGTCGCCGGGGCCGATCTCGATCAGGTCGTCCAGGACGATCTCGTGCGTGGCCAGCTCCGTCGCCACGCCGTCCCGCCGTACCGTCGGCCGGGCCTCCCCGATCACCGCGAGCGAGTCCAGGGTCTGCTTGGCCCGCCACTCCTGGACGATCCCGATGGCGGTGTTGGCGAGGATCACGAAGCCGAACAGGCTGTCCTGGACCGGCGCGACGAACAGCATGATCAGCCAGAGCACGCCGATGATCGCGTTGAACCGGGTGAGGACGTTCGCCCGGACGATCTCCCCCAGCGAGCGGCTGCTGCGCACCGGGATGTCGTTGACCTGGCCGCGCGCGACGCGCTCCGCCACTTCGGCGGGGCGGAGCCCGGCCGGGCGGGTCCTCGGCGACGGCACCGGACGTGCCGGATCGAGTTCCGCACCCGCGCGTATGTGGCTCATGCCTTCGACGGTACGTGCGCGGCCGCGCCCGCGCCCACCGGCGCGGCCGCCGTCCGCCGCCGGCGGCGCCTACGACCCGGCGGGGGGCGCCTACGACCCGGCGGGGGACGCCGGCGCGGCGGCCCGCTTGATCGCCGCGTCCCGCTTGCGGACGTACCAGACGCCGATCAGCCCCAGGCCGCCCCCGGCCAGGCAGGTCCACAGCCACCAGGTGTGGCCGTGCTCGTCGAACCAGCCGTAGAACGGCAGCTGGACCAGGAAGAGGACGAACCACACGATCGTGCCGCCGGTGATGGTGGCGACCACGGGGCCCTCCAGGGGCTCCGGCGCCTCGTGCTTGGGGGTCCACTTAGCCATGCGCACAGCTTATGCGGCTCCGCTGTCTACGCGCGGAGATAGCGATCTATGACTCATACGTTCATACTGGAGCCGTTTGTCTTTGGCCGTTTCCGCTCGTATGAAACTCCAATGGGGCTCGGGGGAACCCTGTTGGTGATGAGGTCACGCATGTCCACCTCGGCACCTGCCAAGGTCCCCACCCCCGGAACGCCGGGCGGCCCTCCCGCCTTCGGTTTCCTCGACCGCTACTTCCGGATCTCCGAGCGCGGCAGCTCCGTCGCCCGTGAGGTCCGGGGCGGTCTCGCCACCTTCTTCGCGATGGCGTACATCATCGTGCTGAACCCGATCATCCTCGGCAGCGCGAAGGACATGTACGGGCACCACCTGGACAACGGCCAGCTGGTGACGGCGACGACCCTGTCCGCCGCCTTCACCACGCTGCTGATGGGCGTCATCGGCAACGTGCCGATCGCGCTCGCCGCCGGCCTCGGCGTGAACTCGGTCGTCGCCCTCCAGCTCGCGCCGCGCATGACCTGGCCGGACGCCATGGGCATGGTGGTCCTGGCCGGTTTCGTGGTCATGCTGCTGGTCGCCACGGGGCTGCGCGAGCGCGTGATGAACGCCGTGCCGTTCGGCCTGCGCAAGGCGATCTCCATCGGTATCGGCCTGTTCATCATGCTGATCGGCCTGGTGGACTCCGGGTTCGTCACCCGGATGCCGGACGCTGCCCAGACCACCGTCCCGCTCCAGCTGGGCACCGGCGGTCACCTCACCGGCTGGCCGGTGCTGGTCTTCGTCCTCGGCGCGCTGCTCACCTTCGCGCTGATCGTCCGCAAGGTGCCGGGCGCGATCCTCGTCTCGATCATCGGCATGACCGTGGTCGCGATGATCATCAACGCGGTGGCCACCGTCCCGTCCTGGGGCCTGACGGTCCCGAAGTGGCCGGGCAACCCCGTCTCCACCCCCGACCTCGGCCTGGTCGGCCAGGTCAGCCTGTTCGGCGGCTTCCACAAGGTCGGCATCCTGACCGGCATCCTGTTCGTCTTCACGGTCCTGCTGTCGTGCTTCTTCGACGCGATGGGCACGATCATGGGCATCAGCGACGAGGCCAAGCTGACCGACGCCGAGGGCTACATGCCGGGCATCAACAAGGTCCTCTTCGTGGACGGCCTCGCCGTCGCGGCGGGCGGCGCCAGCTCCGCCTCGGCCACCACCGCCTTCGTGGAGTCCACGGCGGGCGTCGGCGAGGGAGCCCGCACCGGTCTCGCGAACATCGTCACGGGCGGCCTCTTCGCCGTCGCGCTGTTCCTCACGCCGATCGCCACGATGGTCCCCTCCCAGGCGGCCACCCCGGCGCTGCTCGCGGTGGGCTTCCTGATCCTGTCGAACTCCATCAAGGAGATCGACTGGGCGGACTACACCATCGCCATGCCGGCCTTCGTGACGATGCTGATGATGCCGTTCACCTACTCGATCACCAACGGCATCGGCATGGGCTTCATCACCTTCACCGTGCTGCGCCTGGCCGCCGGGCGGGCCCGGGAGATCCCGCCGGCGATGTACGTCGTCTCGGCCGTCTTCGCCTTCTACTACCTGATGCCGGCCCTCGGCCTCACCTGATCCCGCGCGGAGACCGCCCCGAACGAGCGCCCGGAGACCTGGTCCCGGGCGCTCGTTCCTTTTCCCGAGGAGTTCCCACGGGTTCCGCCGGGCGCCGGCGCAGTGGCGGGCGTCACGGGCGGTACGGCCCCCTCCGGTGGTCTTTAGTCAGAGTAATGAGTTACGCTAAAGAACATGCCGGACCTTACCCATGGCGACGACGCTGCCGCCGTGAACTCTCTCCGCTCCGCCGTGATGCGGCTGTCCCGTCGGCTCAAGCACCAGCGGGTGGACGAGTCGCTGAGCCCCACCGAGATGTCGGTGCTCGGCACCCTCGCCCGCTGCGGCTCGGCCACCCCGGGCGAACTGGCCCGCAAGGAGCACGTCCAGCCGCCGTCGATGACCCGCATCGTCGCGCTGCTCGAGGCCAAGGGGCTGGTCCGGCTGGAGCCGCACCCCGAGGACCGGCGCCAGAAGGTGGTCACCCAGACCGAACAGGCGGAGGCGATGCTCGAGGAGAGCCGCCGCAAGCGCAACGCCTTCCTGGCCGGCCTGGCCGAGGGCCTGGACGAGGACGAGTGGGCCGCCCTGCGCGCCGCCGCCCCCGTCCTGGAGAAACTCGCACACCTGTAAGCGCACCAGTCGAGGAGGCGAACCCTTTTGAGTACGGGATCCGGAATACCTTCCGCCCCCGCACCGACCCCTGCCACCCCCACACCCGCTTCCCGCAAGTCCTCGATGTTCAGCTCCCTGAGGATCCGGAACTACCGCCTGTTCTTCGCCGGCCAGGTCGTCTCCAACACCGGCACCTGGATGCAGCGCATCGCCCAGGACTGGCTGGTCCTCAGCCTCACCGGATCCTCGGCCGCCGTCGGCATCACCACGGCCCTGCAGTTCCTGCCGATGCTCCTGTTCGGCCTGTACGGCGGGGTCCTCGTGGACCGCCTGCCCAAGCGGCCCACCCTGCTGGTCACCCAGTCCGCGATGGCCGTCACCGGGCTCGCGCTCGCCGCGCTGACCCTCTCCGGACAGGTCCAGGTGTGGCACGTCTACGTCGCCGCCTTCGCCGTCGGCCTCGCCACGGTGGTGGACAATCCGGCCCGCCAGTCCTTCGTCTCCGAGATGGTCGGCCCCGGCCAGCTCCAGAACGCGGTCAGCCTGAACTCGGCGAACTTCCAGTCCGCCCGGCTCGTCGGCCCCGCCGTGGCCGGCCTGATGATCACCGGCGTGGGCACCGGCTGGGCGTTCCTCGCCAACGGCCTGTCCTTCGCCGCGCCGATCGCCAGTCTGCTGCTGATGCGCGCCCGCGAACTCCACGTGATCGAGCGCACCCCGCGCGGCAAGGGCCAGCTGCGCGAGGGCCTCAGCTACGTGGCCAAGCGGCCGGAGCTGATCTGGCCCATCGTCCTGGTCGGCTTCATCGGCACCTTCGGCTTCAACTTCCCGGTGTGGCTGACCGCCTACGCGGACGACGCATTCCACGCCGGCGCCGGCGCCTACAGCCTCTTCAACACCCTGATGGCCGTCGGCTCCCTGGTCGGCGCCCTGCTGGCCGCCCGGCGCGGCACGGCCCGGCTGCGCCTGCTGATCGCCGCCGCGCTGGCCTTCGGCACGCTGGAGACCGTCGCCTCGGTCGCGCCGTCGTACTGGTTGTTCGCGCTGCTCATGGTGCCGATCGGGGTGTTCGGCCTGACGGTGAACGTCACCGCGAACACGGCCGTGCAGATGGGCACCGACCCGGCCATGCGCGGCCGGGTGATGGCCCTGTTCATGATGGTGTTCATGGGCGGTACGCCGCTGGGCGCGCCGGTGGTCGGCTGGATC
The DNA here is from genome assembly GCF_040636485.1 of Streptomyces sp. NPDC038707. Taxonomy (NCBI): domain Bacteria; kingdom Bacillati; phylum Actinomycetota; class Actinomycetes; order Kitasatosporales; family Streptomycetaceae; genus Streptomyces; species Streptomyces sp. NPDC038707. The sequence continues at coordinate 117,324 of NZ_JBEZUP010000004.1, forward strand.
ACCGACACCTACGGCCCCCGGATCGGCTTCGCCGCCGGCGGTGTGGTGTCGGCCCTCGCGGCCGGCGCGATCGGCCTGGTCCTGGCCCGCGTCGGCGGCCTGCGGCTGGCGGTGGGCTGGCACCACGGCCACCCGAGCGTCCGCTTCGTCCCGCGCGAGCGGGAGCGGCTCGCCACGGCCGCGTAGGCAGCCGGCGGTCCGCGGGTCCGGTCCATGGGTCCGGTCCATGGGTCCGGTCCATGGGTCCGGTCCATGGGTCCCGGAGGGTCTAGTCGACCCTCCGGGCCAGCACCTGTCCCGGCCAGGCGTCCGGACCGTGGGTGTAGGGGTGCGTCGGGGTGAAGCCGTTGGCCTCGTAGTAGGCGACCAGCTTGCGGTCGTCACCGGCGTAGCAGTCCACCCGCAGCAGGCCCACGCCCGCCCGCCGGGTCACCTCGGCGGCGTGCGCGAGCAGCGCGCTGCCCACGCCCCGGCCCCGGAAACGGCGGTCGGAGGCGAACCAGTGGATGTACCGCTCGGGCTCGCCGGGCGCCGGCAGGTGGGACAGATAGGCGCCGGGCCCGTCCGTGAGGGTGAGGGTGGCCGCCGGCTCCCCGTCGACCTCGGCGAGGTACGTGGTGCCCTGGGCCATGGTCCGCTCGACGGCCTCGGCGGTCCGGGTCCCCGACAGCGGCTCGGTGCCCCACTGGCGGGTACGGCCCTGTGAGACCAGCCACTCCACGCTGCTGTCGAGCATGCGGAGTATCGCGGGCAGATCGTCGGGGCCGCCTTCTCGGATGGTGATCGTCATCGACCCATCATGCCCGCCGGGGTCTGGGATCGTGAGGGCCATGAGACTCTTCGCCGCCGTACTGCCCCCGGAGCACATCGCGGACGAACTCGCCGCCGAGGCGGACCGGTTGCGGCAGCTCCCGGGCGCCGGCCGGCTGCGCTGGACGGGCCGCCCCGGCTGGCACTTCACGCTCGCCTTCTACGGCGAGGTCCCCGACGACGTCGTACCCGCGCTGGCGGACCGGCTGGCCCGCGCGGCCCGCCGGGCGGCGCCGTTCACCCTCGCCCTCGCGGGCGGCGGCCAGTTCGGCCGGGGCCGCGCGCTGTGGACGGGCGCCCGGGGGGATGTGGCGGAGCTGCGGCTGCTGGCCGGGCGCGCGGAGGCGGCGGGCCGGAAGGAGGGGCTGCCGATGGGGGAGCCCCGGCGCTACCAGGCCCACCTGACACTGGCCCGCGGCCGGCCCGAGCTGGACGTGCGGCCGTACGTCACCGCGCTCGCGGAGTTCGCCGGCGAGGCGTGGACGGTGGCCGACCTGGTGCTGATGCGCAGCCGGCTGCCCGTGGCCGGGGTACCGGGGGAGCAGCCGCGGTACGAGGTGGTCGGGCGGTGGGCGCTGGGCGGGGGCGGTTAGTCTCGAATACGTGGACCCGAAAACCCGGAACCGGATCATGGCCGGTGCGCTTGTGTTGATGTTCGTGGTGGTGGCTGTGGCGTCGGCCATGCGGTAGCCGTACGCCGACGGGGCGGCGGACCGTCGCCGACGGGGACGGGGACGGGGACGGCGGACCGTTCTCCGGCTGCGGGGCGGTTGTGGCTGGTCGCGCAGTTCTCCGCGCCCCTTGTGGGGCGCCTTTGGCGGGCGTGGGGGGAGAGGGGCGGGGAACCGTGGGGCCGTTTCCCGGTCACTGGCCGGATGTGATCGGCCGCGTGGTTCCCCGCGCCTTCAGGGCGTCCTACCAGGCGAAGGCCTCAGGGGACGGGCCCGGGCCCGGGAAGATCTCGTCGAGGGCGGTCAGCAGGTCGTCGCCGAGCTCCAGCTCGACGGCGCGCAGCGCGGACTCCAGCTGCGCCGCGGTGCGCGGGCCGACGATCGGGCCGGTGATGCCGGGACGGGTGAGCAGCCAGGCCAGGGCCACCTCACCGGGCTCCAGCCCGTGCTTGTCGAGCAGGTCCTCGTAGGCCTGGATCTGCGCGCGGGCCGCCGGGTCCTTCAGGGTGTCCGCGGCCCGGCCGGAGGCGCGGCGACCGCCCTGGACCTCCTTCTTGATGATCCCGCCGAGCAGACCGCCGTGCAGCGGCGACCACGGGATGACCCCGAGGCCGTAGTCCTGCGCGGCCGGGATGACCTCCATCTCGGCGCGCCGCTCGGCCAGGTTGTAGAGGCACTGCTCGCTGACCAGCCCGATGGTGCCGGCGCGGCGGGCGGCGGCCTCGTTGGCCTGGGCGATCTTGTAGCCGGGGAAGTTGCTCGAGCCGACGTACAGGATCTTGCCCTGCTGGACGAGGACGTCGATCGCCTGCCAGATCTCCTCGAACGGCGTGCTGCGGTCGATGTGGTGGAACTGGTAGAGGTCGATGTAGTCGGTCCCCAGGCGCTTCAGGCTGGCGTCCACCGCGCGCCGGATGTTCAGCGCCGAGAGCTTGTCGTGGTTGGGCCACACGTCCGCGCCGTCCGGGTCCATGTTGCCGTAGACCTTGGTGGCGATGACGGTCTTCTCGCGCCGGCCGCCGCCCTTGGCGAACCAGTTGCCGATGATGGACTCGGTCCGGCCCTTGTTCTCGCCCCAGCCGTACACATTGGCGGTGTCGAAGAAGTTGATGCCCGCGTCCAGCGCCGCGTCCATGATCGCGTGGCTGTCGGCTTCGTCGGTCTGCGGACCGAAGTTCATCGTCCCGAGGACGAGCCGGCTGACCTTGAGTCCCGTGCGTCCGAGCTGCGTGTACTCCATGGTCCACTAGACAACGGCCTGGAGTGCGCTCTAGGCAAGGCCCTGCCGTCGCGCGCGCCCGAACCGGGCGCGCGGTCCGGTCAGCTCGACAGCCGGGCGAACATGCCGGGCTCGTACGAGCCGCCGGGGTTGCGCGTGATCACGCCGAGCCGGTTGGCCGCGTTGATCAACGCGACCAGGTGGACGAGCGCCGTGGTCTGCTCCTCGTCGTAGTGCTCGCGGACCTGCCGCCAGGTCTCGTCGGACACGCCCTGGTGGGCGTCGGCGAGCCGGGTGCCCTCCTCGGCGAGCGCCAGCGCGGCCCGCTCGGCCCCGGTGAACACGGTGGAGTGACGCCAGACGGCCACCAGGTGCAGGCGTGCCGCGGTCTCGCCGGCCGCCGTCGCCTCCTTGGTGTGCAGGTCGGCGCAGAAACCGCAGCCGTTGATCTGGCTGGCGCGCAGCATCACCAGCTCCTGGGTGCTCCGGGGCAGCGTCGACTGCGTGATCCCGAGGCTGAGGCCGGCGAACCGCTTGCCGAGCCTGGCACCGAGGTCGTTGGCCGTCAGGTCGATACGGGGTTCCGTGGTCATGGGGGCGTCCTCACCGGGGTGTCGGTACCGCGCACGGCGTGGGCGCGGCGTCCTGTCGCCCACGAGACGCCGCCCGCCCCGCCGATGTGACAGGACGGGACGTGTGGCCCGCGTCACTCCGGGCCCGGCGGGTGACCGTGCCCCGCACGTCTGGGGCGGGGTCAGTCGCGGAGGAAGCCGTCCGTCTTGAGGACGAGGCCGACCACGGTGCCGGTCAGGTCGACGTCCTCGCCGAAGGCGACCTTGGTCCGCGTGATGTAGTCGCCTTCCTTGGGCTGGGTGTGGATGTGGCACATGCCCTTGCAGGGATCGGCGATCAGGTACAGGGGGACTTCGGCGGCGGCGCAGGCGGCCTTCTTGGGACCGTAGTCGTTCGCCGCGGTGCGCTTGGCGCCCCTCCCCGGCCGCCCCACGAACAGGTGCGGCCGCGCAGTACAACGGCAGTACGACGATGGGCACCACGCCCACGGAACGCCGGATTTCAGCCGACGTGATCAGTCCTCGTACGGCTGTCCGACCCCCCACGCCTCCCGCATCGCCCCCGCGAACGCCTCCGCGATCCGGTGCTCCCCGCTCGCGTTGGGATGCGTGCCGTCGTAGGTGTCGGTGTGGATGTCCCACCGCTCGGGCAGCGAGGCCAGCAGCAGCGGCGACCGTGCCTCGTCCAGGTCCGCGACCGTCTTGGCGAGCAGGTCGTTGAACCGGTCCACCTGCTCGGCGAAAGGCGCGTCCGACGCGGCCCGGACGTTGGGTATGACCGGCAGCAGGGCCATCCGTATCCGCGGCCGTGCCTCCCGCGCGGCCGCGACGAACGCCCGTACGTTCTCGTCCGTCTGCTCGGCGTTGGTGTAGAAGCCCAGGTCGATCAGGCCGAGGGAGACCAGCAGCACGTCGGCCCGGTGGACGCGCACCGCCTCGCCGATCAGCGGGGCCATGTGCAGCCAGCCCTCGCCCCAGCCCGCCAGGTGGCCGCGGGGAAAGCCGGGTTCGGCGTAGGCGAGAGACGTCGGGGCGCCGGCCTGCTGGTCGTAGAGCGTCTCGCGCGGGCCGACGAAGGTGAACGGGTCGCCGTACGTCTCGCACAGGTGCCGCCACAGCCGGTAACGCCACGTGTGTTCGCCCGCGCTCCCGATCGTCATGGAGTCGCCCACGGGCATGAACCTGAGCATGGGCTCATGATGGACGATGGCCGGGACCCGTGGAGCTCCGGGGTCCCCGAGTCCGACCACCTCCCCCGGACTCCCGCGGGGAATGGCAGGCTTGGGGCATGCGTCGATCGTTCGCCGTACTCGCCGGTGCTCTGCTCGCCGGTGCCTGCGCGCTGCCCGCCTCCGCCACCGGGACCGCCGAGGGAACGGGGGACAAGGGTTTCACCATCAAGGATCCGCGGATAACCGAGTCCAGCGGGCTCGCCGCCTCCCGGCAGCACCCAGGCGTCTACTGGACGCACAACGACAGCGACGACGGGCCTTATCTGTACGCCGTGGACAGCGCCACCGGCCGGACCGTCGCCCGGATCACCCTGCGCGGCATCGGCTCCCCGCGCGATGTCGAGGCCATCTCCATCGGGCCGGACAACCAGATCTACGTCGGCGACATCGGCGACAACTTCGGCGGCAAGTGGCCGTACGTGTGGATCTACAAGCTGCCCGAGCCGAAGCGGCTGACGGACCAGACGGTCACGGCCACGCAGTACGTGGTCAAGTACGCGGACGGCCCGCGCGACGCCGAGTCACTGCTCGTCCACCCCAGGACCGGGCGGGTCTACATCATCGACAAGAACGAGGAGGGCGGGCACCTGTACGAGGGCCCGGCCACCCTCTCCACGTCCGGCGCGAACGTCTTCCGCCGGGGCGCGTCCGTCGACCTGTGGGCCACCGACGCCGCCTTCTCCCCGGACGGCCGGCAGCTCGCCGTGCGCGGTTACTTCGGGGGCGTCTACTACGACTGGAACGACGGCCGGATCGAGCGGCGGGGGCGCCTGGACGTGCCGTTCCAGGGGCAGGGCGAGTCCGTGTCGTACTCCGCCGACGGCACGAAGCTGATGTACGGCAGCGAGGGCGCGGACAGCGCGGTGCAGGCGGCCGACGCCCCCGACCGCCCGGCCGGCGGGTCGCCGTCGGCCACGGCGGGTTCCGAGGGTCCGGGGGACGGGGACGGCACCCCGAGCCTGAAGGTGGGCGCCGTGATCCTCGCCGTCGGCGTGGCGGCGTTCCTGGGCCTGCGGTGGCTGCGGCGGGGGTGACCGGGCGGGCGCCGGCCGGGCGAGCGGTGTGTACCGAGGTGTGCCGCAGGTCTTGACGTGCTCATGTTGATCTGGGTTTCCTGTGCGGTGCGCGGCGCTTGGGAGCGCTCCCATTCAGGTTCGGCTGCCGCGCCTCCCGAGAGGAACCGACACATGTTCCGCACCCTCCGAAGAGCGCTGTGCACCGCTGCGGCGGCGCTCCTCCTGCCTCTGACCGGGGCCTACGCGGCACAGGCGGCCGACGCGCCCACGGCCGCCGCCGCCCCCGGCGCCGGGTACTGGCACACCAGCGGCCGGCAGATCCTGGACGCGGCCGGTCAGCCGGTGCGCATCGCCGGGATCAACTGGTTCGGCTTCGAGACCAGCAACCTGGTGGTCCACGGCCTGTGGACCCGCGACTACAAGAGCATGATCGACCAGGTGAGGTCGCTCGGCTACAACACCCTCCGGATCCCCTACAGCGACGACATCTTCAAGCCCGGCGCGACGCCCAGCGGCATCGACGTCTCCGCCGGCAAGAACGCCGACCTCCAGGGCCTGACCTCGCTCCAGGTGCTGGACCGGATCGTCGCGTACGCGGGCCAGGACGGGCTGAAGGTCATCCTGGACCGGCACCGCCCGGACTCGGCGGGGCAGTCGGCGCTCTGGTACACCGCGTCCGTCCCGGAATCGACGTGGATCGCCAACCTCAAGTCGCTGGCCGCCCGTTACCAGGGCCAGGACACGGTGATCGGCATCGACCTGCACAACGAGCCGCACGACCCGGCGTGCTGGGGCTGCGGCGACCAGGCCACCGACTGGCGCCTGGCGGCCCAGCGCGCCGGGAACGCGGTGCTCTCGGTCAACCCGGACCTGCTCGTCTTCGTGGAGGGCGTGCAGACGTACAACGGCGTGTCCGGCTGGTGGGGCGGCAACCTGATGGGCGTCGCCCAGTACCCCGTGCAGCTCAGCGTGCCGGGCCGGGTGGTCTACTCCGCCCACGACTATGCCACGAGCGTCGCCCAGCAGAGCTGGTTCAGCGACCCGTCCTTCCCGGCCAACATGCCGGGGGTCTGGGACAAGTACTGGGGCTACATCTTCAAGCAGAACATCGCTCCCGTGTGGGTGGGCGAGTTCGGCACGACGCTCCAGTCGGCCGTCGACCAGAAGTGGCTGGCCGCGCTGGCGGACTACCTGAGGCCGACCTCGACGTACGGCGCCGACTCCTTCCACTGGACCTACTGGTCGCTGAACCCCAACTCCGGTGACACCGGCGGCATCCTGAAGGACGACTGGACGACCGTCGACACGGTGAAGGACGGTTATCTGAAGGGCGTCAAGGCGCCGCTGTTCCCGGGCGGCGGGAGCGGTGACGGTGGCGGCGGCGGTGGCGGGGACAACGGCGGCGGGGGCGGCAGCGCGCCCGCGTGCAGCGCGTCCTACACCGTCAGCAGCGACTGGGGCGGCGGCTTCAACGCCGAGGTGAAGGTGACCAACACAGGCACGGCCGCCCTCAAGTCCTGGAAGGTCACGTGGACGTGGGGCGGTGCCCAGAAGATCTCGTCTATGTGGAACGCGAGTTACACCCAGAGCGGCGCGAGCGTGACGGTCGTGAACGCGGCTCACAACGGAAGCCTGGCGGCCGGCGGTTCGGCGGGCTTCGGCTTCGGGGCGGCGCCGGGCGGGGCGGCGACGCCGGCGCTCACCTGCACGGCGGCGTGAGGGAAGGGCGCCCGGTGCGGCACCGGGCGCCCTTCGTCGTCGCGGTTGGGACGTCGCTGTGGTCCTAAGCGGTTACTTCACGCACCCGGGAGCCGGGAACGGGGTGGTGGACGCGGGGTGGCCGCCGCCCTCCATGTTGGTGCGGAGCTTGGGAGCCGCGCCGTTGGGGTCGACGATCTCGGCCAGGAACCCGGCGCTCTTGGGCAGCGACGGGTGGGCGCGGTTGACGACTCCGGCGAAGCGCGTGCCGTCACCGGCGTCCTTGAAGAACGCCGACGGACCGTTGAGCCCGTTGCTCGTCACGGCGACCGTCCCGGCCCCGATGAAGTGCTCCGTGATGATCGTGCAGCCCCGTGCGTCGGGGGTGCCGGCCTTCGGGAGCGCGTAGGTGTGCGGGCCGCCCTTGGCGCCGGTCACCCGGAGCGCGGGCTTGGCGCCCTTGGCGTCGACCAGCCGCAGGGACAGTCCGTGCTGGGTGGCCGTGAGGTGGCCGCGGTCCAGCTCGGCCAGGACGCGGCCCATGTACGGGTCACCCGACCGCCAGTTCTTCGGAACGGTGCGGATCCAGGCCTCCGGGCCGCCCGCCTTGGGGTCGTTGCGCAGGACGGCCACCATGTCCTTGCCGATGGCGACGGCCTTGCCCGCGTAGCGGCCGGCGGGGTTCGGCTTGGGAGCGGCCTTGGCGGCCTTGGCGGCTTTGACGGTGGGGGCGGCGGAGGCGGTCGCCGCCGGCAGGACGGCGGCGGTGCCGACGGCGGTCAGCAGGACCGAGGCGGTCATGAGAGCGCGGCGGTGGCGTGCGAACACGGACATGGGAAATCTCCTCGAAGCGTGCGCGGAAAAAGAAGAAAAGGGTTCGCATGCCGCTCCACGACGGGCCGACGCCCGGGCGGCACCGCGGTGGGTGCCCGGTACACCGGTGTTCGGCGGGCTGGGGAGTGGCGACGTGAAAAAGATAAGTAACCGGATACGACATCGCTGTCTTGCTATTGTCACAGAATTTCGACAGGAAATGGAATCCTGATCTCCGCCGGTGGTGTGACGCAGAGGCGCGGTTAAATTCCAGTGAACACACGGAGAATACCCGTGCTCGCGCCCTTATGGGCCGCCGAGTGGGCAGGGCAGGGCGGGGCGTGCGCGATTGGGTGCGCAGCTCACCACGGCCACGGACAGGAACGCCGGCCGCTCGAGATAGAACCCGAGCGACACATCACCGCCTGACGCCAGCCGCTCGGCGGCGGAGGTGAGGAGGGCGGTGAGGCGACCCCGGTCGCGGTAGGCGTCGGCGGCGAACCGGGGCGCGTACTCGCTGAGCCGCTCCCCGAGCCAGCCGGCGGCGGCCGACGGTTCCTGCCAGGTTCCCTTGACGAGGGTGCGCGGCTTGACCAGCCAGTACGCGGTCTCCAGCGGCGGCAGGTCCGAGGCCGGGAACTCGACGGTGGCGAGGCGGTACCGCTGCATCAGCTCCGGGCCGCTGGTGGGCGGGGGCGGCTCGGGGTGGGGCGGGCGCCGCAGGGCTTCCTCGTCGAAGCGGGGCTTGGGACCGGTCCAGAGGTAGGCGTGGTGGTGCACCCGGGTCCTCTTCTGTGCGCTGTGCGGGCCGGTTCCGGGGGATTCCGGGGTGACGACAGCCCCGGGAATCACTCCGGAACCGGCTGGATTTCTGGGGGTGGGGAGGCTCAGAGGGCCAGACCGAAGCGGGCCGGGTCGATACCGGCGGCGCTCAGCTCGTGCGTGGTGAACCGCAGAGGTTCCGCGTCGGGCCGCTTGCTGTCCCCGAGCGCCCAGGCGTCCTCACCGATGCGGGCGAGGGTCACGCAGGACTCGCCGTCCGGGTGGGTGTTCCCGCCGCACGCCCTGAGGAACGAGGCGCCGCCGAGGTCGAGCGCGTACAGGTCAATTCCGTTCACCATCGCTGTACCTTCCTGCTCCGCTGTCACGGCCGCTGTCCGGCCGCCGCCGCCCTGGGTGGGCGGGAGGTGAGGCGACCGTAGGGGGCGGTCGCGGAGCAAGGTGGCGAATATTCTCAACTATTCTCCTGCGGTCACTCTGGATGCATGGCCATTCACTATCAGGCACCGAGATGCTGTGTGCACCAGCTTCGACGACACCCAGGGGGTGGTTGCGCATGGCGCGCAGGTTGCGGTTCAACGGGACGGGGAGTGGCGTCACTGGATGCCCGTCGGTGCATGAGGACCTGGACCGCGGGGAGGTGATCGTCCACGGTCCGCCGCTCACCGATTCGGAGGACGTCGCGCAGCTTCAGTACCTTTCCGAGGGTGAAGTTGCTGTGGTGGTGCCGCGGGACCTGCTGGTTGACTGGACCCCAAAGGAGCGGACGCGGCAGGTGCGGACGATCGACCTGGATGAGTTCAACAGCTTGTTCGAGAAGTTCGAGCACACGGCGTGGCGACTGGAGACGCGCCGCCGGTACGCGAGTGACGAAGAGGGCGACCGGTGGAGCCGGTTCATCAAGTACGGAACGATTGGCGAGGGCGAGGATTCGGACTCGCTCTACAACTGGTGGACCGAGACGATTCGCGCACACGCCGCACAGGGCAGGCGGGTCGAGCGGGTACGCGTCGTGGACCAGCCCGCCACCACCGGTCAGCGGTACCTCCTCGACAGCGCCAGGTGGAACGTGGGCCTTGGCGAGGACATCCGCAACATGTGGCGCACCGACGCGGACCGACTTCGTTTGCCCGCCGAGGACTTCTGGCTGTTCGACAGCCGCCTCATCGCGCTCCTGCGGTTCAATGACGACGATCAGCTCACGCACGTGGACTTGATCACCGAGCCGTCGGAGGTGGTGCGCTGCTGCATGGTGCGGGATGCTGCTTGGCACCACGCCGTACCGTGGAAGCAGTTCACGGCTGAGATGCAGAGCGACGCATAGGGGCAAGAGCGGATACCGGTGAGCACGGACTATCAGAGGGCACGTGAGGAACTTGGGCGCAGGCTCAGGGAACTGCGTATCGAAAGTCCTGATGGCCGGCTCACCGGCAGCCAGCTCGCTCAGCGGCTGGGGTGGCCTCAGTCGAAAGTCAGCAAGCTGGAGAACGGCAGGCAGACCCCCACGGACGACGACCTGCGGGCATGGGCCGATGCCGTAGGGCAGTCCACTGCGTTCGCCGAACTCCGAGCCCGGCTCAGGGGCTTCGAGAGCCATATCCGCTCCTGGCGACGCCAGCTAGTGGCGGGGCATCGTCCTGTGCAAGAGACCTGGAATGCGCTCGTTGCGGAGTCCCGGGTTTTGCATATGTGGGAGAACTGCTTGGTCAGTGGCATGCTCCAGACGGCCGATTACGCCCGGTATGTCTTCGAGCGCTACACGGACCTCCGGTCCTCTCCCCGGGATGTGGAAGAGGCCGTGCGGGCCCGCATGAAACGGCAGGAGTGGCTGTACCGGCCCAGTAAACGGCTGAACCTGATCATGTGGGAAGGTGCCCTGTGGGCCCGCGTGTGCCCGGCGGACGTGCTGGTCGCTCAATTGGACCGTCTGTTGGGCGTTGTGGGCATGGACACGGTGCGCCTCGGCATACTGCCGCTGGACGCAGAACTGCGAATCCCGCCGGGGAACCCCTTTTCCATGCTCGATGATCGCCTGGTCGTGGTCGAAGACTGGCACGCCGAACTCTGGCTGGACGATGCCGAAACGATCGCTCTCTACCGCCGCGTGTGGGACACCTTCGCGGAGTCGGCCGTCTTCGGTGCCGAGGCACAGCAGGTGATCGCCCGGGTGCGGCGGAGTATCAAGGTCTGAGGACGTACAGCCGTACGACGTCATCGGAGGTTTCCCACAGGGGCGTTCGTACGGGAGCCGGGGTCTGCCAGCACTCCTCGTCGCGGGGGAACGGGAGTCGGTGGCCGGCGGCGCGAGAGCGTTTGGCCCAGCGGCGCCAGCGGGCGTCATGGGGGTTCGGCAGGCACCAGGCGTACGGCGGTGCTCCCTTTGTTGTGTTACGGGTGGTCCAAAACATGGGGGGTCTCCGGGAGGGGAGGGTGAAGCGGGTCCAGACCGTCTTGGTGTATGGCCCCTGTCGATGCCCCCACGCGTCGGCCAGCGCGCCCACCAGGGCCAGTCCGCGGCCGCCTTCCTCGTCCAGGCCGGGGCGGCGGGGCAGGGGGAGCCGGTCCCGGTCCGGGTCGGAGACCTCCAGGACCAGTTCGCAGCGGCAGAGCACGAGCGTGACCCGCACCCGGGCGTCGGAACCCGGCAGTGGCTCACGGCGTTGGTGACGAGTTCGTTGGCCGACAGGGTGGCACGCTCGGCGAGTTCACCAGTGATTCCCCAGTCGGCGAGGGCCTTGCGGACGTAGTCCCGAGCGGTCGGGACGTGAGCCGCCAAGCTGGATCAGATGGAGTCCGCGGAAATCATCGCCGCGAGTCAAGCTCGGGTCAGTCGCCTGGAAAGCGGACACGTCACCGCGCGCGTTATCGAAGTGCGGTTGCTGCTGGATGCGTACGGCGTTACGGACCCGGAAGTGCGCGCCAAGCCGGAGGAGTTGGCCAAACACTCCAAGAACCGTGGCTGGTGGCTCGAACACGCCGAGCACCTTCGGCCGGACTACCTTGACCACATCGCGCTGGAGGACGACGCGACGTACATCCGCGAGTGGCAGCCGGTGCTGGTGCCCGGGCTGCTGCAAACCTCTGCGTACGCCGAAGCGGTCATCGGAGCGCCCCCTCACTACATCGCCCCGGAGCGCATCGCCCAGCTGGTGAAGGTGCGCGTGGCGCGGCAGGCGAAGATCGAGGAAGGTGGGGCGGCGTACACAGCCATCCTCTGGGAAGCGGTCATCACGCAGCCGATGGTGAGCGCCGAGACGCACCGTGAGCAGTTGTCAAAGATCCTTGAGGTGGGCACACGCAAGAACGTCACCATTCAGGTGTTGCCTTTCAGCGCGGGCGCGGTGGCCGGCTCGACGTACGCTTTCTCGTCCTTCAGCTTTGAGTCCGAGCCGACCGTCGAGGCTGTAACCATGGAGAACTTGCGAGGCACCTCTGTTCTGGAGGCTCCAGAGGGTCTTGCGGCTTACGCCAACGCGTTCGACCAACTACGATCGGCAGCACTGGGACCCGAGGCCAGTGCGCGGTTCATCCAGGACGCACTGCGAAGTAGCAAGGGAAACCCATCGTGACCGAGGTCGTAAGCACCTTCCGGAAGTCGTCGCACTCCGCCGGCGAGGGCAACTGCGTAGAGGTCGCCGACACCGCCCCCGGAGGCCGAGCCGTCCGCGACAGCAAGCAGGACGACGGCCCCCTCCTCACCGTCTCCCGTGACAGCTGGCAGTCCTTCATCCGGCAGTTCGCGTAGGACATCGCAGCGCACACACGAAGGGCGCCCGGCATGCACCGGGCGCCCTTCGTCGTCGTAGGACGAGAGGTCAGAGCTTCTCGATCACGTAGTCCACGCACTTCGTCAGCGCCTCGACGTCCGCCGGGTCGATCGCCGGGAACATCGCGATGCGCAGCTGGTTGCGGCCGAGCTTGCGGTACGGCTCGGTGTCCACGATGCCGTTCGCGCGCAGCACCTTGGCGACGGCGGCGGCGTCGATCTCGTCGGCGAAGTCGATCGTGCCGATGACCTGGGACCGCTTGGCCGGGTCGGAGACGAACGGGGTGGCGTACTTGGATTCTTCGGCCCAGGTGTACAGGCGGGTCGAGGAGTCCTTCGTGCGGGCCGTGGACCAGGCGAGGCCGCCCTGGCCGTTGAGCCACTCCAGCTGCTCGTTGAGGAGGAACAGGGTGGCGAGGGCCGGGGTGTTGTACGTCTGGTTCTTGCGGGAGTTGTCGATCGCCGTCGGGAGCGAGAAGAACTCCGGGATGTGGCGGCCGGACGCGTGGACGCGCTCGGCGCGCTCGATCGCGGCGGGGGAGAAGACGCCGATCCACAGGCCGCCGTCGGAGGCGAAGGACTTCTGCGGGGCGAAGTAGTAGACGTCGGTCTCGGCGATGTCGACCGGCAGGCCGCCCGCGCCGGAGGTGGCGTCCACGAGGACGAGCGCGCCCTCGTCGGCGCCGGCCACGCGCTTGATCGGCATGGCGACACCGGTGGAGGTCTCGTTGTGGGTGAGGGCGTAGACGTCGACGCCCGCCTCGGCCGTCGGCTCCGGGTGGGTGCCGGGGTCGGAGGCGATGACGGTCGGCTCGGCCAGCCAGGGCGCGAGCTTCGCGGCCTTGGCGAACTTGGAGGAGAACTCACCGAAGTTCAGGTGCTGGGACTTGTTCTCGATCAGGCCGTGCGTGGCGATGTCCCAGAAGGCGGTGGAGCCGCCGTTGCCGAGGACGACCTCGTAGCCCTCGGGCAGGGAGAACAGCTCGGAGATGCCCTCGCGGACCTTGCCGACCAGGTTCTTGACCGGCGCCTGACGGTGGGAGGTGCCCAGCAGGGACGTGCCGGTGGCGGCGAGGGCGTCCAGCGCCTCGGTCCGCACCTTGGAGGGGCCCGCGCCGAAACGTCCGTCGGCGGGCTTGATGTCAGCGGGAATCTGGATGTCGGCCACGGTAGGAGGTTAGCCGCTGGAGGAAGCGCGCACGGAATTCTGTCCGTTCGATGAGACGAGATCACCAGGTCGTGAACTTGTGAGGTCGTACGACTATTCAGGGGTGCCTGTGGAAAACTTTCCGTGACTGTGCGTGATCGGATGCATCCTGGACGCATGACGGATCGTGGGGATGTCGCAGGGGACAGCGGGCGCACGGGCACCGGAGTCACGGACTCGGCCGCGCTCGCGGGGGCGTTGCGCAAGGCTGTCAGGGGTGACGTCGGATTCGACGTGACCGCCCGGGCGCTGGTCACCATGGACGCGTCGAACTACCGGCGGGTCCCGCTGGGCGTCGTGGCGCCCAGAGACGCCGACGACGTGGCCGCCGTGCTGGAGGTGTGCCGGGAGCGCGGGGTGCCGGTGGTGGCGCGCGGCGGGGGCACGTCCATCGCGGGGCAGGCGACCGGCACCGGCGTGGTGCTGGACTTCACCCGGCACATGACCGCGCTGGTGGAGCTGGACCCGGGCAGCCGCACGGCCGTCGTGCAGCCGGGGCTGGTCCTCGACCGGCTCCAGGAGGCCGCCGCCCCGCACGGACTGCGGTTCGGCCCCGACCCCTCCACGCACAGCAGGTGCACGCTCGGCGGAATGATCGGCAACAACTCGTGCGGCTCCCACTCGGTCGCCTGGGGCACGACCGCGGACAGCGTGCGGGAGCTGTCCGTGATCACCGCGCGGGGGCGGCGGCTGCGGCTCGGGCAGGGGTGGGCGGGCGCCCCGGACGGGCTGCGCGAGCTGGCCGAGGGCGAGCTGGCCCGGCTGCGGACGGGCTTCCCGGACCTGCCCCGCCGCATCTCCGGGTACGCGCTGGACGCGTTGCTGCCGGAGAAGGGCGCGGATGTCGCCCGTTCCTTCTGTGGCTCCGAGGGCACCCTCGGGATCCTCACCGAGGCCGTGGTCCGCCTGGTCGACAACCCCCGCGCGAGGGCGCTGGCCGTGCTGGCGTACGCCGACGAGAGCGCCGCCGCCGAGGCCGCCGCGGGCCTGCTGCCGCTCGGGCCGCTCACGGTGGAGGGCATGGCCGCCGACCTGGTCCCGGCCGGGGCGGGGCTGCCCCGGGGCGGCGCCTGGCTGTTCGTGGAGACCGGCGGGGAGACGCCGGACGCCGCACGCGCGCGTGCGCGGGAGATCGTGCGCGCCGCCGATGTCGTGGACTCCCTGGTGGTCACCGACCCGGCCGCCCAGCGGGTGCTGTGGCGCATCCGGGAGGACGCGGCCGGCACGGCCACCCGGATGCCCGACGGCTCCGAGGCCTGGCCCGGCTGGGAGGACTGCGCGGTGCCGCCCGCCCGCCTCGGCGGCTACCTCCGCGACTTCCGCGCACTGCTGGCCGCCCACGGACTGCGCGGCACGCCGTACGGCCACTTCGGCGACGGCTGTATCCACGTCCGCATCGACTTCGACCTGCTGACCGAGGCGGGCGTCGGCCGCTTCCGCCGCTTCTCCGAGGAACTGGCCGACCTCGTCGTGGCCCACGGCGGCTCCCTGTCCGGCGAACACGGCGACGGCCAGGCCCGCGCGGAACTGCTGCCGCGGATGTACGGCGCCGAGACGGTACGGCTGTTCGAGCGGGCCAAGGCGGTGTGGGACCCGGACGACCTCCTCAACCCCGGCATGCTGGTCCGCCCGGCCCGGCTGGACGAGAACCTGCGCTTCGCGGTGCTGCCCCGCCGCCCGGTCGACGTGGCCTTCGCCTACCCGGACGACGGCGGCGACTTCCGCGCGGCCGTCCGCCGCTGCGTCGGCGTGGCCAAGTGCCGTACGGCGACCGCGGCCGGCCCCGCTGTGATGTGCCCCTCCTTCCGGGCGACCGGCGAGGAGGAGCACTCCACCCGGGGCCGGGCCCGGCTGCTGCACGAGATGCTCGCGGGCGACCTGGTCACCGACGGCTGGCGGTCCCCGGAGGTCCTGGACGCCCTGGACCTCTGCCTGTCCTGCAAGGGCTGCCGCTCGGACTGCCCCGCCGGTGTCGACATGGCCACGTACAAGGCCGAGTTCCTCCATCACCACTACGCCCACCGCAGCCGCCCCGCCGCCCACCACAGCATGGGCCGCCTCCCGGAATGGCTCCGCTGGGCGTCCCGCACCCACCTGGCCCCGCTGCTCAACACCCTCGCGTCCGTCCGCCCCCTGGCCGCCCTCGGCAAACACCTGGCCGGAATCGCGCCGGAACGGGACATCCCCCTCCTGGCGCCCCGCACGTTCACGACGTGGTGGCACAGACGAGACCGGACAACACCGGGCGCCACCACCCTCGGCCCCGCCTCCGGTCCCGCCCCCGTCGCGCATCCCACTGCCGCCTCCGCCTCCACTGACACCTCCGCCCCTACTGCCGCCCCCACCCCCGCTTCCGCCCCGCCCCCCGGCACCCTCGTCGTCCTGTGGCCCGACACCTTCACCGAGCACCTCTCTCCGTCCGTCGGCCGGGCCGCCGTCCGTGTGCTGGAGGCGGCCGGGCTGCGGGTGGCGCTTCCGCCGACGCTGCTGCCCCGCGGGGGAGCGATCGGCGACGGCCGGACCCGGTCGGCCGCCGCGCTGCTCACCGCCCGCCGGGCCCGGGTCTGCTGCGGCCTGACCTACGTCTCCACCGGCCAGCTCGACCGCGCCCGCACGGTGCTGCGACGCACCCTGGGCCTGATGGAACCGGTGCTGCGGGCCGGGGCCCCGGTCGTCGTCCTGGAACCGAGCTGTGCCGCCGCCCTGCGCACCGACCTCCCGGAACTCCTGCCCGACGACCCGCGGGCCGCCCGGCTGTCCGCCGCGGTCCTCACCCTCGCCGAAACCCTGGAGCGGCACGCGCCGCACTGGACCCCGCCCGCCGTCGACCGCCCGGTGGCCGGCCAGACCCACTGCCACCAGCACGCGGTGCTCGGCGACAGCCCCGACCGCCGGTTGCGCGCCGCCGCAGGCCTCACCGGCGAGCTGAGCGGGGGCTGCTGCGGCCTGGCCGGAAACTTCGGCTTCGAGAAGGGCCACTTCGAGGTCTCCCGGGCCTGCGCGGAGGACCAGCTCCTCCCCTCGGTCCGCCAGGCCGCCGAGGACACGGTGATCCTGGCCGACGGCTACTCCTGCCGCACCCAGCTGGACCAGCTCGCCGGCGTCCGGGGCCGCCACCTGGCGGAGGTACTGGCGCAGGCCCTGGACGGGACGGGCGGCGCCCGGTGAACGGGAGGCCGGTGGGCCGTCCGCCATCCGGGAGAGCCGTATCTCACCATCCAGGACAGCTCCATGAGGGGTTCACACTCCTGTCGAAGTCTATTACCCTGGACTTGGTAGTACATGGAGATGTACATGATCTGATTCGAGCCAGCACCGGGACCGCCGTGAGCACCGTCAACACCCCCCGCGCCACGAACTCGACGTCACAGGCGTCCGCCACATCACCTGCATCGCCGTCTCCGCGCACCCCGGGTCGTCTCACCGCTCTGGGGCCGGTCGGACTGGTACTGGCCGGCGGCATCTCGGTCCAGTTCGGCGGCGCGCTGGCGGTCACCCTGATGCCCCGCGCCGGCGCGCTCGGCGTGGTGACCCTGCGCCTCCTCGCGGCGGCGATCGTCCTCCTCCTGGTCTGCCGGCCCCGGCTGCGTGGTCACTCGCGCTCCGACTGGGGCACGGTGATCGCCTTCGGCGTCGCCATGGGCGCGATGAACGGCCTGTTCTACGAAGCGGTCGACCGCATCCCGCTGGGCCCGGCGGTCACCCTGGAAGTCCTCGGCCCGCTGGCCCTGTCCGTCCTCGCCTCGCGCCGCGCGCTCAACGCCCTGTGGGCCGGCCTCGCCCTCGCGGGGGTGTTCCTGCTCGGCGGGGGAGGCTTCGGCGATCTGGACCCCCTGGGTGTCGCTTTCGCCCTGGGCGCCGGCGCCATGTGGGCGACCTACATCGTCTTCAGCGCGCGCACGGGCCGCCGCTTCCCCCAGGCCGACGGCCTCGCGCTGGCCATGGCGGTGGCGGCCCTGCTCTTCCTCCCCCTCGGCATCGCCGACGCCGGCACCCGACTGCTGGACCCCACCACCATCGCCCTCGGCTCCGCCGTGGCCCTGCTCTCCTCGGTCCTGCCCTACACCCTCGAACTCCTGGCCCTGCGCCGCCTGCCGGCCTCCACCTTCGCCATCCTGATGAGCCTGGAGCCCGCCATCGCCGCCACGGCCGGCTTCCTCGTCCTGGGCCAGTCCCTCGCCCCCGCGGAGGCGGCGGCCATCGCCCTGGTCATCGCCGCGAGCATCGGCGCGGTCCGCACCCAGATAGGCCACGGCAAGGCCACCCTGCCGGCCGAGGGCGGGTAAGACCGGCCGTCACCGTGCGCAGTCATTCGCCTGCGCACCGCGCCTCGCCCTGTGCGAAGGTGGGGCACATGAAAGTCACCGCCCGTGGGCGCGCCGTGCTCGGCGACCCCCGGATCAACCGCGGTACGGCGTTCACGGAGGCGGAGCGCCGGGCCCTGGATCTGGTCGGGCTGGTTCCGCCGCGCGTGCTCACCCAGGACCAGCAGGCCGAACGTGCCTACGGCCAGTTCCGGGAGCAGCCGGACGACCTGGCCAAGAGCGTCAACCTGACCGCGCTGCACGACCGCAACGAGGTGCTGTTCTACCGCCTCGTGGGCGACCACCTGGAAGAGATGCTGCCCATCGTCTACACCCCCACCGTGGGCACGGCGATCCGGCACTACAGCACCGAATACCGCCGCCCGCGCGGCATCTACCTCTCCGTTGACGCCCCCGGCGACATCGAGCGCTCCCTGCGCGCGAGCGGCCTGGGCGCCGACGACGTCGACCTGATCGTGGCCACCGACGGCGAGGGCATCCTCGGCATCGGGGACTGGGGCGTCGGCGGCATCGACATCGCGGTCGGCAAGCTCGCCGTCTACACGGCCGCCGCCGGCATCGACCCGCGCCGCACCCTGCCCGTCATGCTCGACGTCGGCACCAACCGCCGCGAACTGCTCGACAACCCCCTCTACCTCGGCAACCGCCACCCCCGCGCCGACCGCGCCACCTACGACGCCTTCATCGACGCCTACGTCACCACCGCCACCCGGATCTTCCCCGGCGCCCTGCTGCACTGGGAGGACTTCGGCACCGCCAACGCCCGCCGCGTCCTCGACCGCTACCGCGACCGGGTCTGCACCTTCAACGACGACATCCAGGGCACCGGAGCCGTCAACCTCGCCGCCGTCCTGTCCGGCGTCCGCGCCACCGGCGTGCCCCTGACCGAGCACCGGATCGTCGTCTTCGGCGCGGGCACCGCCGGCATCGGCGTCGCCGACCAGCTGCGCGACGCCCTGATCGCCGAGGGTCTGTCCGAGGCCGAGGCACCGGCCCGCTTCTGGTGCGTCGACCGGTACGGCCTGCTCACCGACGACCAGGGTGACCGGCTCAGCGACGCCCAGAGGCCGTACGCACGGCCCGCCGCCGAAACCGACGGCTGGCGCCGGGACGCGGACCTGCCCGGCATCCCGCTCGCGGAAGTCGTCCACCGGGTCCGCCCGACCATCCTGATCGGCACCTCCGGGCAGGGCGGCGCGTTCTCCGAGGGCATCGTCCGCGAGATGGCCCGGCACACCCGGCGCCCGATCATCCTGCCGATGTCCAACCCGACCGACCTGGCTGAGGCCACCCCCGCCGACCTGCTCGACTGGACCGACGGCAGGGCACTGGTGGCCACCGGCAGCCCCTTCGACCCGGTGGAACGGGACGGGACGACGTACGAGATCGGCCAGGCCAACAACGCGCTGGTCTTCCCCGGCCTCGGACTCGGCACGATCGTCACCCGCGCCTCGCGGGTCACCGACCGCATGCTGCGCGCGGCGGCCGACGCCGTGGCCCGCCGGACCGCCGACGCGGAGGTCTCCCGGCTGGACGCGCCGGTCCTCCCGCCGATCCGCGAGCTGCGCGCCACCTCGGAGGCGGTGGCGGTGGCCGTGGCCCGCGCCGCCGTGGACGAGGGGGTCGCCCGGGCCGCCCCGGACGACATCGAGGCGGCGGTACGGGCGGCCCGGTGGGAGCCGGTCTACCCGCCTCTGGAAGCTGTATGACGGCCTGGCCGCCGGCCGGAAGGACGGCCTGATTCATGCAAGCACGCTTGATTGTTTCTGGTGCCGCTGCCATGCTCCCCCCATGGCCGACCCGACGCCCGTCATCGACGACCTGCGTGCCGAAAGCCGTGAACTCGACCTGCTGGTAGCCGAGTCCAGTCCGCCGCAGTGGGAGCTGCCGACTCCCGCGGCCGGCTGGACCGTCGCCCACCAGATCGCCCACCTCGCCTGGACCGACCGCTCGGCACTGCTCGCCGTCACCGACCCCGACGCCTTCCGCCCGCTGGTGGAGAAGGCGCTCGCCGCCCCCGGTTCCTTCGTGGACGAGGGAGCCGAGGAGGGCGCCGCGCTCCCGCCCGCCGACCTGCTGGCCACCTGGCGCGCCGGACGCACCGCCCTCGCCGAGGCCCTGCTCGGCGCCCCGCCCGGCGCCCGCTTCCCCTGGTACGGCCCGCCCATGTCGGCGGCCTCCATGGCCACGGCCCGGCTCATGGAGACCTGGGCCCATGGTCTGGACGTAGCCGACGCCCTGGGTGTGTTGCGCCCACCCACCGACCGGCTCCGGCATGTGGTCCGGCTCGGGGTGCGCACCCGGGACTTCGCCTTCGGGGTGCACGGACTGACCCCGCCGGCCGAGGAGTTCCGGGTCGAACTCGTCGCGCCCTCGGGCGAGGTGTGGGCGTACGGCCCCGAACGCGCCGCGCAACGCGTCACCGGCCCCGCTCTCGACTTCTGCCTCCTGGTCACCCAGCGCGCCCACCGCGCCGACCTCGCCCTGACGGCCACCGGCCCGGACGCCGACCGCTGGCTCGGCATCGCCCAGACCTTCGCCGGCCCACCCGGCACCGGCCGCCCACCGGGCACCGGCCGTCCGCATGGCCCCGGCCGCCCGACGCGAGGAGCCGGCCGGTGACACCGCTGCGCATCGGCAACTTCTCCGGTTTCTACGGCGACCGCTCCGACGCCCTGCGCGAGATGCTCACCGGCGGCGAGGTCGACGTCCTCACCGGTGACTACCTCGCCGAACTCACCATGCTCCTCCTCGCCCGCGACCGGCTGAAAGACCCGTCCGCCGGATACGCCCGCACCTTCCCGCGCCAACTGGAGGACTGCCTGGGCCTCGCCCACGAGCGCGGCGTGCGGATCGTCACCAACGCGGGCGGCCTCGACCCCGCCGGACTCGCCGGGGAGATACGGCGGCTGGCGGACCGGCTCGGCCTCCCGGTGCGGGTCGCGCATGTCGAGGGCGACGACCTGACCGCCGCCCACCCCGGCGCCCTCGCCGCCCACGCCTATCTCGGCGGCTTCGGCATCACCGCGTGCCTGCGGGCCGGCGCCGACGTGGTGGTCACCGGCCGGGTGACCGACGCGGCCCTGGTCACCGGGCCCGCCGCGGCGCACTTCGGCTGGACGCCCACGGAGTACGACCGGCTCGCCGGCGCCGTCGTCGCCGGACATGTGCTGGAGTGCGGTACCCAGGCGACCGGCGGGAACTACGCCTTCTTCCACGAGGGGGACGTACGCCGGCCCGGCTTCCCGCTCGCCGAGATCCACGCCGACGGCAGCAGCGTGATCACCAAGCACCCCGGCACGGGCGGCTTCGTGGACGTGGGCACGGTCACCGCCCAACTGCTGTACGAGACCGGCGGCGCCCGGTACGCCGGACCCGATGTCACGGCCCGGCTGGACACCGTACGGCTCGTCCGGCAGGGGCCGGACCGGGTGCGGATCGAGGGGGTGCGCGGGGAGGCGCCGCCGCCCACGCTCAAGGTCGGGATCAACCGGCTCGGCGGCTTCCGCAACGAGGTCGTCTTCGTGCTCACCGGGCTCGGCATCGAGGCCAAGGCGGCCCTGGTGCGGGAGCAGCTCGCGGGCGCGCTCGCCAAGTCGCCGCCCCAGGAGGTGCGGTGGGAGCTGGTGCGCACCGACCGGGCCGACGCGGACACCGAGGAGACGGCCAGCGCGCTGCTGCGGCTCGTCGTGCGCGACCCGGACCAGCAGGTCGTGGGGCGGGCGCTGAGCGGCGCCGCGGTGGAGCTGGCCCTGGCCAGTTACCCCGGCTTCCATGTGCTGGCCCCACCCGGAAAGGGCGCGCCGTATGGGATCTTCGAAGATGTGTACGTGCCCCATATGGGCGCCACACATGTGGCCGTCCTCCATGACGGCCGCCGTATCCCCGTGCCGCCGCCCCAGGAGACGCGCCCCCTGGCCGCTGTCCCGGACCCGCCCCTCCCGGAACCCCTCCCGCCCGGGCCGACCCGGCGGGCGCCCCTCGGCCTGGTCGCCGGTGCCCGCAGCGGGGACAAGGGCGGGAACGCCAACGTCGGGGTCTGGGCCCGGTCCGAGGACGGCTGGCGCTGGCTCGCCCACGCGCTGACGGCCGACACCTTCCGGCGGCTGGTCCCCGAGAGCCGGGACCTGCCCGTCACCCGGCACCTGCTTCCCCACCTGCGCGCCGTCAACTTCGTCGTGGAGGGCATCCTCGGCGCCGGCGTCGCCGCGCAAGCCCGCTTCGACCCGCAGGCCAAGGCCCTCGGCGAATGGCTGCGCTCCCGCCACCTGGACATCCCGGAGGCCCTGCTGTGACGGTCCTGCCAACCGCTGTCGACCCCACCGCCCCCGACCACCGGGCCCACCGCGAGGCGATGCTCGCCAAGCTCGCCGACCTGGAGGCCGAGCACGCCAAGGCGCTCGCGGGCGGCGGCGAGAAGTACGTCGCCCGGCACCGGGGGCGCGGCAAACTGCTCGCCCGCGAGCGGATCGAGCTGCTGCTCGACCCCGACACGCCGTTCCTGGAGCTGTCGCCGCTGGCCGCCTGGGGCAGCGAGTACCCCGTGGGCGCCTCCCTCGTCACCGGCATCGGCGTGGTCGAGGGCGTGGAGTGCCTGATCACCGCCAACGACCCGACCGTGCGCGGCGGCGCCAGCAACCCCTGGAGCCTGCGGAAGGCCCTGCGCGCGAACGACATCGCCCTGGCCAACCGGCTGCCCTGCATCAGCCTGGTGGAGTCCGGCGGCGCCGACCTGCCGTCCCAGAAGGAGATCTTCGTCCCCGGCGGGGCGATCTTCCGCGACCTCACCCGGCTGTCCGCCGCTGGCATCCCCACCCTCGCCGTCGTCTTCGGCAACTCCACCGCCGGCGGCGCGTACGTCCCCGGCATGTCCGACCACGTGATCATGGTCAAGGAGCGGGCGAAGGTGTTCCTCGGCGGGCCGCCGCTGGTGAAGATGGCCACCGGCGAGGAGAGCGACGACGAGTCGCTGGGCGGCGCCGAGATGCACGCGCGGGTGTCCGGCCTCGCCGACTACTTCGCGCTGGACGAGCCGGACGCGCTGCGCCGGGCGCGCCGCGTCGTGGCCCGCCTCAACCACCGCAAGGCCCACCCCGACCCCGGCCCGGCCGAGCCGCCGAGGTACGACCCCGAGGAACTGCTCGGCATCGTCCCGGACGACCTCAAGATCCCGTTCGACCCGCGCGAGGTGATCGCCCGGATCGTGGACGGCTCCGACTTCGACGAGTTCAAGCCGCTGTACGGCACCAGTCTGGTCACCGGCTGGGCCGCCCTGCACGGCTATCCGGTCGGCGTCCTGGCCAACGCCCAGGGCGTCCTGTTCAGCGCCGAGTCGCAGAAGGCCGCCCAGTTCATCCAGCTCGCCAACCAGCGCGACATCCCGCTGCTGTTCCTGCACAACACCACCGGCTACATGGTCGGCAAGGAGTACGAGCAGGGCGGGATCATCAAACACGGCTCGATGATGATCAACGCGGTCGCCAACAGCCGGGTGCCGCACCTCTCGGTGCTCATGGGCGCGTCGTACGGCGCCGGGCACTACGGCATGTGCGGCCGGGCCTACGACCCCCGGTTCCTGTTCGCCTGGCCCAGCGCCAAGTCCGCCGTGATGGGCCCGCAGCAGCTCGCCGGGGTGCTGTCGATCGTCACCCGGCAGTCGGCGGCCGCCAAGGGGCAGCCGTACGACGAGGACGCGGACGCGGCCCTGCGCGCGATGGTGGAGCGGCAGATCGAGGCCGAGTCGCTGCCGATGTTCCTGTCCGGGCGGCTGTACGACGACGGCGTCATCGACCCGCGCGACACCCGCACCGTCCTCGGCCTGTGCCTGTCCGCCCTGCACACCGCGCCCTACGAGGGCGCGCGCGGCGGCTTCGGCGTCTTCCGGATGTGAGGATCACATGATTTCCAGTGTGCTGGTCGCCAATCGGGGCGAGATCGCCTGCCGCGTCTTCCGCACCTGCCGTGAGCTGGGCATCGGGACGGTCGCGGTGCACTCCGACGCCGACGCGGAGGCGCTGCACGCGCGCGTGGCCGACACGGCGGTACGGCTGCCGGGCGCGGCACCCGCCGACACGTACCTGCGCGGCGACCTGGTGGTGCGGGCGGCGCTGGCCGCCGGGGCGGACGCCGTGCACCCGGGCTACGGCTTCCTCTCCGAGAACGCCGGCTTCGCCCGGGCCGTGCGGGACGCCGGGCTGGTGTGGATCGGTCCGCCGCCGGAGGCCATCGAGGCCATGGCGTCCAAGACCCGCGCCAAGCGGCTGATGGGCCTCGCCCCGCTGGACCCGGACGGGGTGACCGAGGCCGACCTGCCGGTCCTGGTGAAGGCGGCGGCGGGCGGCGGGGGGCGCGGGATGCGGATCGTGCGCCGCCTGGAGGAGCTGGGGAGCGCGCTGGAGGGCGCGCGCGCCGAGGCCGCGAGCGCCTTCGGCGACGGCGAGGTGTTCGTGGAGCCGTACCTGGAGCACGGCCGCCATGTGGAGGTGCAGATCCTCGCCGACACCCACGGCACCGTCTGGCCGCTCGGCACCCGCGACTGCTCCCTCCAGCGCCGCCACCAGAAGGTCGTCGAGGAGGCCCCGGCGCCCGGACTCACCCAGGGGCTCGCCGAGGAACTGCGGACGCTCGCCGTGCGCGCCGCCCGCGCCGTCTCGTACACCGGCGCCGGCACGGTCGAGTTCCTGGTCGCCGGCGGCCGCGCCCACTTCCTGGAGATGAACACCCGCCTCCAGGTGGAACACCCGGTCACGGAGGCCGTGTTCGGGCTCGACCTGGTCGCCGAGCAGATCCGGATCGCCGAGGGGCACGCCCTCGGAACCGAGCCCCCGCGCGCCCGGGGGCACGCCGTCGAGGCCCGCCTCTACGCCGAGGACCCGGCCCGTGACTGGGCCCCCCAGACCGGCACCCTGCACCGGCTCGCCGTACCGGACGGCGTCCGCCTGGACACCGGCTACGCCGACGGCGACACCATCGGCGTCCACTACGACGCCATGCTCGCCAAGGTCGTCGCCCACGCCCCCACCCGGGCCGAGGCGATCCGCCGGCTCGCCGGCGCGCTGGAGTCCGCCACGGTCCACGGCCCGGTGACCAACCGGGACCTGCTGGTGCGCTCGCTGCGGCACGAGGAGTTCACCGGGGCCCGCATGAACACCGGCTTCTACGACCGCCACCTCGGCGCGCTGACCACGCCCGCCCACGACCCGTACGCACCCCTGGCCGCCGCCCTCGCCGACGCCCACGGCCGTTCCCGGTTCGGCGGCTGGCGCAACCTCCCCTCGCAGCCGCAGGTGAAGCGGTACGAGCTGGGCGGCGAGGAGCACGAGGTCCGCTACCGGTACACCCGCGACGGCCTCGCCGCCGACGGCGTCCGGGTCGTGCACGCCGACGCGCGCCTGGTGGTCCTGGACATCGACGGGGTACGGCGGAAGTTCACCGTCGCCCGCTACGGCGACCAGGTCCACGTCAACGCCACCCGCCTGACCGCCCTGCCCCGTTTCCCCGACTCCGCCGACCGGCTCGCCCCCGGTTCGCTGGTGGCCCCGATGCCGGGCACGGTCGTCCGGCTCGCCGAGGGCCTGGCGGAAGGGGCAACGGTCCGGGCCGGTCAGGGACTCATATGGGTGGAGGCGATGAAGATGCAACACCTGATCTCGGCACCCGCCGCCGGAACCCTCACCGCCCTGCACGCCAGGCCCGGACAGCAGGTAGAGCCGGGCACGGTCCTCGCAGTGGTGCGGGAAACCTCTTCCTAGGAGCCCCATGACCGCCGTCATCGAGTCCGAAGAACACAAGGCCCTGCGGTCCGCCGTGGCCGCACTCGGCAAGCGCTACGGCCGTGACTACGTCACCCGCACGGTCGCCGCGGGCAAACCCCCCGCCGAACTCTGGTCCGACGCCGGCAAGCTCGGCTACCTCGGCGTCAACCTCCCCGAGGAGTACGGCGGCGGGGGCGGCGGCATAGCCGACCTCTCCATCGTCCTCGAAGAGTTGGGTGCCGCCGGCTCCCCGCTCCTCATGCTCATCGTGTCGCCCGCCATCTGCGGCACGGTGATCGCCCGCTTCGGCACCGAGGAGCAGAAGCGGCGCTGGCTGCCCGGCCTCGCCGACGGCACCCGCCTCATGGCCTTCGGCATCACCGAGCCCGACGCCGGCTCCAACAGCCACCGCATCACCACCACGGCCCGCCGCGACGGCACCGACTGGCTGCTCACCGGCCGCAAGGTCTTCATCTCCGGGGTCGACACGGCCGACGCCGTCCTCGTCGTCGGCCGCACCGAGGACGCCCGCACCGGCACCCTCAAGCCCTGCCTGTTCATCGTCCCCACGGACGCCGAGGGCTTCCACAAGCACCCCATCGCCATGGAACTCAACGCGGCGGAGAAGCAGTTCGAGCTGGTCCTGGACGACGTCCGGCTGCCCGCCGACGCGCTCGTGGGCGACGAGGACGCCGGGCTGCTGCAACTGTTCGCCGGACTGAACCCCGAGCGGATCATGACGGCCGCCTTCGCCATCGGCATGGGCCGCTACGCCCTCGCCAGGGCCGTCGAGTACGCCCGTGAGCGCACGGTCTGGAAAGCCCCCATCGGCGCCCACCAGGCCATCGCCCACCCGCTGGCGCAGGCCCACATCGAACTGGAGCTGGCCCGGCTGATGATGCAGAAAGCGGCACATCTCTACGACTCCGGGGACGACATCGGCGCCGGCGAGGCCGCCAACATGGCCAAGTACGCGGCGGGCGAGGCCTGTGTGCGCGCCGTCGACCAGGCCGTGCACACCCTCGGCGGCAACGGCCTCACCCGGGAGTTCGGGCTCGCCTCGCTGATAACCGCCGCCCGCGTGGCACGTATCGCCCCGGTGAGCCGGGAGATGATCCTCAACTACGTCTCCCACCAGAGCCTGGGCCTGCCCAAGTCGTACTGAGCGGCCCCGCGTGAGGAGGAACCGTGTTCCGCAGCGAGTACGCAGACGTCCCGCCCGTAGAACTCCCCATCCACGACGCCGTCCTGGGCCACGCCACCGCCTTCGGCGACCGGCCCGCCCTGATCGACGGCACGGACGGCACCACCCTCACGTACGAGCAGGTGGACCGGTTCCACCGGCGCCTCGCCGCCGCCCTCGCCGAGACCGGCGTACGCAAGGGCGACGTCCTCGCCCTGCACAGCCCCAACACGATCGCCTTCCCGACCGCGTTCTATGCCGCCACCCGAGCCGGTGCCACCGTCACCACCGCGCACCCGCTCGCCACCGCCGAGGAGTTCGCCCGGCAGCTGCGCGACAGCGCGGCCCGCTGGGTCGTCACCGTCTCCCCGCTGCTGGCCACCGCCCGCAGGGCCGCCGAACTCGCGGGCGGCGTCCGGGAGATCCTCGTGTGCGACAGCGCGCCCGGGCACCGCTCGCTGACCGGCCTGCTCGCCACCACCGCCCCCGAGCCACGGATCGCCATCGACCCGGCCGAGGACATCGCCGTGCTGCCGTACTCCTCCGGGACCACCGGCACCCCCAAGGGCGTGATGCTCACCCACCGGCAGATCGCCACCAACCTCGCCCAGCTGGAGTCGGCCGTCCCGGCCGGCCCCGGCGACCGCATCCTCGCCATCCTGCCCTTCTTCCACATCTACGGCCTCACCGCCCTGATGAACGCGCCCCTGCGCAAGGGCGCCACCGTGGTCGTCCTGCCCCGCTTCGAGCTGGAGACCTTCCTCGCCGCCATCGAGAAGCACCGCATCACCGGCCTGTACGTGGCGCCGCCGGTCGTCCTCGCCCTCGCCAAGCACCCGGCGGTCGGCCGCTACGACCTCTCCTGCCTCAAGTACGTCATCAGCGCCGCCGCCCCGCTGGACGCCCGGCTCGCCCGCGCCTGCTCCGAACGGCTCGGCCTGCCCCCGATCGGCCAGGCGTACGGCATGACGGAGCTGTCGCCCGGCACCCACGTCGTCCCCCTGGACCGGCTGCGCGAGGCGCCCGCCGGCACGGTCGGCCGGCTCCTCCCCGGCACCGAGATGCGGATCGTCTCCCTGGAGGACCCCGGCCGGGACCTCGGACCCGGCGAGTCCGGCGAGATCCTGATCCGCGGCCCCCAGGTGATGAAGGGCTACCTGGGCCGCCCCGACGCCACCGCCGCCCTGATCGACCCCGACGGCTGGCTGCACACCGGGGACGTCGGCCACGCCGACGAGGACGGCTGGCTGTTCGTCGTGGACCGGGTGAAGGAACTCATCAAGTACAAGGGCTACCAAGTGGCCCCCGCCGAACTGGAGGCCCTGCTGCTCACCCACCCCGGCATCGCCGACGCCGCCGTGATCGGCGCCCGCGACGAGGACGGCAACGAGATCCCGCACGCCTTCGTCGTCCGCCGGCCCGGCCCCGGCGGCCCGGCCGAGGACGAGATCCTGGGGTTCGTCGCCGAGCGCGTCGCCCCCTACAAACGCGTCCGCCGGATCACCTTCACCGACGCCGTCCCCCGTGCCGCCTCCGGCAAGATCCTGCGCCGGCGGCTCAGGGAGCACCCGGGACCGGCGGGGGAGCACACATGACCGGCCGACACCCCAGGGAGTGCCCATGACCGACCCCGCAGCGCCGATCGGCCGGACCCGCGTCCGTGGCGTCGAGACCCTCAGCCTCGACGCCACCGCCACCCGCAACGCCCTGTCCGCGGCCCTCGTCGCCCGGCTCGCCGACACCCTGGCCGACTGCGGGGCGGACCCGGACGTACGGGCCGTGGTCCTCACCCACACCGGGACGACGTTCTGCGCCGGCGCCGACCTGCGCGACCCGCCCGCCCCGGACGCCCTCGTGGCCCTGTTGCGGCAGATCGTGGAGCTGCCCCGGCCGGTCGTCGCCCGGGTCACCGGCCATGTCCGCGCCGGCGGCCTCGGTCTGCTCGCCGCCTGCGACATCGCCGCCGCCTCCGCCGGGGCCACGTTCGCCTTCACGGAGGTGCGCGTCGGGGTCGCCCCCGCCGTGATCTCCCTGCCCGTCCTGCCGCGCGCCGACCCCCGCGCCCTGGCCCGCTACTACCTCACCGGTGAACGCTTCGGCCCGTCCGAGGCCGTACGGCTGGGCCTGCTGACGGCGGCGGGGGACGACGTGGACGAGGCCCTCGCCCCCGTCCTGGACGGCCTGCGCCGCGCCTCCCCGGAGGCCCTGGCCGAGACCAAACGGCTGCTCACGGCTAGGGTGCTGGAGACATTCGACCGGGACGCGGCCGCGCTGACCGCGCTGACGGCCCGGCTGTTCTCCTCCGGCCACGCCCGGGAGGGGATGACGGCCTTCCTGGAAAGACGTGAGGCGGCATGGGTGGTGTGAGGACGACCGAACGCGAGCGCGTGCCCAAGCAGGACCGCAGCCGGGCCACCCGGCAGCGGCTCCTGGAGGCCGCCGTGGCCTGCCTCGCCGAGCGGGGGTGGGCGGGTTCCACGGTCGCCGTCGTCGCCGAACGCGCCGGCGTCTCCCGGGGCGCCGCCCAGCACCACTTCCCGACCCGGGAGGACCTCTTCACCGCGGCCGTCGAGTATGTCTCCGAGGAACGCTCGCTGGCGCTGCGGGCCCTGTTCCCGGACGGTCCCGCCGACCGCCGGGCCGTCGTGTCGGCCCTCGTGGACCTCTACACCGGCCCGCTCTTCCGCGCCGCCCTGCACCTGTGGGTCGCCGCCTCCGACGAGGAACAACTGCGCCCGCGCGTGACCGAGCTGGAGGCCCGGGTGGGCCGCGAGACCCACCGCATAGCCGTCGAACTCCTCGGCGCCGACGAGTCGCGCCCCGGCGTCCGCGAGACCGTCCAGGGCCTGCTCGACATGGCCCGCGGCCTGGGCCTGGCCAACCTCCTCACCGACGACACCGGCCGCCGCGAACGGGTCGTCGCCCAGTGGGCGGCGCTGCTGGACGGCGCGCTGGGCTGAGCGGGCCGCCCAGAGGGGTTTGTCACGCGGCGCGTTACCCTTGGCCCATGCTTCCGATGCTCGTCCGCCGCCGCCACGTGGACTACGTGCGCGTCACGAGCACGGGCTGTCGGCACCTCTCCGCCTGACAGCCCCCTGCATCTCCCTTTTTCTTTTCTTTTCCGGCACCCGGGGGCCGCCCTCACCCCTCGGCGGCCGCCCGTGCCCCGTACACCCGCGGACGCACCATGACCACGCACACAGTGACGTCGTACGACCAGCTTCCGATCATCGACCTGTCGGCCGCCGGCCGCGGTCCCCAGGCCCGTGCCCTGCTCCACGCCCAGCTGCACAGCGCCGCCCACGACGTCGGCTTCTTCCAGCTCGTCGGGCACGGCGTCACCCGGGCCGAGACGGACGCGCTGCTCAGTGCCATGCGCGCCTTCTTCGCCCTCCCCGAGGCCGACCGGCTCGCCCTCGACAACGTCAACTCGCCGCACTTCAGGGGCTACACCCGCACCGGCGACGAGCGCACCGGCGGCGCCCGCGACTGGCGCGACCAGCTCGACATCGGCGCCGAGCGCCCCGCCCGGATCCCCGGCCCCGGCGAGCCGCCGTACTGGTGGCTCCAGGGCCCCAACCAGTGGCCCGCCGCCCTGCCCCGGCTGCGCACCGCCGCCCTCGCCTGGATCGACCGGCTCAGCGCGGTCGCCCACCGTCTGCTGCGCGAACTGCTGACCGCGATCGGCGCCCCGGCCGGCTTCTACGACCCGGTCTTCGGCGAGCACGCCCACCCGCACCTCAAGCTCGTCCGCTACCCCGGCAGCGCCGCCGACGGCACCGGCCAGGGCGTGGGCGCCCACAAGGACTACGGCTTCCTGACCCTGCTCCTCCAGGACACGGTGGGCGGCCTCCAGGTCCAGCGCGAGGACGGCCGTTTCCACGACGTGCCCCCCATGGAGGGCGCCTTCGTGGTCAACCTCGGCGAGCTGCTGGAGGTGGCGACCAACGGCTATCTGCTGGCCACCAACCACCGCGTCGTCAGCCCGCCCGGCGCCACCGAGCGGTACTCGGTGCCGTTCTTCTACAACCCCCGCCTGGACGCCCGGATCGACCCGCTGCCCTTCCCGCACGCCGCCGAGGCCCCCGGCGTCACCACCGACCCGGCGAACCCGCTGTACGCCGAGTACGGCTACAACGAGCTGAAGGGCAAGCTGAGGGCCCACCCGCTGGTGGCGGAGCGGCACCACGGGAACTTGCTGACGCCTGCCTGACCGGTGCCCCGGGTACGGGGCCGCGGCTCAGGGGGCGATGTCCCCGTACCCCTGGATGTCCCGGGGGCTGCGCGGCCCCGGCCCCACGTACCGCGCCGACGGCCGCACCAGCCGGCCCGTGCGCTTCTGCTCCAGGATGTGCGCGGACCACCCGGCGGTGCGGGCGCACGTGAACATGGACGTGAACATGTGCGCCGGCACCTCGGCGAAGTCCAGCACGATCGCGGCCCAGAACTCCACGTTCGTGGCCAGCACCCGGTCCGGCCGCCGGTTGTGCAGCTCCTCCAGCGCGGCCTTCTCCAGCGCCTCGGCCACCTCGAAGCGCGGCGCCCCCAGCTCCCGGGCCGTGCGCCGCAGCACCCGGGCCCGCGGGTCCTCGGCGCGGTACACCCGGTGCCCGAAGCCCATCAGCCGCTCGCCCCGGTCCAGGGCCCCCTTGACGTACGCCTCCGCGTCGCCGGTGCGCTCGATCTCCTCGATCATCCCGAGCACCCGGGAGGGCGCGCCGCCGTGCAGCGGCCCGGACATGGCGCCCACCGCGCCGGACAGCGCGGCGGCGACGTCCGCGCCGGTGGAGGCGATGACCCGGGCGGTGAAGGTGGAGGCGTTCATGCCGTGCTCGGCGGCGGACGTCCAGTAGGCGTCGACGGCCGCGACGTGCTTGGGGTCCGGCTCGCCGCGCCAGCGGATCATGAACCGCTCGACCACCGAGTGCGCCTTGTCGATCTCCCGCTGCGGCACCATCGGCAGCCCCTGCCCGCGCGCGGACTGGGCGACGTAGGACAGGGCCATGACCGCGGCCCGGGCCAGGTCCTCGCGGGCCTGCCGCTCGTCGATGTCGAGCAGCGGCCGCAGCCCCCACACGGGGGCGAGCATGGCGAGCGCCGACTGCACGTCCACCCGGATGTCACCGGAGTGCACCGGGATCGGGAACGGCTCGGCGGGCGGCAGACCGGGGTTGAAGGCGCCGTCGACCAGCAGCCCCCACACGTTGCCGAACGAGACGTGACCGACCAGGTCCTCGATGTCGACGCCCCGGTAGCGCAGGGCACCGCCCTCCTTGTCCGGTTCGGCGATCTCCGTCTCGAACGCGACGACTCCTTCGAGTCCGGGTACGAAATCGGACATCAGGCGGCTCCTCGTGAGAAGTGGACGGCGGTCACCCCGGTGATGCCCCGATGCGCCGGCGGTCACCCATGGTCAACCCAACCGCAAAGGGAGCAGCACGATAACGCCCGGTGCCAGGGTTGGGGAGACCACACGACACCCCGTGCCATACCCGTTCTATACGGCAAGATGACCGCGTGACCGATCGCGACCCGCTTCCGGACCCCGTTCTCGACCCCGCTGCCATGCGCAAGCAGTACCGGGCCGACGGCCTCGCCGAGGAGGACCTCGCAAGCCACCCGATGGACCAGTTCGCCCGCTGGTTCGAGGATGCCGCCCGGGCCGCCCTGCACGGCACGCTCTACGAACCCAACGCCATGGTCGTCTCGACGGCGGACGCGGCCGGCCGCCCCAGCTCCCGCACGGTCCTGCTCAAGCAGTACGACACCGAGGGCTTCGTCTTCTACACCAACTACGGCTCCCGCAAGGCCCTCGACCTCGCGCGGAACCCGCACGTCTCGCTGCTCTTTCCCTGGCACCCGCTGGCCCGCCAGGTCATCGTGACCGGCACCGCCCGGCGCACCGGACGCGACGAGACCGCCGCCTACTTCCGCACCCGCCCGCACGGCTCCCAGCTGGGCGCCTGGGCCAGTGCCCAGTCCACCGTGATCGCCTCCCGCTCCGAACTCGACGCGGCCTACGCCGAACTGGAGGCCCGCTACCCGGAGGACGAACAGGTCCCGGTGCCGCCGCACTGGGGCGGCTTCCGGATCACCCCGGAGACGGTCGAGTTCTGGCAGGGCCGCGCCAACCGCCTCCACGACCGCCTGCGCTACGCCGCCCGGCCGGACGGCACCTGGACGGTCGAACGCCTCAGCCCCTGACACCCCGGGACACGCACGGGGAGGGTGCGGAGACGCAGACGACCCGCGGGCTGGGTTCCTCCGAGGAGGAGCCGGCCGGACGTACCGGCAGCCCGCGGGTCGGGTGACTGCTTGGGATTGGGCCGGCTGCGCGCATCTCTCACGCGCTGGTCCGGCACCGCACATGCTGTGGTGTCGGGCCGCTAGCCCGCAGCCACCTCACGCGTCCGGTTCTCATACATCTGCCGAACCACCTCCCTTCTCGTGTACCGACAGCCTAAGAAGCACCCGGGACGCACTCAACTGTTTTTTCTTGCGGGAACAGGGTGTGGGCTGGGTCACGTTCCAGTTGAATGAGGGCCAGTGAGGGAACCGGGCGCCGTATGCACAGGCGCGGACGCAGTCTCCAGGGGGTCGAGGTGAGTGCTTCGCGGCGGAGTGGGGCCACGGACGAGCTGGGGCCGGACGAGCCCGGTGAGCCGGGTTCCGATCTGCTGGCCGCACTGCTCGACGGGATGGACGCGGCGTTGTGCGCGTTCGACGCCGACGGGGTCGTCACGCACTGGAACCGCGAGGCCGAGCGGATCCTCGGCTGGACGGCCGCCGAGGCCGTCGGGCGGCACGGCTTCGCCGGCTGGGCGGTGCGCAGCGCCGACGCCGAGGAGGTGCAGGCCCGGCTGATGTCGGCGATGCACGCGCCGGGCCGCCAGGTGCACGAGTTCGCGCTGGTCACCAAGGACGGCGGGCGGATCCTCGTCCGCACCCAGTCGGCCGCCGTGCGCGGGCCCGACGGGAAACCGGCCGGGGTGTACTGCGCGTTCAGCGAGGTGCACGCGCAGATCGACCTGGAGCGGTCCATCGCGCTGAGCGAGGCGCTGTTCGAGGACGCCGCCTGGGGTGTCGTCCTCGTCGACGCCGATCTGCGGCCCGCCGTGGTCAACGCCTACGCGGCGCGGGCCCTGGGCGTCGGACGGGCCGCGGCGCTGGGCCGGCCGCTCGGCGAACTGCTCACGCAGGGCGCGGAGGAGCTGGAGGCCGCGCTGACGCACGTCCTGGCCGAGGGTGCGCCGCCCGCGCCCGCCGAGATGTGGGTGGCCGTGCGCACGCCCGAGGGCGAGCGGCGGCGCTGCTGGCGCAACGGGTTCCTGCGGCTGGCCTCGCCGCTCGCCGAGGAGCCGGTGCCGCTCGGCGTCGGCTGGCTGTTCCAGGACGTCACCGAGGCCCGGCAGGACCAGCAGGAGGCGGCCCTGCTGCGGTTCCGGTCGAACCAGCTGCACCGCGCGGCCCGGGCCGCCGCCGAGTACGAGGACCCGGCGGAGGCGGCCGTCGTCCATCTGGACTTCGCCCTCGCCGGGTTCGCCGACCACGCCCTGGTCGACCGGCTGGCGGGCGGCCCGCGCGCGGAGGGCGGGGACGGCCCGGAACCGGTACGGCTGGTCCGGCTCGCCGCGACGCCCGCCGGCGCGCCGGGGCCGAGCCTGCTGACGGGCGCGGCCGGACTGCCCGTGCGCTACCCGGACGGCCACCCGGCGCGGCAGTGCGTGCGGCGGGCCGGGACCGTGCGCGCGGACGCCGGCGACCTGCCGGCCGAGCGGGCGCGGGAGTGGGCGCTGGAGCGGCAGTGGCCCGGTGACGCGGTGTACGCGCTGTGCGCGGTGCTGCGCAGCCGGGGGCGGACGCTCGGCGTGCTGACCTTCCTGCGCGGCGCCGGCCGCAGCCGCTTCGAGCGCGCCGACACCGCCTACGCCGAGGACGTCGCCGTACGGATCGCGGCGGCCCTGGACCTGGCGGACGCCGTGCGCGGACGACAGGACCCCGGCGGGCGATGAGCCCCGGGCGGGTCGCGGGTCCCGGGCGGGTCGCGGGTCCCGGGGCGCGGTGCGGTCAGCGGCGGTAGAAGATCCGGTCGCCGTACTGCGTCATCACCCGGCCGTTCCACTCGTGGCCGCCGTCGACGTTGCCGGAGCGCAGCAGCGGCGGCTCGATGCCGCGGTCGGCGAGGGCGGCGGCGGTGGTCGCCATGACGGCCTGGAGCAGGGCGGTGGTGACGACCGTGGAGGCGGGAGCGAAGGGCGCCGGGATGGTGTCCAGGGTGAGTTCCGCGTCCCCTACGGCGATCTTGGAGTCCAGGACGATGTCGCAGTGGTCCTTCAGGAAGGTGCCGGAGGCGTGCCGGGACGTGGTCTGGGCGGCGTACGCCACCGAGGTCACGCCGATGACCTTCAGGCCGCGGGCGCGGGCGCCGAGGGCCATCTCCACGGGCAGGGCGTTGCGGCCGGACAGGGAGACGATCACCAGGGTGTCCCCGGCGCGGACCGGAGAGGTGTCCAGGACGGCGCCGGCCAGCCCGTCGACCCGTTCGAGGGCGGAACCGAGGGTGGCCGGGGTGACGTCGACGCCGACGACACCGGGGACGGCGAGCAGGTTCATCAGGGCCAGGCCGCCCGCGCGGTAGACGACGTCCTGGGCGGCCAGCGAGGAGTGCCCGGCGCCGAACGCGAACAGACGGCCGCCGGCCGCGACGGTGTCGGCGAGCAGGGCGCCGGCCGCGGCGATCGCGTCGGCCTCCTCGTCGCGGACCCGTTGCAGCAGGCCGATGGCGGCGTCGAAGAACAGGTCGGCAGGCGTGCCGTCGCTCATGCGGTGCCCCTTCGCAGCGTCTGTGTCGCGGATCACGGTGCGGTCTGGACCATCGCGGTGTCAATACGCCCGGACCCGTTCCCGGGCCTGCGGTGCGCACCGCAGGGGAGCGACGGGGCCCGTGCCCGCCCCGCACGCGGGTGCCCACCGGGACCCGTCTCCGACGGCCACCGGACGCGGGGCGGGGCCGGCTCCCGCGCGGAAGTGTTCGGTCCCGGCTCCTGCCCTCGGCGGCGGCTGCGGGTGGAGGTGGTCGGTCCTGTGCGGGCCCGTGCTCGTCGGCTGTCCCGTGGGGAGGCGTCCGGTTCGTGCGGTGCGCACCCCAGGGGGGCGACGGGGCCCGTGCCCGCCCCGCACGCGGGTGGTCACCGGGTCCCGTCTCCGACGGCCACCGGACGCGGGGCGGGGCCGGCTCCCGCGCGGAAGTGTTCGGTCCCGGCTCCTGCCCTCGGCGGCGGCTGCGGGTGGAGGTGGTCGGTCCTGTGCGGGCCCGTGCTCGTCGGCTGTCCCGTGGGGAGGCGTCCGGTTCGTGCGGTGCGCACCCCAGGGGGGCGACGGGGCCCGTGCCTGCCGTCGCACGCGGGTGGTCACCGGGTCCCGTCTCCGACGGCCACCGGACGCGGGGCGGGGCCGGGCCCTGCGGTGGCGCCGTCCGGCTGTCCCGTGCGGAGGCGACCGGTCGTGCGGTCCGCGCCGTCGGCTGCCCGGCCCGTGCCGTCTCGCCCGGTAATCGTGCGGCACGGCTGGGGCCGGTGCCGCGCTACGATCGCCCCGCGCGGGCGCGACCGCCCCGCGCACATGTCTGCGGCGACGGCCCGTAACCCCTTGCCAACGGCCCTGTTCCCCCGGTGCCGCCCGGTTGTCAGTGGGATCCGGCAGAATTGATGTACAGGGGGGCCGCGCACGCGCCGGGCTGCCGGCAGAGGTAATCGAGGGGCACGTATGTCCGGACTGATCGACACCACGGAGATGTATCTCCGCACCATCCTCGAACTCGAAGAGGAAGGCGTCGTCCCCATGCGCGCCCGCATCGCGGAGCGGCTGGACCAGAGCGGGCCGACGGTCAGCCAGACGGTGGCGCGCATGGAGCGTGACGGTCTGGTGTCCGTGGCCAGCGACCGGCACCTGGAGCTCACGGAGGAGGGGCGCCGGCTGGCCACGCGCGTGATGCGCAAGCACCGCCTGGCCGAGTGCCTGCTCGTCGACGTGATCGGGCTGGAGTGGGAGCAGGTGCACGCGGAGGCGTGCCGCTGGGAGCACGTGATGAGCGAGGCCGTGGAGCGGCGCGTGCTGGAGCTGCTGCGGCACCCCACCGAGTCGCCGTACGGCAACCCCATCCCGGGCCTGGAGGAGCTGGGCGAGAAGGACGGCGCGGACCCCTTCCTGGACGAGGGAATGGTCTCGCTGGCCGATCTGGACGCGGGGACGGACGGCAAGACGGTCGTCGTCCGCCGCATCGGGGAGCCGATCCAGACGGACGCGCAGCTGATGTACACGCTGCGGCGGGCGGGCGTGCAGCCCGGCTCGGTGGTGAGCGTGACCGAGTCGCCCGGCGGTGTGCTGGTGGGCAGTGGCGGCGAGGCCGCCGAACTGGAGGCGGACGTCGCCTCCCATGTGTTCGTGGCCAAGCGCTGAGCGGGGGACCGAGACGGGCAGGGGCCCCGGCGCCGCACGGCGCCGGGGCCTGTCCTCCCCTGTGCTGACCCGGAGCCCCGAGCTCTCAGGGTCATCCCCTCGGACCGGCTTTTCCCCGAGCGGTCCGCCTCCTGCCAGGAAGATCCCCCCACAGACGGCGATCATTCATCGCGCGCTGTCACTCGAAGGAGGGGTGTTGACGGGGAAAATGGAGCTTTAGGACGCCTGTTCGGCAAGGCTCGACGGCCAGGGACCGGCTAGCGGTCCCTCCCGCAGGCATAGGCCAGCGGCGAGATCAGCTCCTCCGCGTCCGGCAGCCAGCGGTTCGCCGGGGTCGGCCGTCGGGCCCACTGCACGGCGCCCCGGGCCCCGAACCGGGTGGGCGGCGCCGCCACGTACTGGCCCTCGCCCAGCGCCACCAGATCCAGGGACGGCGGCGACCAGCCCAGCTTCCGCACCAGCCCCGCCACCTTCGCCGAGGCCCCCGGCAGCACGAAGAACTGCATCCGCCGGTCCGGGGTCAGCGTGACCGGCCCGAGCGTCAGCTCCATCCGTTCCATCCGGGCGAGCGCCAGGAACCCGGCGCTCTCCGGGACGGACAGCGCCTCGAACGTCCGACCCGTCGGCAGCAGGATCGACGCCGCCGGCTGCTTCTGCCACATCCGGCGCGCGACGGTCGCACTGCCGGTCGCCTGGGTCGCCCAGTCGGGGCGCGCGGGGTGCGCGCCCGGCGCGGGGCAGTCGGCCTCACCACAGGAGCAGCGCTGCGTGCCGCCGGCGGTTTCCAGCCAGGTGCCCGGCACCACGTCCCAGTGCCGCTCCTCGGCGTAGCGTACGGCGGTCTCCAGCAGCGATGCCCCGCGCTGCTGCGGAATCTGACCGGCCATCTGAGTGTTCTGGGCGCCCGCGATCGTCTCTTCCACGCCCCACTCAACTCCCGTGCCCACCTGGAGTTACGGCCCCGGGCGCGCGCGGGGAGGAGCATCGATTCGGCGGCCGGGGCGCATGGAGGCACGGTCGGGGGCGCGCGCGAGGAAGCCGGGCGTGGACGGGGTAGCCAGGGAGTGGACCGGCATCCTCCATCACTTCCGGCAAACCGCATATGTCGCGCATTGACGGTATGTCTACTGGGCAGTGATCGTCCCGACCGGACCGACCGCGACGGAACCACCGGCTCCGCGGGGTCGGCGAAACGCTCCAGGGGATCGCAACGCAGGGGGTAAGCACATGGCCGCAAGGCCTCTCGTGGCGAGGCAGCCGAACGAACGGCTGCAGGCACTCATCCAGGAAGCGGGGTGCTCGAACGCCGGGCTGGCCCGGCGGGTCAACATGTGCGGCGCCGAGCACGGCCTCGACCTGCGCTACGACAAGACGTCCGTGGCCCGCTGGCTGCGGGGCCAGCAGCCGCGGGGCCGGGCCCCGGCGATCATCGCCGAGGCGCTCGGGCGCAAGCTCGGCCGTACGGTCACCATCGACGAGATCGGCATGGCCAACGGCAAGAACCTCGCCTCGGGGGTCGGCCTCCAGTTCTCGCCGACGGTACTGGGAGCCATCGAGCAGGTCTGCGAGCTGTGGCGCAGCGACGTGGGGCGCCGGGACTTCCTGTCCGGCTCCTCCGTCGCCGCCTCCGCGCTGGTCGAGCCCAGCCGGGACTGGCTGATCTCGGCGCCGGACACCCAGGTGGCCCGGCAGGCCGGTCCGCGCGTGGGCCAGTCCGACGTGGCCGCCGTACGGTCCATGACCCAGGCGCTGGTGGAGCTCGACCACCAGTACGGCAGCGGGCACGTCCGCCCGGTCGTCGTGCACTACCTCAACAGCGTGGTGTCCGGGCTGCTCGCGGGCTCCTACCGGGAGGCGGTCGGCCGCGAACTCTTCGCCACCGTGGCCCGGCTGACCGAACTGGCCGGGTACATGGCCGTGGACACCGGCCAGCCCGGCCTGGCCCAGCGGTACTACATCCAGTCGCTGCGCCTCGCCCAGGCCGCCGGTGACCGCGGGTACGGCGGTTACGTCCTGGCCGCCTCCATGAGCCACCTCGCCGCACAGCTCGGGAACCCGCGCGAGATCGCCCAGTTGGCGCGGGCGGCGCAGGAGGGCGCGCGCGGGCACGTCACCCCGCGCGCGGAGGCGATGTTCCACGCCGCCGAGGCGCGCGGACACGCCCTGCTCGGCGACGCGCGTGCGGCACAGGCGGCCGGCGGACGCGCGACGGCGGCGCTGGACCGCGCCGACGCCGCCGACGGGGACGACCCGGTGTGGATCGCGCACTTCGACCAGGCGTACCTGGCGGACGAGCTGGCGCACTGCCACCGCGACCTCGGGCAGCCCGAGCAGGCGGCGCGGTACGCGGAGCAGTCGCTGGCCGGGCACCCCGACGCCCGGGCCCGCCGCCGCGCCATCGGGTACGTGCTGCTCGCCACGGCCCAGGTGCAGCAGCGCGAGATCGAGCAGGCCTGCAACACCGGCCTGAAAGCGGTGGAGTTGCTGGAGACACTGCGCTCCAACCGGGGCGCCGAGTATCTGGACGACCTCCAGCAGCGCCTGGAACCGTTCCGGGAGGAGGCGGTGGTACGGGAGTTCGGCGCCCGGCTGGAACTCCAGCAGGCCGCGTGAACACCGGCCCCGCGGCCGGGTGAACGCACGGTGACGGCACCCGTCGGGCACCGGGTGCCGGCGTGCGGCGTACCGCGGGGCGGAGCTGTTGCCGCCGTCACAGCACGGCGGATCACGTCCTGAGCTGCGTGGCACCTGGCTCGGGGGACCCGGTAGCGTGTGCCGACGATTCACAAGGTCCCCCATTAGTAGGAGTCCCGGTGACGCAGAGTGGACAGGGCGAGGAGCCGTCGGCGCGGCCCGCGCGCGAAGGCATCGTGCTGCCCTCCGACGGAGGCGAGCCCCTGCTGCCGGGCATGACCGCGCCGCCCGAGCCCGCCGCCCCGGCCGGCGGACAGTCCTGGGACGGTTCCTGGGGGTCCGGGCAGCAGGCGCCCCGGCCGGGCGGGGACTGGCCCCCGGCGGCCCCGCAGTGGCCCGGCCCCGGGCAGCAGCCCCCGTCCGCCGCGGGCCCGGGTCCGCTGCCCCCGGAGGGCGCCCCGGCCCCGTCGTACGGCGGCCAGGCACCCGGCTACGGCGATTCCTACGGCGGCCGGCCCGGCCCCGGCGCCCACGGCACGCCCCCGCAGTCCGGCTACGGCGCACCCGGCCCGTACCAGCAGCCCCAGCAGCCGTATCCGGGACAGCAGCCCGGCCAGCCGTATCCGGGACAGCAGCCCGAGCAGCCGTACCAGGGACAGCAGCCCCACCAGCCGTACCAGGCGCAGCCGAACCAGCAGCCGTACCCCGGGCAGCAGCATCAGCAGCCGTATCCGGGGGCACCCGGCGCG
The DNA here is from genome assembly GCF_040636485.1 of Streptomyces sp. NPDC038707. Classification (NCBI taxonomy): domain Bacteria; kingdom Bacillati; phylum Actinomycetota; class Actinomycetes; order Kitasatosporales; family Streptomycetaceae; genus Streptomyces; species Streptomyces sp. NPDC038707. The sequence continues at coordinate 158,211 of NZ_JBEZUP010000004.1, forward strand.
CCGTTGCCGCCCGGCGCGGGCGCTGCGCTGCCCCCGCCGGCCGACGCCGCGACGCAGTACCTCCCGCCGGTCGCCGCCGGGAGCGGCGCCGACGAGGGCGCCACCCAGTACATACCGCCCGTGCAGGCCGCACCGGCCGACGGCGCCGCGCAGTACCTCCCGCCGGTCGGCGCGGGTCCGGCCGGCCGCGGTGACGAGGCGGCCACCCAGTACATCCCGCCGGTGGCCTCCGGCGCGCTGCCGCCGGAGTCGGGCGCGGAGGAGACCCGGTACCTCGGCCGGGCGTCCCGGCAGCCGGCGCCCGCGCCCTCGGACGCGGAGGCCACGCAGTACATCCCGCCCTACGCCGCCGAGACCCAGACCCAGCCGCAGGTGCCGGGCGCGGACCGGCAGCCGCCCGCCGAGTTCGACAACCTCTTCCGCGGCGGTCCGGCGGCCGGCGACGGCCCGGCCGGCTCCACCCAGCAGCTCCCGGTCGTCCAGCAGCCGGACGCCTACCCCGGCCCCGAGCCGTCCGCGTACCGCCCGGCGCCCCCGTCGTACGACCACGGGCCGGACGACGGCGGCGGGCGGCGCGGCGGCCGGTCGCGGGTGCCGCTGATCGCCGCGGCGGCCGTGGGCCTGATCGTGGTGGGCGTGGGCGCCGGCGCCCTGCTCAGCGCCGGCGGTGGCGACGGCAAGGACTCGGGCGGCGACGACACGCCGGTCGTGGCCTCGTCCCCGGCCGGCCCGGACTCCCCGTCGCCCAGCGTCGACCCCGCCCGGCAGCAGGCGGCCGAGCTGGACAAGCTGCTCGCGGACAGCGGCAGCAGCCGCGCCGCGGTGGTCCGGGCGGTGGCCGACGTCCGCAAGTGCGACAACCTCGGCCAGGCCGCCGCCGACCTGCGGGACGCGGCCCGGCAGCGCGGCGAGCTGGTCACCCGGCTGAACAAGCTGCCCACGGACAAGCTGCACGCCCAGGGCCGGCTCAGGGACGCGCTGACCCGGGCCTGGCAGGCGTCCGCGGCGGCCGACAACCATTACGCGGCCTGGGCCGACCAGGTCAAGGGGCGCAAGGGCTGCCACAAGGGGCAGGCACGCTCCACCGGCGAGACCCAGGCGGGCAACCGGGAGAGCAAGACGGCGACCGAGCAGAAGGGCAAGGCGGCCCCGCTGTGGAACGCGATCGCCCGCCAGTACGGCCTGACCCAGCGTCAGCCCACCCAGCTGTGACGCCCCCGGCGGGCCCCGGCTCCGGGGCCCGTCACGACACCTCCGCGCGCTCCAGGACCGAGGTCGTGTCGGCGACCCCGTGCCGGTCGCCTGCGTGCTGCCCGGCCGCGACCAGCCTGCCGCCCCGGACCACCTGGAGGGTGACGTCGGCGTTGACCAGCCGCGGGAAGCCGACCCCGGCGAGCCGGCCGGCGTAGGGCCAGCTCAGGGTCGGGGTGAGGCCGCCGGTGGAGACCCGCAGCCCGTCGTTGAGGGTGCGCCGCACGGTGTCGGGGGTCACCTCGCCGTCGCCGATCTTCTCCAGGACGGCCCGGAGCACGGTGTAGGCGATCCAGGTGGTCTGCACCCCGGCGTCGGCGGGATCGATGCGGTCGTCGTCGAAGGCCGCCTCGTTGATCACCTTCTTCATCGGGGCCCAGCGCGGATCGGACGCGGCCGGGTACCAGCCGGTGACGTACGCCCCCTCGTACGGCCCGGACGCCCCGCCCGTGGCGTTGATCACCGTCTGGTCGACGCTGCCGAGCACGGTCGCCGTGCGCACGTCCGGCCGGCTCGCGCGGACCCGCCGGAAGGAGTCCATGAAGGTGTCCGTGCGGTCGCCGAGCGCGGGCACCACGCAGCCCTGGCGGGCCGGGGCCGCGGTCGCGTAGCGCAGCGCCCGCTCGGCCTGGCCGCCGTACTCGGTGGCGTTCTCGGCGGCGAGCTGGTCACCGGCGTCCGCGTGCCCGCCGGCCTTCAGGCCCGCGTCGAGCAGCGCCGGGAGCTGGTCGCCGGCGATGCTGTCGGGGCGGACCAGGGCGACGTTGCCGCAGCCGGCCGCGAGGGCCTTGCCGAGGCCGGCCAGCAGGGCGGGCTGGCCGCCGTTGACCGGGTAGGACATGGTGCCGGTGAACTCGTCGTTGGTGACGCCGTAGCCGCCGATGTAGGGGATGCCGGCGCCCTCCAGCGGGGCGAGGAAGGAGTCGCCGAACTGGCTGTACGAGCCCACGACGGCGACCACGTCCTCGGCCGCGGCGCGCTTGGCGCACCTGGCGGCGCCCACGCTGTCGTTGTGGTCGTTGCAGGTGAGCACCTTCAGCTCGCGGCCGCCCACGCCGCCGTGCGCGTTGACCCACTTCGCGTAGGCGAGGGCCATCGCGGGCATGCCGGGCTTGTTGGTCGCGTCGGTGTCCTGCGGGGCCCAGGTCATCACCGTGACCGGATCGTCCCCGGAGCCCCCCGTGGCACCGGGGACGATCCCGCACGCGGCGGTGAGCGACGCGCACAGGGCCACCGCGCACGCGGCGAGGGCGGCGGCCCGGGCGGGGCGGGAAGAGGCGGAAGAGGCGGAAGAGGCGGAAGAGGTGGTGCGGGTGCGACGCCTGCCGGTCATGTACCCGCACGATTCCCTCACATCGCTAACCCGGGAGTGACCCGTGGTCGACGAGGGGTGACGCCCAGGTGAATTGCGGGGGCCGCTGGGCGGCGGGGAGCGAGGAACGTACGATCGGTGACCGTGCAAGGTTCGGAGAACACTTCCCGTCGCGGCCGTCGCTCCTCCACCATGGGCGGCATGCCCCTGAACGACATGCCGTGGTGGCGGTGGCGCAGCAACGTGCGCTCGGCGCTGCACATGCTCTCCGACCCGGTGTTCCAGCGCGAGGTCTGGCTGGCCGGTGTCGACGGCTACGGCGACGTCACGGACGCCGTGTACCGGCTGGTGGAGGACACCTGGCTGGACAACTGGTCGGCGGAGAAGTACGTCGGCACCATCTTCCGGGACTCGCAGGAGGCGGCGCTCGTCGACACCGCCGTGCTGCGGCTGCTGCGCATCATGCACGAGGTCGGCCCGGACGCGCCGGTCGCCGCGTACCTGGACCACCCCGGCTGGCCGGACGCGGTGCGGGCGGCGCGGGACGCGCACGTGCGGATGTCGGTGAGCGACGGGGACGACCCGGACGCGGCGCCCAGGAGTCTCGAGGTCCTGCGGATTCTGACCCGTTCCGCTTAGCGGACGGCGGCTCGCGCGGGGTGGCCGGTATGGGACCCTGTAGTGCATGACAGATCAGTCCGCATCCGCCGCCGCCCCGGCCGACCAGTACGTCCTCACGCTCTCCTGCCCGGACAAGCAGGGCATCGTGCACGCCGTGTCCAGCTACCTCTTCATGACCGGCTGCAACATCGAGGACAGCCAGCAGTTCGGCGACCACGACACGGGACTGTTCTTCATGCGCGTCCACTTCTCGGCCGAGGCGCCGGTGACGGTGGACAAGCTGCGGGCGAGCTTCGCCGCGGTCGGCGACTCCTTCCACATGGACTGGCAGATCCACCGGGCCGACGAGAAGATGCGCATCCTGCTCATGGTCAGCAAGTTCGGGCACTGCCTGAACGACCTGCTGTTCCGGGCGCGGACCGGCGCGCTCCCGGTGGAGATCGTCGGCGTGGTGTCCAATCACACCGACTTCGAGGAACTGGTGGGTTCGTACAACATTCCCTTCCACCACATCCCGGTCACCAAGGACACCAAGCCCGAGGCCGAGGCACGGCTGCTGGAGCTGGTGCGCGAGGAGCGGGTCGAACTGGTCGTCCTCGCCCGCTACATGCAGGTCCTCTCGGACGACCTGTGCAAGCAGCTCAGCGGCCGGATCATCAACATCCATCACTCGTTCCTGCCGAGCTTCAAGGGCGCGAAGCCGTACCACCAGGCGCACGCGCGGGGCGTGAAGCTGATCGGCGCGACGGCGCACTACGTCACCGCGGACCTGGACGAGGGACCGATCATCGAGCAGGAGGTCGAGCGGGTCGGGCACGGTGTGACGCCGGACCAGCTGGTGGCCATCGGGCGCGACGTGGAGTGCCAGGCGCTGGCGCGGGCCGTCAAGTGGCACGCCGAGCGGCGCATCCTGCTCAACGGCCGCCGGACCGTGGTGTTCGCCTGACCCCGGATGTCCGGGGTGCCCGGGTCTCCGGGGGTGTCCGGGGTACGCCGGTTGCCCCGGGTGGCCCTCACTCCCGTTCGGGCACCGTGAAGTAGCGGGCGAAGGCCGGTACGGCGTCCCGCTCGTCGATCCATCCGTCGCCGTCGGTGTCGAGCGCGGCGGCGGCCGCCTCGGCGGCCTCGGCCGGCACGCGCAGGGCGCGCAGGAGACGGGCGGCGTCGGGGACGGTGATCCGGCCGTCGGCGTCCGGGCCGGCCACCGCCAGGGCCGCGTGCAGGAAGGGGCGGGCGATCTCGGCGAACCGGCCGGGGCTGTCGCTCAGCCGCTTGACCGCGCCGGTGACGAACTCCTGGCGGGTGATGCGCTGGTCGCCGTCCCGGTCGGCGATGCCGGCCATGCCCTGCCAGAACGCCTCGGCGCCGGCGTACAGCGCCTGGCCCCGGGCGGAGCGGGCGGGCACGGCGAACTCGGTGAGCAGGGACTTGGCCGCCGCGCTGAAGTCCTCGCGGTCGATGTAGCCGTTGCCGTCCTGGTCGAAGGTGGCGAACCGGGCGGCGATCCGGCGCTCGTACTCGGTGCTGGCCATGGGGGGGGGCCGCCTTACGTGTGCGTCGTACATGAGGGGCCGCGGGATCGTGTGGGTCCCTGGGGCCTGGCTGGGAGCGTACGACGCGGGTGGCCGTCGGATGGCGGAAAACCGACGACTGTCCCAAGACCGGGGGAATTCCGCGACAACGCCGTGGCGCGGCCGGGACGTTGTCACGGCCGGCGGATGCTCACGCGGACAGCGGCCCCGCTTCGTCGGCGGTGGCGGAGTCGAGGTCGGGGTGGACGTCGAAGAGGCGGCGGACGCCGAGCGCGCCGAGCACGCGGTTGACGTGCGATCCGTCGTCGGCGCCCCGGTCCGGCAGGATCAGCCGCAGCCGGCCCTGGCAGGAGCGGATCAGCCGGCGGGCGGCGATGAGGACGCCGACCCCGCTGGAATCGCAGAAGAACACGTCGGAGAGGTCCACGACGAGGCTGTGGTGTCCCTCGGCGACGGCGTCGTGCACGCACTGGCGCAGCACCGGCGAGGTCATCAGGTCCAGCTCCCCGGACACCCGGAGCACGGCCCACCGGCCTTGTTCGACGCCGGTCACCTTGAATGCCACGGCCATGTCCTCCGCTCGCCGGATCTCCTGGAACCGCCCGGAAACGGAAGCAGTTCCTACGTTTCCTTTCGCGTGGCTGCCCAGCGGCCGTTCCCTGAAACGTGAGGCCGCAAACGACGGTTGATCAACAAGCGCCGACCAGGGACTTGTTTCGGTCATCAACGATCGTTTTCGATCAAGTGTGTACGCGGCTCGGGTGAAGGTTGTGTGAAGAGGGCACTATCACGGGAGGTGGCGTCAGGGGCGCACATTGGCATAAAGGGGCGTGCGCTGTCAGAGGGGCCGTCTACATTCGAGAGGGCAGGGCCGGCCGGCCCGGTGGCCGAGGACGGCGAGGGGAGGGGACCGCGTGGCCAGGAACGACCTGTCGCCCCGGTGGGACCGCAAGATGCAGCAGCGACTCGCCCGCGGCGAGGCGGCGGCCCTCGGCGAGATGTACGACCGGTTCGCCTCCCTCGTGCACCACCTCGCCCACCGCGTCCTGGACGACGAGCGGGCCGCCGACTCGGTCACCCGCGAGGTCTTCGCCCACGTCTGGGAGCACCCCGAGACCTACGACCCCGGGCAAGGCCCGCTGCGCTCCTGGCTCGCCGAGGTCACCCAGCGGATCGCCGTGCAGCGGCTGCGCGACCGGGAGGAACTGGAACAGCCGCTGCGCGAGGAACGGGAGAGCACCGTCCGCCGGGCCTCGGTCGCCGCCCGCGCCGACTACATCGTGCACTCCATGCCCGCCCCGCTGCGGGCCGCCCTCGACCTGGCCTACAACCAGCGCCGCGACTACCGCCAGGCCGCGGCCGACCTGAACGTCACCGAGGACGAGGCCCGCCGCCGGCTCCGCCTCGGCCTCCAGCTCCTGGCCACCGCCCACGACGCCCGCACCCCGCCGGGATACCGGGGCGCGGTGTGAACGGCCCGCACCGCTCCGAGGGGGCGCATGAGAACGCCCACGGCGCGGCCGACGGCCGCCGGGACGGCGAGGAGCCAGGGGAGGAGCACCGGGACGGCGGCACCGGTGGTCGGCGTGGCCCCGGTGGCCCCGGCGGTTCCGGCGGCCCCGGCGGTCGGTTGGGCCCGCCGGGCGGTGCCGCGGGAGGCCCCGGACGGTCCGGGGCCGTGCCCGCCCCGCGGATACCCACGCCCCGAACCTCCGTGGAGGACAGCGGACTCGCGCTGCCCGACCTCGCCGACCTGGGGGATCTCGCACCCGTGCCGCCGCCCGACCTGTCGCACGACGTCCTGAAGTCACTGCTCGGCGCCTGGGCGCTGACCGCCTGCTCGGCCGCGGAGACGGCGGCCGTCGAGGAGCACCTGGGCGACTGCGGCTCCTGCGCCGACGAGGCCCGCCGGCTGCGCGAAGCGGTCGGCCTGCTGCACCGGCCGGAGAGCCTCGACCTGGACCCCGGCCTGCGCACCCGCGTCCTGGAGAGCTGTCTGCGACGCCGGCCGCCGCGCATCCCGGTCCCCGGCTGGGCCGCGCCGTACGACGCCGAGACCGCGCGGCTGGACGCGCTGCTCCAGGACTTCAAGGCCGGCGAGTGGGAAGCGCCGGTGGAACTGCGCTGGTTCGAGAACGACATCGCGACCAGCCGGCGTACGACCGTCGCCGGGGTCATAGCGCACCTGCTCGCGGTGGACGGCCTGATCGGCGCCGCGCTCGGCCTGGCGGACCCGCTGACCGGGACCGCCGGCACGGCGGAACGGGGCGCCGCGGGACCGGCCGGCCGCACGGAGACCTACTGGCGGTCCGGGCAGCTGCCGCCGGCGCACGCGGTGCGCGGAGCCTGGCGGGAGCAGAGCCACGCCCTGGTGCGCACGGTGTCCTTCACCGGCGGCCGTACGGGCGGACTCCCGGTCTCCTACGGCGACTTCACGCTGCCGCTGCACGACGCGATGCTTGACCGCGCCTTCGAGTGCTGGGTGCACGCCGAGGACATCGCCCAGGCCGTGGACTACCCGTACGCGGTGCCGACGCCCCGGCACCTTCACCGGATGATCGACCTCGCGGCCCGGGTGCTGCCGTCGGTGCTCGCCGAGCGCCGACGCGCGGGACTGTCCGAACCGGCCCGCCACACCCCGCACCTCGTGCCGGCCGGCGCGCCCGGCCGCAGTCTGCGGCTGGAGATCGAGGGCGACGCCCCGGGCGAGTGGCTGATCCCGCTGGACTCACCGGCGGCCCAGGGCTCCGCGGACCTGGAGGTGGCCCGCGTGGTCCTCGACGGCGTCGAGTTCTGCAAGCTCGCGGCCGGTCATGTGTCCCCGGAGGACGCCGCGGCGGGCCAGGAGGGAGACCGCCGGGCGATCCGGGACGTGCTGTACGCGGCCGCGAGCCTCAGCCGGATGTGAACGGCGCGAGCCTCAGCCGGATGTGAACGGCGCGGGTCTCAGCCGGATGTGAACGGCGCGGGTCTCAGCCGGATGTGAACGGCGGGGGCCCCGGTGGCCCGGGACGTGCCCGCCGTGAACGGCCTCAGAAACGGCTGTCCGGTCCCGGCAGGCCCCGGGATCCGGGAAGCGGCAGCGGGAGCAGGCCGGCGCGCCCGGCCGCTTCCGGCGCGGCCTTGCAGGTGATGTCCTTAGACGGCAGCCTGCCGGTGGCCAGATAGGTCGTGGCCGTCTTGTCCGCGCACGACTTGGTGCCGTAGACGCCGTGTCCGGAGCCCCCCAGGACCGTGACCATCTTCGCCCCCTTCATGGCCCGGCGCAGCCCCTGACCGCTGGTCAGCGGCGTCTGGGGGTCCCACTCGTTCTGCAGGATCAGCGCGCGCACCTTGTTGTCGACCTTGGTGGTGCGCTCACCGCCGGTCTTCCAGAAGGCGCACGGCTTGATGGAGGACCCGAAGTCGCCGTACAGCGGGTACTTCTTCTTGTCCCGGATCGCGTCGGCGCGGTACCGCTCCGGGTCGCGCGGCCAGTCGCGCTGGTCGGCGCAGAGGACGGACCAGAAGGCGGCGTCGCCGTTGTCCTCGGGCGTGGTGCGGGCGAACGACGGCGGCAGGGGCGTCGGCGTCCTGAGCCCCCGGCCCGCCGGGGTGCCCGCGGCGGCCTTCTTCAGGGTGACGACCCACTCGGCGGCGTCCCGCACGCTGAAGAACGCGGCCCGGCTGGTGGCGCGGATGTCATCTCCGGTCATCCGCATGCCGTCGACGTCGATCGGCTTGCGGTCGGCCTGGGCCACCAGGTCGTAGAAGGTCTTGCGGACGGCCTGGGGGGTCGCCCCCAGCCGGTAGGCGGAGTTCCGCTCGGCGGTCCACTCGGTCCACCGGGCGAAGGCGGGCTCGGCACCCTCCGCCCAGACCTGGATCATGCCGCGCCAGATACGGGCCGGGTCGACGGCGCTGTCCAGGACGAACCGGTCGGCGCGGTGGGGGAACATCTGCGTGTAGACCGCGCCGAGATAGGTGCCGTACGAGTAGCCGAGGTAGGAGATCCTCTTCTCGCCGAGCACGGCACGGATGACGTCCATGTCGCGGGCCGTGTCACGGGTGGAGATGTGGCGGAGCTTGTCGCCCTGCCTGGCGTAGCACTTCACCGCGACGGTCCGGGCCCACGCCACGTCCTTGGCGAACGTCTCCTTCTTGTAGGGGCGTTGCCAGTTCTGTTCCCCGTCGGTCAGGCCGCAGCCGACGGGGGAGCTCTGGCCGACGCCGCGCGGGTCGAAGCCGACGAGGTCGTAGGTGTTCTTCACGGACGTGGGCAGTTCGCCGCCCAGGTACAGGGGCATGTCGAGGCCGGAGCCGCCCGGGCCGCCGGGGTTGAGCAGGAGCACGCCCCGGTGCTGCTTCTTTGTGCTCGTCTTCCACCTCGATATCGCGAGGTCGAGTTTCTTGCCGCCCGGGTGGCCGTAGTCGAGCGGCACCTTGATCGTGGCGCACTGGTAGGAGGCCGGGGTGTCCGGGTCGCAGCGGTGCCAGGCCGGCTTCTGCGTGAGGTACCGGGCGAGGGGGCCGGCCGTGGCGGTCGTCGGGGCGGGGGTGGTGGCGGAGGCCGTGGCCGGGAGGAGCACGGGCACCATGACGGCGGCGGCACCGGCCGCCAGCAGGGAGGCGGTTCTGCTGCTTCGCACGAAGGAAGTCCTTGGATCGGCGGACAGGGAACCCATCCACCCTTTCGTGTGCGGCAGTCGGGCGGATCCTCCCTGAAGGCGGGCTCGGCGGGCACCGCGGTGGGAGACACCGCACCGCGAATGGTCCCGGAGGAGGACAACCGCGGCCCGCTTCCCGCCGTCTTCCTCAAGACTGCGAAAACGGCTCCGCAGGACGGTACTTGAGCACCGTGCGCAGGAGGTCGTCGCGCGGGCCCGGTGACGCCTGCCGAGAGCGCCACCGACGCGTCCTCGGGCCGTGACCGTGACGAACGATGCTTACGGAGCGTCGATAACCGTGGGTGCCGCCGACCGGACTCGTCACGTTCCGCAACGACCCGGCCGTTCCGGTACCGTGGGAGAGCCGGCGAGGGACCGCGCGTCCGGGCCGGGCCGGTGCCGCCTCGGGGGCGATGCCGCTCCGGGCGGCGCCCGCCGCTGCTCGCACGGCGGTTGGGGATGCCGCTCCAGGTTTGTTCGACTCGGCGTCACGAGCGTCGCACAGTATCCCCTATACGTACTCCTTCGCGCGGGAATATGCCCGAAGCGCTTGTTGGCGTGACTGTCAGTCAACCATGCTGTGCTGCAAGGGAGTCACAGTCCGTGACTCCCGGCTCTGGTCGTTGTCCCGGCCATGCAGAGAATGGCTACGATCGTGGCCCTCGTCGTGATCGTCGCCGCGGCGGACGCCGTGGCGCACGGGCGGCGCGGGGTCATGTGTCCGCCGGTTCGGATGGTGTGAGCGGTGCAGGTGCTTCGAGTGCAGCTGGAGATCCGGCCCGACCCCGCGGAGGTGGGGCGGGCCAGGCGGTGGGCCCGCTCGCGGCTCGCCGGGTCGGGCATAACGGCCGACGAGCCGCTGGCCGAGACCCTGATCCTGCTCGTCTCCGAACTGGTGACGAACGCCGTGGTGCACACCGGCCGGCCGGCCGTGCTGCGACTGTGCCTGCCGGGCGCGGCGGCCGGGAACGGCGGCTCCGCCCCGGTGCGGGTGGAGGTCGCCGACACCAGCTCCCGGGCGCCCCAGCCCCGGTGCGCCGACGACGACGCGACCGGCGGGCGGGGCCTGGCCCTCGTGGAGTGCCTCGCCGACCGCTGGGGCTGGAGCCCCGAGGGCGTCGGCAAGAGCATCTGGTGCGAACTGGACCGCTGTTCACCGCCCCGGCAGAACGCGGCGCTGGCGTACGGGGGCGGTCTGCCCGCGTACGAGGGGTTCGCCTTCGAAGTGGTGTAGCGCGCCGCCGTTCCCGGGCCACCCGCGGTGCACCGGTGCCGCCGTTCACGAGACGGCCACGGTGCACCGGTGCCGCGGCTCACCGGACCGCCACCGGTGCCACCGGCGTTCCCGCCGCGCCGACACGAACGGCTCGGTCACCGCCGACAGCGGAAACGCGCTCCGGCCGGTTCCTCCACAGGCTGTGGACAACATTCCGGGCTTCCCGTTCCGCCCGTGCGGCAGCCCCCTCTCGGCCGGCCGGTCGACGCCCCGCCTGCCCGCCACGTCCGGCAGCACCCACGCGAGACCTGCCGCACCTTGTCGATGCTCCCTGGGCGGACCCAGGTGCGGTGCGTGCAGCGGCGGTTGGGACCGGCGGCGGAGTTATCCACAGGCTCCGGAAATGGGGGAGGCGGTTGTCGGCGCCGCCCCCTACCGTCGAGGCATGAGCTACCGCGATGTCGTTTCCCGGCGGGTCCTGACCTGGGCCCTGGTGGCCGTCGGCGCCCGGATGCCGGTGGCCATGGCCCCGCTCGCCCTGGTCTTCCTGGTCCGCGAGCGTCCCGGCGGCTATGCGCTGGGCGCGGCCCTGGCCGCCGCCTACGTCATCGGCGAGATCGTCGGCGCCCCCGTGCTCGGCATGCGGCTGGACCCCGGCCGGGCCCGTCCGCACCTGGCCGCGGGCCTGGTCGCGGGCGCCGCCGGCTTCACCGGCCTCGGAGTGTTCCCCGGCGCGTCCCCCGCGCTGCTCGCCGCCTCCGCCTTCCTCGCCGGGGCCGGTCCGGCCGCGGCGCCCGGCGGGCTGCGGGCCCTGCTCACCTCCCTGGTTCCCCGGCACGCGGCGGCCCAGGCGCTGTCCGTCGAGTCGATGCTCACCTTCGGCGTCTGGGCCGTCTCCCCGGCCGCCGTCACCGGACTCGCCCTCGGTGCCGGCCCGCGCTTCCCGCTGCTGCTCCAGGCCGCCCTGATGGCAGCCGCCGCCCTGGGCCTGTGGCTGCTGCCGGCCGGCTGGGCGGCGGATCCGGCCGGGCCCGGCACAGGGGGCGCCGCGCGACTGCGGGTGCTGGCCCGCGCCTGGCCGGTGTTCGTCACGGGCGCGGCCGGGCTGTCCCTGCTGTCCCTGGCCGAACTGGTCCTGCCCGCCCTGCTCGAACAGCGCGGCATCGGAGTCGGCTGGGCGGGCCCGCTGCTCACGGCGATGTCGGTGGCCTCCGCCGTGGGCGCGTTCGTGTACGGGCTGCGGTCCTGGCCGGGCCGGCTCGCCACCCGCAGCGTGGTGCTGATGGCGGGGATGTCCGCCGCGGTGTGCCTGGTCGCGCTGATACCGGCGGCGCCGGGCATGGCGGTGGCGCTGGCGGCGGCGGGGCTGCTCCAGTCCGGCGCGATGCTCACCCGCAATCTGTCGCTGCGCGAGGCCCTTCCGCCGCACGCCCTGGCGGCCGGCTATTCGGTCATGTACGCCGCGGTGGGCGCCGGTTACGCGGCCACCGGCTCGCTCGCCGGTGCCCTGCTGCCGCTCACCACGCCCTCGACGGCCATCCTGGCGGGCGTGGCCCTGACCCTGCTGCTGACGGCGGTCGGCTGGTGGGGCGAGATACGCACCGCCCGGTCAGCGCGGAGCGCCGGTGCCGGTGCCGGTGCTGATGTCGGCGTCGGTACCGGTGCCGCCGGTGCGGAAGGTGCGCCGGTAGGCAGTGGGGGTGATGCCCAGCGCGGCCTGTAGGTGCCGGCGCATCGACTGGGCCGTGCCGAAGCCGGACTCCCGGGCCGCCTGGTCCATCGACAGGTCCGTGGACTCCAGCAACCGCCGGGCCCGCTCCACGCGCTGCTGGGTGAGCCACTGACCGGGGCTGATGCCGGCCTCCTCGCGGAAGCGGCGGGTGAAGGTGCGCACCGACATCGCCTCCTGCGCGGCCATGTCCCGCGGTTGGATCGGCTCGTGCAGCCGGCCGAGCGCCCAGGCGCGGGCGGCGGCCGTCGTGGCGAGCCGGGAGCCGGGAGCCGGGGACCGGACGCCGGACGTACTGGGCCTGGCCGCCGTCGCGGTGGGGCGGTACGACGGTGACCCGGGCGACCTCGTTGGCGACGGCCGCGCCGAAGTCGCGGCGGACCAGGCGCAGGCACAGGTCGATCCCGGCGGCCACCCCGGCCGAGGTGAGCACGTCGCCGTCGTCGATGAACAGCACGTTGGCGTCCACCTCGACCTTCGCGAACAGCCGCTGGAACCGCTCGGAGTGCGCCCAGTGCGTGCGGACTGGACTGGGTGGCCACCGTTCCGCCCACCCTCGCCCTGTGCCGCGAGCGGTTCGGCGAGGACAGCGCCATCGTCTTCGGCTGGGTGCTCGCCGCCCGCCGCCCACCAGATCGGCGCGCGGTCCTCGTCGCCTACCTCGGCGGTGTCGCCCGGGACGCCTTCGGCTCCTACGGCCTGGTCTGGTACGCCTCCGGCGCGCTCCGTGCGGCGGCGGCCCTGATGTCCCTGGCCATCCGGCGCACCGCCCCGGCCGCAGGGGCACTCGCCACGACCTGATGAAACGTCAAAGCGTAACCGATGAGCGATGGTTGCCGGCCGGCTGCTCCGACTTCTTCGCGACCGCCTTGGCGATCCGCCCCGCGTCGAGCGCCAGCTCCCGCAGCATCCCGCTGATCGGGTTGGTGAACCCGGTGAAGTACAGGCCGGGCGCCCGTGGGGACGTACGGCCGCCGTGCACCACCGGCCGGCCGCGCCCGTCCAGCACCCCCAGCTGCCCGACCAGCCCCTCCAGTGCGCGGACGTATCCGGTGGCCGCGATCACCGCGTCCGGGGCGATGCGGCTGCCGTCGGCGAGGACCACCTTGCCGTCCTCGAACGCCTCCACGGCCGCCACCACCTCCACCCTGCCCGTGCGGACGGCGTCGACCAGGCCGGCGTCCTGCACCGGGATCGCACCCTGCTTCACCCTGCTGTACAGGCCGGTGTCCGGGCGCGTCAGCCCGTGCGCGGACAGGTCCGGGGTGCTCAGCCGTCCGACCGGCCCCGCGAGCCGGTCCACCAGCCACACCGGCAGCCGCCGGACCAGGACGCCGGTGTACTGGGCGGGCCAGCCGAGGGTGGAGCGGCGCAGGATGTGCGGGGGCGTGCGCACCGCGAGCCGCACCCGCGCGGCCCCGCCCTCCACCAGGTCCACGGCGATCTCCGCGCCCGTGTTGCCGACGCCGACGACGAGCACGTCCCGCCCCCGGTACGGAGCCGCGTTCCGGTAGCCGGCGGCGTGCAGCAGTTCGCCGCCGTACGCCTCGCGGCCCGGCCAGTCGGGCAGCCGCGGGGTGTGGTTGAAGCCGGTGGCGACGACCACCGCGCTGCCGGTCAGTTCCCGGCCGCCGGAGGCGCGCAGCAGCCAACCGGTGCCGTCCGCGGTCCGCTCGACGCGGTGCACCTCCACGCCGGTGACGATCTCCAGCCGGTGGTGTTCGGCGTACTTCTCCAGGTAGCGCACCACGTTGTCCCGGGACACCCAGCGTCCGAACCTGCGGGGCATGGGCAGGCCGGGCAGGGCGGACAGCCGCCGGGTGGTGTGCAGGCGCAGCCGGTCGTAGTGGCCGCGCCAGGAGGCGCCGACCCGGTCGGACTTCTCCAGGACCACCGCGCGTACGCCCCGTTCCCGCAGCTCCCGGGCGACGGCCAGACCGCCCGGTCCGGCGCCGATCACATAGACCGGGGGGTCGGCGGGGACCGGCGGGCGGCGGACGTCGGCGGGGCGGGAGGCGGCCATGAGCGGGAGCGTAATCACCCACCCGCTTGATGGGTCTCGGTCAAGACGGGAATTGGTTGCGGATTGATCACGGGTGTACGGAAACGGTGTGCATGCTGTCGGCTTCGGACGCGGAGCGGACTCCGAGGCGGTTGCTGTCCGTGAGTTGACGTACCGTCAGGAGCCCGGGCTCGATCAGGGCCACAACAGCGCCTTGCTCCAGCCGAATCCGGTGCTGCGGTACTCCAGGCGTACGTGCCGCCGCTCCGGGTCCCCCTGGAAGAACTCCACCGTGTCCGGGCGCAGCCGGTACAGCGTCCAGGTCGGCGACGGTTCCGCCGGGTTCTCCCGGGCCCGTTCCCAGGCCGCCTCCGAGGCCCGCCGCAGCTCCGCGAGCGAGTCCAGTTCCTCGCTCTGCCGCCCGGTCAGCGCGGCGGCCAGCGCGCCGGTGGACCGCGCGTGCAGGTCGGCCCGGCTCTCCTCGGCCGGTGCGGCGGTGACCGGTCCGCGCAGCCGTACCTGTCGGCCCAGCACCGGCCAGTAGAAGGCGAGGGCCGCCTGCGGCCGGGCGGCCAGCGCGCGGCCCTTGCGGCTCGTGGCGTGCGTGGCGAAGGACCAGCCGTCCGCGTCGGCGCCGTGCAGCATGACGATCCGCACGTCCGGCAGGCCCTCCTCGTCCGCGGTCGCCAGCGACATGGTGTGCGGCTCCGGCTGCCCGGCCGCCACCGCCTCCGCGAACCAGTCCGTGAACAGGGCGAGCGGAGTGGGCGGGGCGGTGTCCGGATCGAAGGGCGGCAACCGGGTGGCCTCGGGGTCCCAGACGCGCAGCGAGCGGAGCAGTTCGTGAAGATCGTGCTGTGCCATGGGGCGAGTATCACCACTGGGGCCGCGCTCAGTCCCGCCGCCACCGGTGGACCGCCTCACAGTCGCCGCCACCCGGGGCGGGACACCAGGGCCGTGCGGGCGCCGAGGTGCGGGAACCCTAGAGCGTCGCCAGGCGTTCCGCCAGCAGGAACGCTCCGATGCCGAGCATCGCCGCGCCCGACGTGCGGGTCACCGCGCGGGCCGCCGTCGGGCGGGCCGCGAGGAGGGTGCGGGCGAGGGTGCCGACCGTGAGGTAGACCGCCGCGCAGCACGCCATGTGGAGCAGGCCGAGCACCGCGGTCTGCGCGGGGACGGGGAGGTGGGCGCCGCGCAGGGTGAGGAACTGGGGGAGTACGGAGAGATAGAGGAGCAGCCCCTTGGGGTTCAGACCGCTGATCGTCGCACCGCGCAGGAAGGGCCGGCCGTCGGCCACCGGTGTGGCGTCCGTCCCCGCGGACGCCGCGTCCGACGGGCCCGGAACCGACGGCCGGCGCAGCACCCCCCAGCCCAGCCACAGCAGGTACGCCGCACCGGCCACCGTCACGGCGGTCAGCAGACCGGGGGAGCCCGCCACCAGGACCGCGAGGCCCGCTGTCGCCAGGGCGGTGTGGAGGGCGTAGCCGCAGACCAGGCCCGTCACCGCGCGCGGTACCCGGCTGCCGCGCAGGGCGGTCGTGATGACGTACGCCCAGTCGGCGCCCGGTACGCACACCAGCAGCAGGTCCACGGCGAGGAAGGAGAGGAGCAGTCCCGAGTCCATACCGGGCAGATTAGGCGCGAATTGCCCGAAAGTGTTTCTGAAGTTTGCTCATGATCACGAGTTGTGCGCAAAAATCTTCTTCATGGACGACGTAGACCGGAAAATCCTTGCCGAGCTCCAGCAGGACGGGCGGCTGACCGTGACCGAGCTGGCCGCGCGGGTGCGGCTCAGTGTCTCCCCCTGCCACCGGCGGCTGCGCGAGCTGGAGCGGGCCGGCGCCATCCGGGGCTACCGCGCGGTGGTGGACCCGGCCTCGCTCGGGCTGAACTTCGAGGCGCTGGTCTTCGTGTCGATGCGCCAGGAGGACCGGGACACGGTCGCCGGGTTCGAGCGGGCGGTCGGCGAGCTGGACCACGTGCTGGACGCGCAGCGGCTGTTCGGCGAGCCCGACTATCTGCTCCGGGTGGCCACCGCCGACCTGGCCGCCTTCCAGCGGCTGTACGACGAGCGGCTGGCGACCCTGCCGGGAGTGCAGCGGCTGACCTCGACGCTGGTGATGAAGCACGTGGTGCGGGACCGCCCGCTCCCCGCATAGGCGACGGGCGGTGGTTCAGGGGATGAACCACCGCCCGCCAGACAGGACGTGGAGTGCCGTAAAGGTGTGAGCGCCTACTTCGACGGCTTCTTGCCGGTGACACCCAGGTGCACCAACAGCGCCAGGTTCGGCTTGAGTTCGGCCTGCTTCACCCCCCAGGAGGTGAACCCCTTCTGGTGGGCCGCCACCGCCGCGAGCATCGCGACCAGCGAACCGGCCACCGCCGCCGGGTTCACGTCCTTGTCCACCCGGCCCTTGGCCTGGAGTTCCGCGATGGAGTCGGCCAGGGAGCTGTTGACCGTGTTCAGGATCCTCATGCGGATCTTGTAGAACCGTTTGTCCCCCTCGGCCGCGCCCAGGTCCACCACCCGCAGGATCGCGTCGTTGCGGCGCCAGAAGTCCAGGAACCCGTCCACGAGTTCCTGCGCGGTCTGCCAGCCCGACTTGCCGGCCCAGGTGCGCCCTTCGAGCAGCTCGGTCAGCCCCGCGCTCTCGGTCGCCATCTGCTCGGCGATCTCCAGGACGGCGCCCTCGACGTCGGGGAAGTACTGGTAGAAGGTCGCGGGCGACGTGCCCGCCCTCCGGGCGACATCGATGACCTTGACGTCCCGGTAGGGGGAGGAGCTGAGCATCTCGCTGAGGCAGTCGAGCAGCTTCTGCCGGGTCGCCTGCCCACGCCGGCCGGCCACGCGGCCGTCGACGGTACGCACTTGTCCTGTCATGCCGTCAGCTTACCGAGGGGTGATGGGAGCGCGATTCGGCCGACTGCAAATGGGGTGCGCGGGCGGATCGGGGGTGGTGTGCCTGGTCTGCGGCCTGCGCGCGTCCCGGTTACTTTTGCCGCATGGCCGAAAACAGGGCATCCACGAACGAAGAGACATACGGGGAGGGCGTCCCCTGCTGGGTCGACGCCCAGCTGCCCGACATCGAGGCGGGCAAGCGGTTCTACGGCGAGCTTTTCGGGTGGACCTTCCAGGAGGCGTACGGCACCTCGGTGTGGGCGCTGCTGGACGGCGACCGGGTCGCCGCGCTGGCCCCCAAGACGGACGGCCGCATGCCCACCGTCTGGACGGTCTCCTTCGCCACCCCGGACGCCGAGGCCCTCGCCCGGCGGATCACGGCGGCCGGCGGCGCGATGATCACCGACCCGTACCCGGTCGGCGACCTCGGCACGGCCGCCCTCGCCACCGACCCCGAGGGCGCGGTGTTCGGCCTGTGGCAGCCCGGCACCCACCGCGGCTTCGGGCGGCGGCGCGCGCCGGGCACCTTCGTCTGGGCCGAGCTGTACACCCGGGACACCTCAGCCGCCAACGCCTTCTACGGCGACCTCTTCCACGACGCCCTGTTCGGCTCCGGCGCCGCGCCCGACTTCGGCCGCGCGGACGTCACCGAGGTGTTCCCGGCCGAGATGCCCCCGCACTTCGTCGCACACTTCCGGGTCGCGGACCTGGCCGACGCCCTCGGCGCCGTCCAGCGGATCGGCGGCCGGGTGCAGGCGCCGCCCTTCGAGACGTCGTACGGCCGGGTGGCCGTCGTCACCGACAATCAGGGGGCGTCGTTCGCGCTGCTCCAACGGTGATCCATCCGTTTTTGGGATGAATTGATGTGAGACACCCCGACTGTCACCGGGTTCGCAACCAGCCGCCCGGCCAGGAAGAATCGGGGTGCGTGCCGCCATGGCGGTGCGGTGGTGAGACGCTGCACTTCGGTCGCGTACATATGGGGTGGCGCGGCTCGTACGGGGAGGTGGCAGGCAAGTGGTGGATCAGCTGACACAGCACGATCCGCGGCGGATCGGGCCGTTCGAGGTGCTGGGCCGGCTGGGGGCCGGCGGCATGGGGCTGGTCTATCTCGCGCGCTCGGCGTCCGGCCGGCGGGTGGCGATCAAGACGGTGCGCACCGAACTGGCCGAGGACCAGCTGTTCCGCGTCCGCTTCACCCGTGAGGTGGAGGCGGCCCGCGCGGTCTCCGGCTTCTACACCGCGGCCGTGGTCGACGCCGACCCGCGCGCCGCCGTGCCCTGGCTGGCCACCGCCTACGTCCCCGCGCCCTCGCTGGAAGAGATAGTGAACGAGTGCGGGCCGCTGCCGGCGCAGGCCGTGCGCTGGCTCGCGGCGGGCGTGGCCGAGGCCCTCCAGTCCATCCACGGCGCCGGGCTGGTCCACCGCGACCTGAAGCCGTCCAACGTGCTCGTGGTCGAGGACGGCCCCCGGGTGATCGACTTCGGTATCGCCTCCGGGGTCTCCAACACCCGGCTGACCATGACGAACGTCGCCGTCGGCGCCCCCGCCTACATGTCCCCGGAGCAGGCCAAGGACTCCCGCAGCGTCACCGGCGCCAGCGACGTCTTCTCCCTCGGCTCCACCCTCGTCTTCGCCGCCACCGGACACCCGCCCTTCCACGGCGCCAACCCGGTCGAGACCGTCTTCATGCTGCTGCGCGAGGGACCTGACCTCACCGGGCTGCCGGACGAGCTGCGCCCGCTGATCGAGGCGTGCATGCAGATGGAGGCCACCGCCCGGCCCACGCCGGCCGACCTCCAGGCCCAGCTCGCCCCGCACCTGTTCGGCTCCGGCTCCGACGACAGCGGCACCGCCTCCGCCTGGCTGCCGGAGAAGGCCGTCGCCCTGATCGAGGCCCGCCGCGGCGGCCGCCCCGCCGTACCGCCCGCCCCGGCCCCGACCGACGGCCCGCGCGCCGCCGTCCGGCAGACGGTGCCCCCGCCCCCGCCCTACGACCCCCCGGTCCCCGTACCGCCGTCGGCGCCCGTGTCCATGCCGGGCCCCGTGCCCCTGCCGCCGGCGCCCTCCGCCCCCGTGCCGATCACGGCCGGCGCCCCCGACACCGGCCCCGTCCGGCTGGCCGGCGCCCCGGTGCCCATCGGCCCCGGCCCCCGGGTCGCCGACGCCCGCGCCGCCGCCGTCAAGGCGCCGCCGCCCGAGGCCGGCCTGGTGGCCAGCTGGTCCCGGCCGCGCCCCGGCGTGGCCCTCGCCGACCCCGCCGTACCACCCGCCCCGCCCGTGCCCCCGGAGCCCGCGAGCGGCTGGCGGCCCTGGCGGTTCCGCATGTCGAACGACGTGTGGGGCACCCCGGCCGTGGCCGGCGACCTGGTCTACGTCACCTCCTTCGAGGTGCACGCCCTGGACGTGGCCACCGGCCGCCGGCGCTTCAAGACCCGGGACGTCGCCTGGTCCATGGCGGTGGCGGACGGCCGGGTCCACGCCTCCGACGGCCCCACCCTGTACGCCCTCGACGCCCGCGAGGGCACCGATCTGTGGCGGCTGTCCACGGACGCCTGGGTGTACTGCCTCCAGGCCGACCGGGGCACCGTCGTCACCGGCACCCGGGGCGGCGGCGTCCAGGCGTGGGAGGCCTCCAGCGGCCAGAAGCTGTGGGAGATCACCGGCTGCCAGACCGACTTCGAGTCCCCCGAGGCGGGCCCGGTCCTGCACGACGGCACGGTCTACGTCTGGCAGGACGCCCGGCTGCGCGCGCTGGAGGCCCGTACCGGCGAGGAGCGCTGGTCGTACCCCATCGGCGACGCGGCCTCCTGCGGCGGGGTGCCGGTGCGGCCGGCCCCGGCGCCCGACGGGTGCGTGTACGTGTCCGCCGGCACCCGGGTCCTCGCCGTCGACGCGGCGAGCGGCAGGGTCCGCTGGCACTTCGAGGCCCCGGCGGTCTTCCTGTGCCCGCCGGCCTTCGCCCCCGGCCCGGCCGTCACCGGCGGCGGGGTCTACCTCGCCGACTACCTGGGCACGGTCTACGCCCTGGACGCCGCCGACGGCCGCGACCGCTGGCGCATCGCCACGGAGGCCCGCTCCTCCGTGGAACCGGTGCTGGTCGCCGCCGGGCACGTGCACGTGGGCAGCGGCAAGGGGCTGTACACCCTGGACGCGGTCACCGGCACCCCCAAGTGGCGGTTCCAGGCGGGCGGCGACGTCGTGGGCGCGCCCGCCGTGGCCGAGGGCCGCATCCACTTCGGCTCCACCGACCACCTCCTGTACACCCTGAAGGCCGACGACGGCCGGCTGCGCTGGAAGCTTGCGACGGGCGGCGAGATCACCGGTTCCCCGGTGGTCAAGGACGGCGTGGTGTACGCGTGCAGCAAGGACCGGTGCGTGTACGCCCTGGACGCGGAGAAGGGCACGGGCACGGCACGGACGACGTGACGCGCCTGGCTGTTCCGCAGGAGCTGGCCATGCCGTACGTGGTGCGCGGGCCGAAGAGAACGGCCCTCGGGCCGGTGACGCCGGCACCGGCTCCTTCGATCGTGCCGGGGGTGAGGCGAAGGGGGCCGCGGTACGACCGCGGCCCCCGGAAGACGACATGGCCGAGGGGCCGGGTCCCCCGACCCGGCCCCTCGGTCCCCCCGTTCACACCCGGCCGCGGCGACTCCCCCTCCGCGCCACCGCGGCCGTTCCCCCGTCGGACTGGTGGCTTACTTGCCGGTCAGGTCCAGGGCGGGCGGAGCCGGCGCGTGGCTGTCCAGCGTCGTGATGGCGTCCTCACTCGGAGCGGATGCGTGGCCGTCGTCCGTGATGGGCAGCTTGTCCGAGATGGGCGGAGCCGGCGCGTGGCTGTCCAGCGTCGTGATGTCCGCTTCGGTGATCTTGGTTTCGCTCATGGCTGGGACCTCCCCAGAAGTTCGTGCACGGAGATTCGGGGAACGCTCACCCGGCAACTCCCCCGTGGGTCGCCGAGCGAGCGCTCTGGGCCGTTCACCATAGCCGTGAGGCCCATTCCGATCCGTCTGCCCCCCGACGCGACGGGTCGATGCAATGAGAGTGGCAGCACCTCATAAACGTTCGATGAACGTCATCGGCTGGCTGGTCAGGCCGTTGCCATGGGGTCGAGCAGGCGGCGGACTTCCATGGCCTCGGCCGCCTCCGACGCCTCGTGGATGCTGAGCGCTTCCCGCCAGCAGGCCCGGGCGCGGTCGACCTGACCGAGGGCGTCGAGTGACTTGCCCAGGAGAGTCAGGACGTTCGCGCGCATCCAGTCCCCGCCGATGCACCCGGTGCTGAGTGCCTGCTCCGCGTGCAGGGCCGCCTGGGTCGCTCTCTGTGCGGAGAGATGGACCTGGGCGATACGGAAGTGGGTCGTTCCCTCCCACAGGCGCTGGCGGTTCTCGACGAAGATACGAAGCGCTTCGTCGAGCTGTTCCAGCGCCTCCACGCTGCGGCCCGTATGACCCAGGGCAATACCCAAGGCGTACCGGGCGTTGGCCAGCCGCACGCTCAGCCCCAGCTCGTCGTATATGGCGATCCCCTGCTGGACCAGGTCGATGCCCGCAGAGACCCGGTCCATGGAGACGAGTACGCGCGAGAGGTTGCACAGGGCGCTGGCCTCTCCGGGGCGGTTGTCGTCCTCACGGAAGGCGCTGATGGCCCTGAGGAGATGTGCTTCACCGGCCGCGTGGTCGTTCCTGCAGATGGCGATGATGCCCAGCTCGTTCGGCGCGTTCGCACTCGTCCACGGGTCGTTCGCGGTCCGGCCCAGAGCGATGGCCTCCTGGGCCTCGACAGCCGCTTCGTCGAACTGTCCGGATTTGATGAGTACTTGCGTCAGTGTCACGCGAGCACGACCGGCCGCGAGGGCGTCACCCAGTGCGTCGGCGGCGTCGCGGGCCGCCCGGGTCGCCGTCTCGTAGTGAAGCGAGCTGGCACCCGACTCCGCCAGATCCTTGGCGGCCAGCAGGAGGTCGACCGCGCGCCGGAGGTTTCCCTGAGCGAGGGACTGCTGGACGCAGGCGAGTATGCACGCGGCCTCGCCGTGCAGCCAGTCCAGGGCCTTTCCGTCGTCGCTGAACGCCTGACCCGACTGCTCGGTCACCTGAAGGTGGTCCACCGTCCGGTCCCCCGGGCGTTCGATGGCGTACACCCGTGCCGCGGTCGCCAGATAGAAGTCCAGCAACCGCGACATCGCCGACTCCCGTTCGCTCGGTGGGTCCTCGTCGCGTTCTGCGCAGGCGCGGGCGTAGAGGCGGACCAGGTCGTGGAGGCGGTAGCGGTTGGGGGCCGCGGATTCGAGGAGGGACGTGTCGACCAGGGACTCGAGGAGTTCCTCGGTGTCCTCCGGGGGGAGGTCCAGGACCGCTGCCGCCGCGGCCAGGGAGATGTCGGGGCCGTCGGCCAGGCCGAGGAGGCGGAAGGCGCGGGCCTGGGCCGGCTCCAGCTGGCCGTAGCCGAGTTCGAACGTGGCCTTGACCGCGAGGTCGCCGGCCTGGAGTTCGTCCAGGCGCCGGCGCTCGTCCGCGAGCTTGGCCGCCAGCACCGACACCGTCCACGTACGGCGGGCCGCCAGGCGGGACGCGGCGATGCGGATGGCCAGGGGGAGGAAGCCGCACGCCGCCACGACGTCCAGCGCGGCCTCCCGCTCCGCCGCCACCCGCTCCTCGCCCACGATCTTCGTGAAGAGGCACAGCGCCTCGTCGGGGGACATCACGTCCAGGTCGACCAGATGGGCGCCCGCGAGGTCCAGCATGCGCACCCGGGAGGTGACCAGGGCCGCGCAGCCCTCGGTGCCGGGCAGCAGCGGCCGTACCTGGGCCGCGTCCTTCGCGTTGTCCAGCAGGACGAGGACCCGGCGGCCGTCCAGGACCGAGCGGTACAGCGCCGACCGCTCCTCCAGGGAGTCGGGGATCGCCGTGTCCGCCGTGCCCAGGGCCCGCAGGAAGGAGCCGAGCACCGTCTCCGGCTCCGCGGGGCGCGGGCCCGCGCCCTGGAGGTCGACGTACAGCTGCCCGTCGGGGAAGGCGGGCCGCGCGCGGTGGGCCACGTGCACCGCCAGCGTCGTCTTGCCGACGCCGCCGATCCCGGCCAGCGCGGACACCGCCATCACCCGGCCCTCCGTCTCGGACGCGGAGGACAGCACGGCGCACAGGTCGGCGACGAAGGACGCGCGGCCGGTGAAGTCGGGCACCGTGGCGGGCAGCTGGGCCGGGCGGACCGGCGCCGCCGCCTGTTCCGTGACCGGCGCCGAGGGCTCCGCCAGCGCCGGGTCCGCCCGCAGGATGCGCTGCTGGAGGTCGCTGAGACCGGGGCGCGGGTCCACGCCCAGCTCCTCGGCGAGCAAACGGCGGGTGTCCGCGTACACCGCGAGGGCCTCCGCCTGCCGGCCGCTGCGGTACAGCGCCAGCATGAGGAGTTCGCGCAGCCGCTCCCGCAGGGGGTGCGCCGCCGTCAGGGCGGTCAGTTCCGAGACCGCCTCGGCGTGGCAGCCCTGCTCCAGGTCCAGGTCCAGCCGCGACTCCAGCAGACCGAGCCGCCACTCCTCCAGGCGCGCCCGCTGGGCCTCGGCGTACGGGCCGGGCACCCCGGCCAGGGGTTCGCCGTCCCACAGCGCGAGCGCCTGCCGCAGCAGTTTGCGGGCCCTGCCGAGATCGCCGGCGGCCCGCGCCTTCTCCGCCTCCGCCGCCAGGTCCTGCGCCACCGTCACGTCCAGCGCGCCCTCGCGCAGCCCGCGCACCGCGTACCCGCCGGACTCGCTGACCAGGACCCCGGGGTCCAGGACCTTGCGCAGCCGGGACGCGTACGTGCGCACCGCCGCCAGCGCCTGGGGCGGCGGCTCGGATCCCCACAGCGCGTCGATCAGCTCGGCCGCCGTGGCCGTACGGCCCTCCCGCAGCAGCAGCGCGGCCAGCAGGGCGCGCTGCTGCGGGGAGCCCGTGCCGAGCGCCTCCTCGCCGCGCCAGGCCCGCACCGGACCGAGCACGCCGAAGCGCAGCGTGCCGGTTTCCGCGGTGGCCGCGGAGCCGGCGCGCCGCTGCTCGGGTACTCGCGGCCCACCGTCCATGCGTTCGTCCCCCTCGGCGTCACGAACAACCCCGTCAGTTTGCCTTGTTCGGTGCGGTTGCGTCAGCCGTGCGAGACGCCGATCACAGGGCGGCGGCCGCGGGACACAAGGCCCTCACGCGTTCCACAGCGTCCTCACACCCCTTTCGCGCCCCCTGTGAGAGCCCGTGTAACTGACGGACCATCAGGTTGACGCTGCCGGAACCCTCCAGGGGATCACCGCACCGCACCGGGCGGCCCCAGGAACACCGGGTTGGTGAACGCGGCCATCGCCCCCGGCACCGGGCCCAGCGCCGTCTCGTGCCGCACCTCGGCCCGTACGTAGGCCGCGCGGGCGGGGGAGGTGCGCCACTCCACGACCCCCGTGCCGGTCACCGGCAGCGGCTCGCCGGTGAACACCAGACCCTGGTCGGTGAGGAACCGCACCGCGCAGCGCGGCGCGCCGGACACCTCCAGCCGCACGGTCACCGGAGTGTCCGGGTCCACCGCCAGCCGCTCCCCGATCCCGGCCCGCTCCCCGATCCCGGCCCGCCCGCCGCCCTCCGCCGTGACGGAGAAGGCCAGCGAGACATGGCGCGACTCGGCGACGTAGGACCGCCCGGCGCGCAGCCCCTCCTGGATCGCCTCCCGGGTCAGCCCGTCGGCGAGGACGACCGTCTGAGGCAGCCCGACCACGTCCGGATCGCGGTGGGCGTCGCTGTTGCCCATGGCGGGCAGCCACGTCCGCTCGCCCCGCGCCGCCGCCACCAGCCGGGTGTCCCAGCCCGCCAGCGCCAGTTCGTCGTCGGGTGTCCACATCCCGTTCCACACCTCCACGGCGTCCGCCTCCGCGAACCCGAACCGCCAGGAGCAGCCCACGCAGTCGCCGTGCGGATGGGCCGGTACGACCAGCCCGCCGGCCCGCCGGATCGCCCGCGCGAAGTGCGCCCAGCGGTTGTCGCGGGCCCGGTAGCGCCAGTCCACGAAGGTGCCCGGGTCGGTGCCGAGCGCGAGCACGTGCCCGTTGCGGGTGGTGACCTCCTCGCCGAGCAGCACCAGCAGGTCGTCGCCGGCCGCGTCGGCCCAGTGCGGGTGCGAGGCGTTGGTGTTGTGGTCGGAGCTGTTGAGGAAGTCCAGCCCGGCGGCGCGGGCCAGCGCCGCGATCTCGGCCGGGGTACGGCGGCCGTCGGAGTGCCAGGAGTGGAGGTGGCAGTCGCCCCGGTACCAGTCGCGGCCCCGGCCCCGGGCCCGGTCCGGCGGGTACACCGGACCGGGTGGCGTTCCGGCCGGCCCCGGGGTCAGGGTGACGGTCACCTCGTAGGCAAGCCCCTGCGGGGCCACGGTGTAGGGGCCGAGGGCGATGTGCCAGGTACCGGGGGTGAGCGGTCCGGGAAGGTACCCGGGGGTCGCCGCGTCGGCCCGCACGGAGAACTCGCTGCGTGCCCCGCCCGACCAGCCCCGGAACCCCCGCCCGCCCAGCTCGGTCCCGCGCGGGTCGAACAGCCCGATGTCCAGCGCGTTGCCAGGGGTGCCGGGTGGGACCGGGGGCCTGTCGTAGGTGTAGGCGACTTTCAACTCTGCGGTTCCCGGCGGGACTTCGAAGGGCAGGTAGGCGAAGTCCGGGGAGTCCGGTGCGAAGGTGCCGCGCAAGGTCGTCACCCGTCCACGGTAGGCGCCCCGCAGGGGCGCGGGACAGTATCGATTGCGGCTCCGCCGCGCGGGCGCGACCGGCCGCGGACGACCCGCACACCACCACGGCGGACAACCAGCCCCGGCCCGGCACCCCGTACTCGCCGGCGGTGATCACGGCGACCGTATGCTCGAGAGATGACGACTTCCGCGACCTCCGGAACCGGCCCCACCGAGAACTCCATGCGTCGCGCCCTCAAACGTGCCCGGGACGGCGTCGCGCTCGACGTCGCCGAGGCGGCGGTGCTCCTCCAGGCGCGCGGTGCGGACCTGACGGACCTGGCCGCCTCCGCCGCCCGGGTGCGGGACGCGGGCCTGGAGGCGGCGGGCAGGCCCGGTGTCATCACGTACTCCAAGAGCGTCTTCGTCCCCCTCACCCGGCTGTGCCGGGACAAGTGCCATTACTGCACCTTCGTCACCGTCCCCGGCAAGCTGCGCCGCGCCGGGCACGGGATGTTCCTGTCCCCCGACGAGGTGCTGGACATCGCCCGCAAGGGTGCCGCCCTCGGCTGCAAGGAAGCCCTGATCACCCTCGGCGACAAGCCGGAGGACCGCTGGCCCGAGGCGCGCGAGTGGCTGGACGCGCACGGCTACGACGACACCATCGCCTACGTCCGCGCCATCTCCATCCGCATCCTGGAGGAGACCGGCCTGCTGCCCCACCTGAACCCGGGCGTCATGACGTGGACGGACTTCCAGCGGCTGAAGCCGGTCGCGCCGAGCATGGGCATGATGCTGGAGACCACCGCCACCCGGCTGTGGTCCGAGCCCGGCGGCCCGCACCACGGCTCCCCGGACAAGGAACCGGCGGTCCGGCTGCGCGTCCTGGAGGACGCCGGCCGCTCCTCCGTGCCGTTCACCTCGGGGCTGCTGATCGGCATCGGGGAGACGTACGAGGAGCGCGCGGAGTCGCTGTTCGCGCTGCGGAAGGTGGCCCGCGCCTACCACGGCATCCAGGAGCTGATCATCCAGAACTTCCGCGCCAAGCCGGACACGGCGATGCGCGGCATGCCGGACGCCGAACTGGACGAGCTGGTCGCCACGGTGGCCGTCGCCCGGCACATCATGGGCCCGGGCGCCTGCCTCCAGGCCCCGCCGAACCTGGTCGACGCGGAGTACGAGCGGCTGATCGGCGCCGGCATCGACGACTGGGGCGGGGTCTCCCCGCTGACCATCGACCACGTCAACCCCGAGCGCCCCTGGCCGCGGATCGAGGAACTCACCGAGCGGTCCCGGGCGGCCGGCTTCGAGCTGCGCGAACGCCTGTGCGTCTACCCGGAGTTCGTGCGCAGGGGTGAGCCCTGGCTGGATCCGCGGCTGCGCCCGCACGTGTCCGCCCTCGCCGACCCGGAGACGGGCCTCGCCCGCGCGGACGCGGTCGTCGAGGGCCGGCCCTGGCAGGAGCCGGACGAGGTGTTCACCGCCACCGGCCGCACCGACCTGCACACGGCCATCGACTCCGAGGGCCGCACCGGCGACCGGCGCGCCGACTTCGACGAGGTCTACGGCGACTGGGAGGCGCTGCGCGAGGCGGCGGCCCCCGGCATGGCCCCGGAGCGGATCGACGCCGATGTGCGCGAGGCGCTGCGCACGGCCGCCGACGACCCGGCCCGGCTGACCGACGCCGAGGCCCTGGCCCTGCTGCACGCGGACGGCCCGGCGCTGGACGCGCTGTGCAAGGTGGCCGACGACGTGCGCAGGTCGGCGGTCGGCGACGATGTCACCTACATCGTCACCCGCAACATCAACTTCACCAACGTCTGCTACACCGGCTGCCGGTTCTGCGCCTTCGCCCAGCGCCGCACGGACGCCGACGCCTACACGCTGTCCCTGGAGCAGGTGGCGGACCGCGCCCAGCAGGCGTGGGAGGTCGGCGCGGTCGAGGTGTGCATGCAGGGCGGTATCCACCCCGACCTGCCCGGGACGGCGTACTTCGACATCGCCAAGGCGGTCAAGGAACGCGTGCCGGGGATGCATGTGCACGCCTTCTCGCCGATGGAGGTGGTGAACGGGGCGACCCGCACCGGTCTGTCGATCCGCGAGTGGCTGACCGCCGCGAAGGAGGCCGGACTGGACTCCATCCCCGGCACGGCGGCGGAGATCCTGGACGACGAGGTCCGCTGGGTGCTCACCAAGGGCAAGCTGCCCGCGGCCACCTGGATCGAGGTGATCAGGACCGCGCACGAGCTGGGCATCCGCTCCTCGTCCACGATGATGTACGGCCATGTCGACCAGCCCCGGCACTGGCTCGGCCACCTGCGCACGCTGGCTGGGATCCAGCGGGAGACGGGCGGCTTCACCGAGTTCGTGACCCTGCCGTTCATCCACACCAACGCGCCGGTGTACCTCGCGGGGATCGCCCGCCCGGGCCCGACCCTGCGGGACAACCGGGCGGTGACGGCGATGGCCCGGCTCCTGCTGCACCCCTGGATCCCCAACATCCAGACGAGCTGGGTCAAACTGGGCACCGAAGGGGCGGCGGAGATGCTCCGCTCCGGGGCGAACGACCTCGGCGGCACCCTGATGGAGGAGACGATCTCCCGCATGGCGGGCTCCTCCTACGGCTCGTACAAGTCGATCCGCGACCTGATCGCGGTGGCCGAGGCCGCCGGCCGCCCGGCCAGGCCGCGCACCACCCTCTACGGCGAGGTCCCCGAGGAGCGGCAGCGGGTCGCCGAGGCCTCCGACGGGCACCTGCCGGAGCTGCTCCCGGTCCTGGACTGAGTACGATGATCCGACCCCCGATGCTGGACGGGGCCCCGTAGCGGAGGAGATGCGTCCCGTGGCTGCCCGACTGCCCTCGTGGGCCTGGGTCACCGGTCTGACGGCGGGGGCGACCGCGGTCGTCGTCGCCCTCGCCGTACAGGCGGAGGCCGGGCCGCACCCCAAGGCCGCCGCCGTGGCCCGGCCCGGCTCGTCGGCCTCGGCGAGCCCGCACCCGTCCGCCTCGGCGCACACTCCGCAGGCGCCGGAGCTGCCGGACGACTCGGGCGACGGCCGCCGGATCGTCTACTCGCTCGGGGCCGAGCGGGTGTGGCTGGTCGACGCGACCGGCAAGCCGATCCGCACCTTCCCGGTGTGGCCGGGCACGGTCGACCCGCGGCCCGGCCGCTACTCGATCACCCTGCGCACCCAGTCCCTCAAGGGCTCGGACGGCGTGCAGATCGAGCACGTCATGTACTTCACCAAGGCGGACGGCGTGAACGTCGCCTTCTCCAACGCGCTGGACGGTTCGTCCCCGCCCCCCGCGAACGGCCAGAAGCTGGGCGGCATCCGCCTGCACAAGGAGGACGGGGCCGCGCTGTGGTCCTTCGGCGACCAGGGCACGCGGGTCGCGGTCGTCGACTAGCCGTCCGTCCCCGTCCCGGTCTCCGTCCGCGGCTGCCGGGCGGGGAGCTGGTTGACGATCAGGGCGACCCCGCTGATCAGGAAGATCCGGGTCGCCGCCTCCAGCCCGTTCCACGACTTCGACTGCCACATGGCGAACCACTCCCCGCCGATGGCGATGAACCCGCCGCCGAACAGCAGCATCAGCATCAGCAGGCCGTAGGTGGACCAGCGCCGCGCGGCATCGTCCCTGCCGCGCGCCCACAGCGACGTCCCCCAGACCAGCAGCAGGGCCGCCGCGCTCTCCCAGACGATGATCAGTACGTACGCGGTGTCCTCCAGGGCCCTGTTCGTCACGGCCCGCCACATCAGCCGGTCGTCCTGGAACGTCGTGTCCATCGACAGCACGTGCCGGACGTACTGCTGGTTGGTCCCGAAGTCGGTGATGTTCCCGAGCGCGACCAGGGCGATGTAGAGGGCGAGTATGCCGGTGAGCACCCCGGCGGCAAGCCTGAGGCCGGTGGGGCGGATGGGAGTGGTGGTCATGGCTGGATTCTCTCCCGGCCAACACCGGCCTGACCGCAGGGTATTGAGCCAGAGGAACGGTGAACTCCGGGGAGTTGCGCGGCGAACGGGACCGGTCCGCCGGACAACGACCCGTGGGGGCGGTTTTGTCCCGCTGAACGGGCCGTTCCCGGTCGATTACAGTGCTGCGCGTCGTACAGGCGGGCGGTGCCAGGGGAGGTCTGGTGGGGTCGACGACCGGTGCCGTCTGGGGCCGAGCGGAACAGCAGGACTATCGCAGCAGGGTGCGCGGCACCCTGCTCGGCGTCGCGGTGGGCGACGCGCTCGGCGCGCCCGCCGACGCCCTCACCCTGGCGGAGATCCGGGCCGCGTACGGCGACGGGGGGCTGCTCGACCTGGCCGTCGCACGCGGCCGGCGCGGCGGCGTCACCCACCACACCCAGCTGACCCTGTTCACCGTGGACGGGCTGATACGCGCCCAGGTGCGGCGGGACACCGGCGCCTGGCACCCGCCGACCGATCTGCACCGGGCGTATCTGCGCTGGGCGGCCACCCAGCGGGACTGGGGTCCCGACGAGCGCCGCGCGGAGGACGGCTGGCTGGCCCGCGAGGAGTGGCTGTACGCCCGCCGCGACCCCACCCGCGCACTGCTCATCGGGCTGGGCGACCGGACCATGGGCACCCTGGAGTCCCCGAAGAACCCGGACGAGCCGGGCCCCGAGGCGGTCGCCCGCTCGGCACCCTTCGGACTGCTCGTCGGCTGGGAGCCGCAGCTCGTCGTGCAACTGGCCGTGGAGTGCGCGGCCCAGACCCACGGCCACCCCCTCGCCTGCCTCTCGGCGGGCGCGTACGCCGTGATCGTGCACGCCCTGGCCCGGGGCGACAGTCTGGACGGCGCCGTGCGGCGGGCCCTCGCCCTGCTCGCCGCCCGCCCCGGCCACCAGCCGGTCTCCGACGCCCTGCGGAACGCCCTCGGCGCGGTACGGCAGGGCATACCGACCCCGGCCCGGGTGGAGGAGCTGGCCGGCGACGGCACGGCGGACGGACTGCTGGCCGCGTCCGTGTACTGCGCGCTGGTGGGGGAGGACGTACGGCACGGGCTGTGCCTCGCGGTCAACCAGAGCGGCCCGTCGGCGGCGGCCGGCGCCCTCACCGGGGGCCTGCTGGGCGCCCTGCACGGCGAGACGGCCCTCCCGCCGGCCTGGCTGGCCGAACTGGAGGGCCGCCCGACGGTCCTGGAACTCGCCGACGACTTCGCGATGGAGATGACCCAGGGCCCCGCCCTGCACGGCCCCGCCGGGGCGTCCCCGGGGTGGCTCGCGCGGTACCCGCGGGCGTGAGAGCCGCTACGGTGCCCCGACCACGTCGTCCCCCGCCTTGGCCGGCACCGGGACCGCCGCCGCCCCGTCGCCGTCGGTGTTCACCTTCTCGATGACGGCCAGCCGCTCCGGGGTGTCCTCCGGCTTGAGGAAGCCGATCAGGATGTACAGGACCAGCGAGACCGCGAGCGGCACCGACACCTGGTACTGGAGCGGCACCCCGCCGTCCACGTTCCAGCTGATCGGGTAGTTCACCAGCCAGAAGGCCAGCAGACCCGCCGCCCAGCTGGTGAGCGCGGCCGTCGGCCCCGAGCGGCGGAACGCGCGCAGCAGCCCGAGCATCATCGGGATCGCGATCGGACCCATCAGACCGGCCACCCACTTGATGACGACCGTGATGATGTCCTTGAACGCGGGGGAGTTGACCTGGGTCGCGACCGCCATGGACAGTCCGAGGAAGACGACCGTGGTGACCCGGGCCGCGATCAGCCCCGAACGCTCCCCCCAGCCCCGCGCCCGGGCCGACAGCACCGGCGCGAGGTCCCGGGTGAAGACGGCCGCGATGGCGTTGGCGTCGGAGGAGCACATGGCCATGGTGTGGGAGAAGAACCCGACGATGACCAGGCCCAGCAGCCCGTGCGGGAGCAGCTGTTCGGTCATGAGCGCGTAGGAGTCGGAGCCGTCCGGCTTCTGCGCGTGCACCAGCAGCGGGGACATCCACATGGGGAAGAACAGCACGACCGGCCAGACCAGCCACAGGACGGCCGACAGCCGGGCCGAGCGCTCGGCCTGCCGGGCGCTGCCGGTGGCCATGTAGCGCTGGGCCTGGTTCAGCATGCCGCCGTTGTACTCGAACAGCTTGATGAACAGGAACGCCAGCAGGAACACCGTGCTGTACGGGCCGACCAGCGGTTTGCCGTGGCCGTGCAGCGCGGGCTCGTCCCAGGCCCCGAGGAAGCCGATGTTCTTGTCGTTCAGCTTCGCCACGACCGCGATGAACATGGACAGACCGGCCAGCAACTGGATGACGAACTGGCCGAGTTCGGTCAGCGCGTCCGCCCACAGGCCGCCGATCGTGCAGTAGACGGCGGTGATGGCGCCGGTGATGAGGATGCCCTGGTTCAGCGAGACCCCGGTGAACACCGACAGCAGCGTGGCGATGGCCGCCCACTTGGCGCCCACGTCCACGATCTTCAGCAGCATGCCGGACCAGGCGAGTGCCTGCTGGGTCGGCAGGTTGTAGCGGTTCTTCAGGTACTCCAGCGGGGAGGCCACGTGGAGCCGGGAGCGCAGCCGGTTGATGCGCGGCGCGAACAGCTTCGACCCG
This sequence comes from Streptomyces sp. NPDC038707, assembly GCF_040636485.1. NCBI lineage: Bacteria > Bacillati > Actinomycetota > Actinomycetes > Kitasatosporales > Streptomycetaceae > Streptomyces > Streptomyces sp. NPDC038707. Next base: position 190,638 of record NZ_JBEZUP010000004.1, read on the forward strand.
ATGGCGATGCCGAGGGCGATGGGGAAGGACCAGGTGATGAAGGAGGTGACGCCGTAGGTGTAGGCGATGCCCGCGTACCCGGTGAACATCACGGCGCTGTAGCCCGACATGTGGTGCGAGATGCCGGACAGCCACCAGGGCATCTTGCCGCCGGCCGTGAAGAAGTCGGAGACGTTGTCCACGCGTTTGTGCGACCAGACACCGATCGCGACCATCACACCGAAGTAGCCGATGAGCACGGCCCAGTCGAGACTGTTCATGTGCCCGATCGTGAGTCCGCTCACATGAACGCGACAAGCGACGGGAAGGTCAAGTCGCGGTAAAATCGTTCGTTGTAGTGACCCTCGATCAGATATGTGAACCAGACGGGGTGGTCGCGCCCGGCCGGACCGGAGTGAACGGGTGGGGACCGTCCCTGCCGACGGTCCCGGACGCCCGGATCAGCGAGCGGCGCGACCGGCCGCCGCCGTCACTTCAGCTCGTCGGGGCACGGCGTACCGCGCGGCAGCTGGTACGGCGAGGCCAGCCGGTACGTCCCGGACTTCGGCGCCACCAGCACCGTCCACCGGTCCCCGTTCGCGTCCTCCTGTGTCTCCGTAAGACATCCGTTGACGTTCCGGTATGTCTTGGGCGCATCGGAGGACTCCTGCGGCGGCTTCAGGCTCTTGCCGTGCTCGTCGACGATGCTCAGCCACGGCGAGTACGGGATCCGCACCAGGACCCGGCCGGGCTTGCGCACCCGCAGGGTCATCTCCACCTCATCGGCGCGGTCCACCACCGCGTTCGGCTCGGCGAGCGGCGCCGGGTCGGTCACCTTGAACAGCTGCCAGTTCGCGTCGCCCCAGACCTGCTTCAGATACGGCATCCCGCTGCGCAGCAGCTCCCGCTCCCGCTGGCCGCCGGACCCGTCCAGATCGTCCTTGGGCAGCACCACGTAGTGCACGGCCCAGCGCTTGAGCCACTCGTGATAGTTCGCCGAGTTCAGCGTGTCGTCGTAGAAGAGCGGGTTGCGCTCCATGTCGGCCTGCCGGTTCCAGCCGCGGGCCAGGTTGACGTACGGAGCGAGCGCGGAGGCCTCGCGGTGCGAGCGCGCCGGGACCACCTCGACGCGGCCCTTCTCGGCGCCGCCCTTCTGCAGCTCGTTCACCAGCGGAGCCAGCTCCCGCGCCCAGGACGCGGCCGGGGTGGTGTGGATGATGTCGTCCACCGACTTGTAGCCGAGCCAGCCGACGAAGCCGAGGAAGGCCAGCACGGTCAGGTACCACTTGCGGGACTTCGGCACGGTGTACGGCAGCGCCGCGATCAGGGCCGCGCCCGCGAACAGCATCGGCAGCCGCGAGATGTTCGACCCGATCTGCGAGCTGATCAGCCACACCAGCACCACGGCGACGCTGTAGACGGCCGCCGTCAGCCGCACGGTCACCCACCCCTTGGGCACCAGGAACAGGCACAGCAGGCCGTACAGCAGGGGCATGACCACCGAGCCGAACCCCATCGGCTGGGTGCCGGAGAACGGGAACAGCCAGGCCGACACCGCGACCACCGCCGACGGCGCGAGCCCCAGCGCCCAGGCGCCAGGCCGCCGCTTCTGGAGGAACAGCGCGACCGCGACCAGCCCCACGAACAGCCCCGCCACCGGCGAGGCCATCGTGGCGAGCGCCGCCAGCGGGGCGGTGACCAGGGCCTTCGCCCAGCGCCTGGTCCGCCACCGGTGCGGCCAGCAGAACACCGCGGCGACCGCGCCGAGCGCGAACATGGTGCCGAGCCCGAAGGTCACCCGCCCGGAGATCGCGTTGCACAGCAGCGCGAAGACCCCGGCGAGCGAGACCCACAGCGGGTTCCTCACCACCCGGCTGCGGATCAGCACCAGCGTCAGCAGGCCCGCCGACACCGTGCCGGCGACCATCATCGTCGTACGCACGCCGAGGACCGACATCAGATACGGCGACACCACGCTGTACGACACCGGGTGCATGCCCCCGTACCAGGCGAGGTTGTACGCCGAGTCCGGGTGCCGGCCGACGAACTCCGCCCACGCGTCCTGCGCGGCGAGATCGCCACCGCTGTTCGCGAAGGTGAAGAACCAGATGATGTGCAGCACACCCGCGAGGGCCGTGATGGACAGCACGGGATGCCGCAGCAGCCGACGGCGCAGGGCCCCGAGCGCGGTGGGCGGCGCCCCGGAATCGCCGGCGGGCGTCTCGCGGGCGCGGCCGTCCGCGTCACTCGTGGTCGGACGTATTCGCGCACCGGCTCCCGGGCCCGGTTCGGCGTCGTCGGCGCGTGTCGGCTCCGCTGTGGCCACTGAAGGCACTCCCCGTGTCCCGTCTTCTGTTCTCGGCCGCTTCCACGGTGTATCCGGCCGCTTTCCGTTTTTGTCCAGTTCGCGGCCCTGTCTCGCGTGACCGGCGACCTGCCCCGATTCGTGACGCTAGCACGCACCCCGCCGCGGAGTTCCCGGGTGGGGCTCCGGCGACGGGGTGCGGGGGCGGGGCGGGCGGGCGGTGATCAGCCCAGACGGGTCAGCTTGGCGCCGAACCCGGGCTCGGCGAGATCCTTCCGCAGGGCGACCGGGACCTTGACCGCGGCGGCCGTGCCGTCACCCACGGTGAGCGTGCCGACCCGGGTGCCGGCCTTCGCGGTGTGCGGCACCGGCCCGGCGGTGAAGGACAGCCGCACCTTCAGGCCCGCCCAGCCGGCCGCGGTGACGTCCTCGGTGACCACGACCGGGGTGTGGCCGCCGAGCCGGTCGTCCACATAACCGACCACGTCGCCCTTTTTCAGGACCTTCGTGGAGGTCAGGGCCTTCTCGGCGGCGAGCAGCGCGGTCTTGCTGACCGCGTTGGCGGTGCCGAGGATCGGTGCCTTGTTCTGGCCGAGGATGGCGCCGACGATCGTGACCGTCTGCCCGCCGGTCTTCTTGCGGGAGGCGAAGAGCAGGTTGCCGCCGGCCTTGGTGGTGCTGCCGGTCTTGATGCCGATCGCGCCGATGCGGTACGGCAGCTCGTTGTAGTTGGGCCAGTTGTGACCGGAGGGGTCCGTCCAGCTCGCCGCGCTGGTGATGGCGACCAGGGCCGGGATCCTGACGACCGCGCGGCCGAGCTTCACCTGGTCCTCGGCCGTGGAGACGGTGGTCTCCTTCAGGCCCGAGGGGTCGGTGTACGTCGTCCCGGTCATCCCCAGCTCCTTGGCGGCGGCGTTCATCTTCTTCACGAACGCCGCCTCCGAGCCCGCGTCCCAGCGCGCGAGGAGCCGCGCGATGTTGTTGGCGGAGGGGATCATGACGGCGGACAGGGCCTGCTTCTCGGTGAGGTACTGGCCGGCCTTGATCGTGTTCAGCGTGGACTCGCCGTCCTTGTCGTAGCCGCCCTCCTTCTCCGCCTTCGGGTCCACCTTGATCTTCGGACCCTCCTCGCCCGGCTTCAGCGGGTGGTCGCGGAGGACGATGTACGCGGTCATGGTCTTGGCGACCGAGCCGATGGCCACGGGCTTCTGCTCGCCGAAGTGGCCCATCGTGCCGATGCCGTCGCCGTCCACCCAGCCCTGGCCCTCGTCCGGCCAGGGCAGCCGGGTCGCACCGCCGTCGAACGTGTAGGTGTCCTCGGCGGTGAGCGTGAGGGCGGGCGCCGGCAGCGGGCGGAAGGCCTGCACGACCGCGAAGACGATCACCAGGAGCAGGACCAGCGGGGTCCAGATCTTGATCCGGCGCATGAGCGTGCGGACCGGGGTCTCCGGGGGCGGCGGCGTGTTCGTCAGCTCCGCCAGCAGATCCAGCGGGGGCTTGGGCGGCAGCGGCTGCTGGGTGGTGCGCTCCGGGCCGACCTGCGGGACGGCGGTGGTGGCGTCGGACGCGGAGGCCTGGCCGGCCGGGCGCATGTCGTCCCTCAGCGCGACGAACTTGCTGGTGCGCTCGGACTCGGACTCGGCGGGCTTGGCGGACTCGGCGGGCTTGGCGCTGTCGCCGACCTTGAGCATGGTCGTGGGCTGGTCGACGGCGGGCTTCTCGGGCTGTACGGCCTTGAAGACGGTGGTCGGCTGATCGACCCCGGCGGCACCGGGCTCGGGGGCAGTGCCGGCCTCTTTCTTCGCGGCGTCCGCGGCGTCCGAGACCTCCGCGGCCTCGGCACCGGCGCCGGACTTTGCGTCCGCGTCTATGCCGGCCTCGGCGGCCGGGGCCGCACCGGCTCCTGCCTCGGGCGCCGACTCGTCCTCCGCGCCGGCGCCGGCGCCGGACTCGGTGTCGTCGTCCTCGGCGTCCGTACGGTCCTCTGCGTCCGTACGGGCCTCGGCCCCGCGCTCGGCGTCCGGCTCGTCCTCGGTGTCGGAGGCGGCCTTCGCGCCGGTGCCGGTGTTCTCGTCGGAGGTGGCCTCCGTGTCGGCCTCGGTGCCGTCGTCGGTGTCGGTGTCGGTGTCGGTGTCGGCCTTGGCGTCGGCGCGGTCGTCGGACTCGGCTCTCGCCGCTTCCGTTTCCCCCTCGTCCGACGCTTCCTCCGCCGTTTCCTCCGCACCCGCCTTCGCGTCCGCCTCGTCGCCGTCCCCGGCCGCAGCCTCCTCCGGTACCGCATCGGTGCTCCCCGCACCGGCAGCGGACGCACCCTCAGACGCGGCCCCCGCGCGGGAGCCGGACGTCCCCGCGTCCGTCGGCTTCCCGGCGGACGGGCCGTCGGCGGCGGCGTCGGCCACCGCGTCGGAGGAGCCCCCGGCCTTCGCCCCGGACTTCCCCCCGGCCGAACCCCCGTCCCGCTCCTCCCCGTTGGAGGACTCCTCGGCAGCGCCCCCCGCCGCACCGGTCCGCTTTGCAGTCGCGTCGGTTCCCGGCTCGCGGATCCACGCCGAGACGGCCGCGCGCAGCTCCGTGTCCCCGTCGGCCGGGGTCTTGGACCGTGCCGTCAGGACCCGCGTCGCCGAGTCCGTGGCGCCGGCCGGCGCGTCCTCCTCGCGGGCCACCGTCAGCCGGGGATCACGTGCCTCGGGAACCGAACCCGCGCTCTCGGACGTCGGTTCCGCCGACGACTCGCGCTGCTTCGACCTGTCGGGGGACTCGCCCGCCACCGATGCCTCCTCCATGCGCCGCACGCTCGCGCGCGCCCTGTCCGAACCATGTACCAGTGTCCTGTGTGAGGGCCTGGCCCCTGCGGTAGACGAGAACGACATACCTGCCGGTTCCCTTACGAACCGGTCACGCACCCTCGACAGACCAATGTGAGAGGGGTCACCCTGTCATTCATCCACGCGGGGAGGCATGGATGGGCAGGAGCCGCAGAACACTTCCGGAGGAGCTTCTGCTGCTGGCACTGGACCCGGCCACGGGTACCACTGCGCAGCCGCAGTCGCTCGACCTCGGTCTGGCCGGTGCACAGCTAGTGGAGCTGGCGCTGGCCGGACGGATAGCCCCAGACGGGGATCGTATCGCCGTGGTGGTGCCACGGCCGACAGGAGATCCGACTCTGGACTGCGCGTTGGAGTTGCTGCGAAGGCGTGGCGCTCCGGTGCGTGCCGTCCACTGGATCGGAGGGCCCCGGCTGGGGCTCAGGCAGACGTACCTCTCGCATCTGGAGCGGTGCGGCATGGTCGCCGCCGTGCCCGGCCAGATGTGCGGGGTGCTGCCGACCACGCGGTACCAGGCGACCGACACCGCCATCAGCCGGGAGATCCGGTCCCGGCTGGATTCCGCGATCCGCACCGGCGTACCGCCGGACCCGCGGACCGCGGCGCTCGCCGCCCTGGCGCACGCCGTCGGGCTCGGCAAGCACCTGTATCCGGGGAACGAGGGACGCTCGTCCCGCTCCCGGCTGCGGGACCTGATCCGGCACGACCCCATGGGCGGGCTCGTCGCGCACGCCGTCATGGACGTGCAGAACGGCGCGGCCGCCCAGCCGCGCCGGGGCCCGGCCGCGCCCGCCCGGCAGGCCGCGCCCGGTGCCAGGGCCGCGGCAGAACCCGCACGCGGGGTTCCGATGCAGCCGCACCGCGGTTCCATGGCCCGTGCGGTGGCCCACTGAGCCCTCGGCACGGCCGTAGGCCCGGGACACCGTCCCGGTCCGCACAGACCCGTTCGGGAGCCGCTGGTCGCAGCGGGGCGGTGAGACCGCTGTCGTGGTCTCGCCGTCCCGCTCGACTGCGTCCACCTGTTCGAGGGGCGGCGCATATCCGCCGTTTCCCAGCGGGGGCGAGCACCTTGGTGGCAGTCTGCTCAGCAGCAGATACGGAAAGTGTTGAGTCACAGGCAGGCTGCCGGAGGTGCACGTCCCGTGGCGTCCAATGTCAATCCCACCGTAAGGCGGCGCCGGCTGGGCCAGGAGCTGCGCAGACTCCGCGAGCTCAAGGGCATGACGGCCGAGGAGGTGGCGGAGCGGCTGCTGGTGTCGCAGTCGAAGATCAGCAGGCTGGAGAACGGCCGCAGGAGCATCAGCCAGCGCGATGTGCGCGACCTGTGCGGGGTGTACGAGGTCGAGGACAAGCGGATCGTCGACTCGCTGATGGAGATGGCCCGGGACTCGCGTCAGCAGGGCTGGTGGCACACCTTCGGGGACATCCCGTACAGCGTGTACATCGGCCTGGAGACCGACGCGGAGTCGCTGCGGGTGTACGAACCGCAGATCGTCACCGGCCTGTTGCAGACCCGTCCCTACGCCGAGGCGCTGGTGCGCGGCGCGCTGCCCGAGACCTCGGCGGAGGAGATCGAGAAGCGCGTCGAGGTGCGGATGCGGCGGCAGGAGCGCATCACCACCGAACGCAACCCGCTGCGGCTGTGGGTGGTGCTGGACGAGGCCGCGCTGCACCGGGTGGTGGGCAGCCGGCTGGTGATGCGCGAACAGCTGGAGCACCTCATCGAGCTGTCCGAACTGCCGCACGTCACGGTGCAGGTGCTGCCGTTCGAGGTGGGCGCCCACCCGGGCATCAACGGCCAGTACGCGATCCTGGAGTTCGCCGACGCGGCCGACTCCAGCGTGGTGTACCTGGAGGGCGTCACCAGCGACCTGTACCTGGAGAAGGCGCAGGACGTGCAGAAGTACGCCGTGATGTACGAGCACCTGCGGGCGCAGTCGCACAATGTGGAGGTGTCCCGGCAGTTCATCGCCGAAGCGGCGAAAAGGTACGCCGACTGAGGTGAGGGGGCACGGGCGCGGGATCGTACACCGCCGGTCCGCTTCAGTGGAAGGCTCGCCTGGAACATGCCATCCGGTCGAGTGAACGGCTCCTCCGGCGGGGGGAGTTGACCGCTAGCGTCGATCATGCCGATCGGTCGACACGGTTGGCGCGAACCGGACCACCGCAACCGCAACAGGAGTGGACATGGCACTGATTCAGGGCGCTTCGGAGACGTGGATGAAGTCGTCGTACTCCGGGGGCAACGGCGCTTGCGTCGAGGTCAAGGCGCCGACCGCCGTCGAGCTGGCCGTCCGTGACTCCAAGGACACCGAGGGCCCGGTGCTGGCCTTCCCCGCCGACGCCTGGAACGCCTTCGTGGCCTCCGTCAAGGCGTAAGGATCCTTCCGGGTCCCGCCCGGCACGACAACCGCACAAGCAGCACCAAGAGCCCTCTCGACCAGTCGCCGTCCTTGCCGAGAGGGCTCGCCGCTTGTCCCGGCCGGCCGGTACGGGACGCGGACGCGGGCAGCCGGGTCAGTCCAGCTGGGACTCGATCGCGGCGACGACCTCGGCCGAGTCCGGCACGGTCTGCGGCGAGAACCGGGCGACGACCCGGCCGTCCCGGCCGATCAGGAACTTCTCGAAGTTCCAGCGGATGTCCCCGCTGTGCCCCTCGGCGTCGGCGAACCCGACGAGCCGCTCGTACAGCGGGTGCCGGCCCGGGCCGTTCACCTCCACCTTCTCGGTCAGCGGGAAGGTCACGCCGTAGGTCGCCGAGCAGAACTGCGCGATCTCCTCGGCGCTGCCCGGCTCCTGCCCGAGGAACTGGTTGCAGGGCACGCCCAGCACGGTGAAGCCACGCGCCCCGTACCGCTTCTGCAGCTCCTCCAGCGCCGAGTACTGCGGGGTCAGGCCGCACTTGGAGGCCACGTTCACGACGAGGACGGCCTTGCCCGCCAGCCGCGACAGCTCCGCGGAGCCGCCCTGGAGGGCACCGATCTCGACGTCCAGCGGGGAGCCGCTGTGCTCAGTAGTCGTCATGCCACCGGATGCTAGCCCCACGGCCCGCCGTCTCCTGCGTCCGGTCCGGCCCCTCGGCCAGAGGGTCCGCCGTTGCCTCACGCGTCCGGTCCGTCGGCCTCGGCCAGAGGGTCCGCCGTTGCCTCACGCGTCCGGTCCGTCGGCCTCGGCCAGGGAGTCCGCCGCTGCCTCACGCGCCGGTCCACCTGCTTCGGCCGGGAGGTCTGTCACCGCCTCACGCGTCCGGTCCGCCCGCCTCGACCAGGACGTCCCCCGCCGCCGTCCGCGCGTACAGCACCGCCCGCCCGGCCCGGCGCCGCTCCACCAGCCCGGCCTCCCGCAGCACCTTCAGATGGCGCCCGACGGAGCCGAGGCCCTGACCGGTCACGGCGGTCAGCTGGGTCGTGCTCAGGGGCGAGCGGAGCAGGACGAGCACTCCGGCCCGGGCCGGCCCCAGCAGGGCGCTCAGCCCCGCCGGCACCGTACGGCCGCCGTCGCCGGCCAGCACACCGTCGCACGGGTAGACCACGGCGTACCGCTCCCCGTCCGCCCAGGACACCCAGCCCTGCCGCTGCGGGGTCACCGGCACGAAAATCAGGTCGGCGCCGGAGATGTCGCGCGGCGGATACTCGTGCAGATTGACCTGGAACCGGTTCTCCCCGAGCCAGCGCGTCCCGCCCGGCCGCAGCCCGCCCAGCGCACTCGCCCAGCCGTCCCGGCCCAGCCGCGCGGTCCGCGCCAGCACATCCGCCTCCAGCACCCGCCGGCGCCGCTCCCAGGAGGGCCGTACGGTCTCCTCCCACACCCACTCCAGCAGCGCGGCCGCCCGCTCGGGCAGGTCGTCCCGGTCGAGCACGGCGGGCAGCGGCCCGGCGAGCGAGCGCCGCAGATGGGCCCGGGCGGCGCCGGGACCGACCGCGCGCACCCGGGCGACCTCCGCGGCGAAGTCCTCCCCGGGGCGCGGGGTGGGCGTCAGGAAGTCCGCGATCCATTCCCGGCCCAGCCCCGCCCGCACCAGCCGAGCCGTCACCGGGTCCGCCGCGAGCCGGTCCCGGTAGGCGGGCAGATGGGTGCCCAGCCAGGCGTGCTCCCCGGGATGCGCCCCCTGCCCGGAGTGCAGCAGTTTCAGGCACCCGAAGGTCTCGGCGAGGGGAGAGACGACGAACCGGCTCCGGGCAAGCGTGTCCGCGTCGAGCTGCCACCACCCCACGAGCCGCACCTCCCCCGGGACTCCTCGCCGTACGACCTTTCGCGCGCGGGCGAAACGATAACGGGCCCCCGGCGGCCCGGCCGAGACTCCGGGACCATGACCGGCTACCGCTCCCTGTTCCGTACCCCCGAGTTCACCCCGCTCTTCCTCGGCACGGCCGCGCAGACCGCCGCCCAGACCGTCGGCGACCTCGCCCTGGGCACACTGGTGTTCCGGGCGACGGGCTCCCCGCTGCTGTCGGCGCTGAGCATGTTCGGCCAGTCGCTCGTCCAGGTGCTGGGTGCCACCGTGCTGCTCTCCGGCGCCGACCGGTTGCCTCCGCGTACCGCCATGACGACGGTCGCCCTGGCCCTGGCGGCTGGTACGGCGGTCCAGGCGCTGCCCGGTCTCCCGGCCGGCGCGCTCCTCGCCGTGCTCCTGCCGCTCGGCCTCGTCGCCTCGCTCGGCGGCGGGGTCCGCTGGGGTCTGCTGAACGAGATCCTCACCAAGGACGGCTATCTGCCCGGGCGTTCACTGTTCAACATGGTGAACGGTGTGACGCAGGTCGCCGGGTTCGCCGCCGGAGGCGCCCTGCTGACCGTGCTCTCCCCGCGCGCCTGCCTGCTGCTGGCGGCGGCCCTGTACCTGACGGCGGCGCTCGTCCTGCGGCACGGCCTGACCGCCCGTCCGCCCCGCACGGCCGGCCGCCCCTCGGCGTCGGCGACCTGGCGCGTCAACGCCGTGCTGTGGTCGTCCCGGCCGCGCCGCCTGACGTACCTGGGCCTGTGGCTGCCGAACGGCATGGTCGTCGGCTGCGAGTCGCTGTACGTGTCGTACGCCCCGCACGCGGCCGGCACCCTGTTCGCATGCGGGGCGCTCGGCATGTTCGCCGGGGACGTGACGGTCGGCCGCCTCCTCCCCGCCCCAGTCCGCGCCCGCCTGGCCACCCCCCTGCTGCTCCTGCTGGCGACCCCGTTCCTGGTGTTCTGCGCCCACCCGCCGCTACCGGTGGCGGCTGCCTGCGTGACCGTGGCGTCGGCCGGCTACGGGGCGGGGCTGATCCAGCAGGAACGGCTGATGCGGCTGACCCCGGACACCATGGCGGGCCAGGCCCTGGGACTGCACTCGGCGGGCATGCTGACCCTCCAGGGCATCAGCGCCACGACAGCGGGCACCCTGGCCCAGCTCACCTCACCCGCTGCGGCGATGACGGCGATGGCGGGGGGCTCGGTCTGCGTCACCCTGGCACTGGCCGCGGCAGCGCGGCACACCGGAACAGGACAGCGGGGCAGCTCTCTTCCTGTCCTGCGGACCACCGACTCTCCCGGCGTGGTGGAGAGCACGCTCGAGCGGAACGGCCGCACCCGTGAATTGTGAGGGAAGACATGAGCGACCGGTGAGCCGGATGACAGAGGAGACCGACGACAAGTTGCCGGCGTATCGGCATCCCCTCCGGAGGCCCGTCACCTCGGTCTGACCGCCTGTCCCTCCGTGCTCCGCAGGACAACCGTGGCCTTGTGGACCGCGCCGCGCTGCTGCTGTCCGTCGTCGTTGATGTCGGCTATGGATGTCCCCTCACAAAGGCTGGGATCACTTGCGACGCTTGCGTGCCTTCACCTTGCGTTCGGCTTCCTTGCGCTTCGCGATGGTGTACGACGACCACTCGCCACGGTGCAGATCGCATCGCGACGCGCCGACCATCGCCAGCCGCCGGCAGCGAGTGCCCTTCTCCGTGAGCGCTCCACACCTGGACTGCGTACGAGCCACGTCTCCCACCCCGGTCCCGACCATCGTGCGGACCAGTGCAGGATTGCCGGGCACATGTCGTCTGTGGAAGGCGCACTGCTCCGCGCAGCGGTGCACGGCGGGTCAGGGAGGTTGCTCGGCGGCGCACGCTTTCTCGTCCGAACGACGGTGAACAGGGCTGAACGAGACGGAGACTGAGGCGGCCACACTCTTCACCGCAGTCTGGGAGACGGCCCGCGGCCAGTTGCCGGAGCCGCCGTCAGTCGTGGACCCAGGCTGCCTTGGGCCGCGCCGAGCGTAGGTCCGAGGCGGGCTCCTGTGCTTCGAGTGGCAAGGTCTCGTCTTCCCCGAAGTCGGGGGCCTGGAAGGGGCTGGTCGTTGTCGGAGGCGGCGATGCTGCGGCGGAGCAGCGGGGTTGCCCTTCCAGGGCGGAAAACAGCGACGTCAGATCGATGAGAGGACTCTCTTCCGGTACAGGTCCCTGAAGGGGCCTGGTGTGCCGTGACCGGGCACAGCGGTCCTACAGCCTGGTCATCTTGCCGTACGGGCTCAAGATCCGCATTTGCGCCGAGCCGAAATCTACGAGCGCCGCGATTCCGTCCTCGATGCCGATGACTCGGCCGAGGCCGTACATGTCGTGTGTGACCTGGTCGCCCACGGCGAAGTGCTTGGGAGCCGGTGTGACCGGAGCCTTGAAGGGGCTGGTAGGCAGATGACGCTTCGGCGCAGCAGGCTTTGTCATGACTCAGTATGCGCCTACGTGTAGCCCGTTTCGCTGTGGCCATCGGCACAGATCCGGACGGAAGCGACCGCTTCATGCCACTGACCTGCGGTTTCGAGACCTGGTGAGCTCGAAACTAAACCGTAGGTTCCCACTCACTGACCATGGTTGACCCCTGCAGTCAGCCACATGGCACCCAGTCACGCTATCGGCTCGTGTCGAGGCGGAGGAGAAGCGGCAGGACGCCGACTACGTCTTCGCCACCCGGACTCCGCGTCATCAGGCTGCACGATGCCCGGCACGGCCACCCCTTCTCACTGCGGCCGGAGTCGCGCCCCGCGTCGTGATGAAGATCCTGGATCACCGCCCTGGTCGTCAGTGACCGCCCGCGTTGATGTCAGAAGTGGATGTCAGAGGGGCCTCACATACGGAAATCCGTTGTGAGGCCCCTCTGACCTGGCGCCCCCGGCAGGATTCGAACCTGCGACACCCGCGTGTGTGCCGAATGTGTTCCGCAGGGATGCCTTCCTGGTAAGGCGTCAGTTGCTCATGCGGAGGGCTGGACGCGGTGCCTGTTCAGGCGGCGCGACGGGTCAGACCCAGGTATGACCCTGCAGTTCAGCTCCTGGTCCGATGCCCTGCAGGGGACGGCGAAGGCATCGTCGTCAGCATGACGAACCCGACGACGTCCATGGCCGCCCCGGTCACGACGATCGGCGCCCGACTGCGTGGCGCGCTGCCTGTGGAGCGGTGGGAGGCCACCGGCTTCCCCGGGCGCTGGGTGGGCGGCACGGCCATGGTGGTCGGCCCACTCCTGATGCTGACCGGCGCGTTGCTGCGGGCACGCTTCCACTTCTTCTTCCCTGACCAACTCGCCGCGTACGAGCGGCGCCCCTCCCTGATGGCCACCGCATACGGCCTCTTTGCCGCGGGCAGCCTGCTGCTCTGGCCCGCTGTGGCGGTGTTAGCCGCACGGATCGGGGCGCGGAGTGCCGGCTGGGGCCTGTGGGGCGGGGTCCTGGTGATGTTCGGGCTTTTCGCCCGCGCTTTCCACGCGGGGGTGGACCATCTGGCCTTTCAGCTGGTGCGTTCCCAAGGGGTCGGGCCCGCCACCGAAGCGGTCTCCGCCGGCTACGGTGCCTTCCACGTCTTCGCCACGCTGAACCTCGCCATTCTCACCGGGTGGATTGTCCTTGCCCTCGGCGCCTGGCGCACCCGGGTGCTCGGCCCGGCCCGCGCTGCCGCGCTCGGCCTCACCGCGGCACTGCCCCTCGGCGTGCTCAAGGGGACGACCCCTCTGTCGCTGGTGGCCCTGGCCGGACTGTGCGCCGCACTGGTGCCGCTGGGGCTGGCGCTGCTGTGCGCGGCACCCCGTCCCAGCCGGGCGGCGGTGCTGCGCTGGGTACCGCTGACCCTGGTGACGCTTGGGCTGATGGTGCTGCTGGGACAGGCCGGCTGAGTGCACACGTCCAAGTACGGTCGGGCCATGAAGCCCAAGCGGCAGCGCCATCTCTACGCCCTCGACCTCGGCGCGGCTCTGGCCCTGACCGCCGTGTACATCGGCTTCGCCCGGCTGACTGCCGACGACGGCCAGCCCGTCTACACAGGACCGTTCTGGCTCGGCTGTCTGATCGCAGCCATGGTCGGCCTGCCGGTCGCCGTACGCCGCCGATGGCCGCTCGCCGTCCTGGTGGCCGTACTGGCCGCCCTAGCCGTGGCATCGCTCCTCGACATCCCCCGTGAGCCATTTGCCGCCGCCGGGCTTGCGGCCTACCTCGTCGGACTGGCCGAGCCCATCCGCCGGTCCGTGCCCGCACTCGCGGTGTCGCTGCCGGTGGCGTGCGGTGCTGTCTACATCGGGGAAGCGGTGGTCACTCCCGCCGAGGACTGGCGGGGCGCCGTAGGGGTGGCCGGGCTCGTGTTCCTGGCGATCGGCGGGGCCTGGGGCGTCGGGTTCACCGTGCGCGGCCGCCGGGCCGAGGCCGCCCGTGAACAGCGGCGCCGGTCGGAGCGCGCACTGGACGAGGAACGTCTGCGGATCGCCCGCGAGCTGCACGACATCGTCTCGCACAACCTCAGCCTGATCGCCGTCAAGGCGGGCGTCGCCGGGCATGTGGCGGAGGCCGACCCGCGGGAGGCACGTGCTGCCCTCAAGGTTATCGAGGAGACGAGCCGTTCCGCGCTGGCCGAGATGCGGCGCACGCTCGGCGTGCTGCGCACTGAGGGCGCACCCCTGGGACCCGTACCGGATCTCGACCGACTCGACTTGCTTGCCGAGGAGGCACACCAGGCGGGGGTGGACGTCGATCTGACTGTGCACGCCGTGGAGGGCCTGGCCGAGGGGACACAGTTGACCATCTACCGGATCGTCCAGGAGGCCATCACCAACGTGGTCCGGCACGCAGCACCGACCGACTGCCAGGTGACAGTCGAGGCGGACGCGCGAGAGGTCCGCATCGACATCATGGACGAGGGGCCACCGTCCGCACTCAGACAGGCGGTCCACGGACTTCCAGGCGGGCATGGCCTTCTGGGGATGCGGGAGCGCGCGATGATGTACGGCGGCAGCTTCGAGGCGGGCCCCCGGCCGGAGGGTGGCTTCGCGGTGTCCGTCCGCCTGCCGGCCGAAGGGAACCAATGACCACGACCGACGTGACCCCCGTCCGGGTACTGATCGCCGACGACCAGGCGATGGTGCGCGGCAGCTTCCGGGTCCTCGTCGATCACACTCCTGGTATGACGGCCGTGGGCGAGGCCGTGAACGGAGCGGAAGCCGTCGAACTCGCCCGCCGCGAACGGCCGGACGTCGTGCTGATGGACATACGTATGCCGGACCTCGACGGCATCGAGGCGACCCGGCAGATCTGCTCCGACCCGGCCCTGCCCGGCGTCCGTGTCCTCATCCTCACCACCTTCGACCTGGACGAGTACGTCTACGCCGCCCTACGCGCGGGCGCCGCGGGCTTCCTGCTCAAGGACACCCCGCCGCCCGAGGTCCTCACCGCCATCGGCGTCGTCGCCTCGGGCGAGGCGCTGCTCGCTCCCTCGGTGACCCGCCGCCTGATCGCGGAGTTCGCCCGCCGTCCGGAGCCTGCGCGGCCGCCCAGCCGCTCGCTGGACGGGATCACCGACCGGGAGTTGGAGGTGCTCGGCTTGATCGCGCGGGGTTTGTCCAACCCAGAAATCGCAGAACATCTCCACCTGAGCCTGGCCACGGTCAAGACCCATATCGGACGCTTGCTCACCAAGCTGCGTGCGCGTGACCGTGCCCAGCTCGTAATCGTCGCCTACGAGACCGGGCTGGTGGGCGACCGCCGACGTGGAGCGTGAGGAGGCACGGGACAGACGGCTCTCATCACAGCCCCGAGACGGTCGGTCGATCATGTTGTCGTACGTGCGGCAGGTCGGCGCGTCCTGCAGGAGAGTCGCGTCACAGCTGCCCACCGACGCGCACCTCATGTGTGCTGCAAGCCTCAGAGGCCCTGCCGCCAACTGGGACGGCAGGGCCTCTGACCAGGTGTTTCTCTGTGCCCCCGGCAGGATTCGAACCTGCGACACCCGCTTTAGGAGAGCGGTGCTCTATCCCCTGAGCTACGAAGGCGGGGTGGTGATCGACCGGTGTGGGTCTGGTCGCCGTCGTCAGTGTAGCGGGTGGTGTGCTCGGTGTACCGGGGGTGCGGCCGGGCGGGGGCGGGGCGCCGTGGGTGTGTGGAAGCGTGGGCATCAGGTGGGCGTGGCGGAGGCCGCCCTGCGGGAGGCCCGGGGCGCCGGCCGGCCGCTGCCGGCGGCGCTGGTCGAGGTGGAGTTGCTCACCGTCGCGGCCGTGCGGGACCGCGGCCCCGAGGTGCTGCGCGGCTCGGCCCGTCCTTCGCCGGTGGCCGCTCTCCGGGTTGAAGAGGCCCGGTACGGGAGTCAGGTCGTGGGGACCTGGGTGAAGCGGGACGCGCGGTGGAGGTCCCGCTGGATGTCGTCGGCCGTCGCGCGTAGCGCGGGGAGGAGGTGCCGGACGCAGTCCTCCAGGGTGCGGCGGGCCGCGTGGGTGGCCACGTTCACGGCGGCGACCGCGCGGCCCGTCCGGTCCCGGACCGGTACGGCGACCGACCGCAGGCCCGACTCCAGTTCCTCGTCGGCCAGGGCGTATCCCTGAGCCCTGATCCCGGCCAGTTTCGGGGACAGGGCATCGTCGGTGTCCGCCAGGAGGACGCGGCCCAGGGAGGTCGCGGCGGCCGGCAGGCGCGCGCCCACCGGTATGCGCACGGTCAGGACACGGCTCGTGGCCGCGCCCGCCGTGTACTGGATCTCCGTACCGTCGGCTGTCAGCACCGCCAGCGCCGTCGGCTCGTGCACCCGCTCCGCCAGCGCCCGCAGGTGCGGTTCGGCCAGGCGGGGGAGCGAGGTCCGGGTCAGGGGCGGGAAGCCGAGATCCAGGACGCGCGGGGTGAGGGCGTAGGCGCGGTCCTCGTGGGCGGCGGTGGTCACCAGGCCCAGGTGCTCGTGGGTGAGCAGGGCCCGGCGGGCGGTCGCCCGGGACAGGCCGGTCGCCCGGGCCACGTCCGTCAGGGACAGCGCCGAGCGGCCCGCGCCGAACGCCGTCAGCACCGTCAGGCCCCGGGCCAGCGACTCCACGAAGTCCCGGCCCAGTTCCTGCTTGGACGCCGTCGTCCAGGTCGCGAGTCCGGCGGGCGCGGGCCCCGGCTCGGGCGGGGGCGCGGTGCGCAGGTCGGCCTCCATCGCCGCCACCGCCTTACGCAGCCGGGGCAGGAGGGTGGTGGGCAGGTCCGCCGCAGGGTGCCGGCTGGTGTGGCTGACCACGCTCGCCACGCATGCCACGCGGCCGGTACGGGGGTCGTGCACCGGGGCGGAGACCGCGACCAGGCCCGGCTCGATCAGCTGGTCGTCCAGGGCCCAGCCGTCCCGGCGGGCCGCCCGCACCCGGTCCGCGAAGGCCGCGTCGACGGTCGCGTCGACGGCCGCGTCCATGGCTTCGGTGGTGTCATGTGACATGGCGGGTTCCGGGCGCGGGGGTACGGCCGGGAACGCCGTGTCACGGGGGTCCCCGGTCCGGCGGGTCCGCCAGTGGGCCCAGTCGCGTTCCGTCCACTCGGTGGCGAACAGCGCGCCGGGCGCGGTCCGTTCGGCCGGAAGCAGGTCGCCGATGCGGAAGCTGACGGACAGCGCGCGGCGGCGGGTGGCCTGGTGGATGAAGCGGATGCCGTCGCGGTCGGCGACCGCCAGCGACACCGACTCGTCCAGTTCGTCGGCGAGGGCGTCGGCGCGGGCGCCGAGCAGGGCGGGCAGGCGCAGGGCGGCCAGGTAGGCGTTGCCCAGGTCCATGACACCGGGGGTGAGGACGACGTCCCGGCCGTCCAGGCGTACGTAGTCCATGCGGGCCAGGGTCGCGGTGATCCGGTCCACCGTGGAGCGGGCGAGGCCGGTGGCCCGTTCCAGCGCGCTCGGGCTCAGCGTGCCGCCCGCCCCGGACAGCCGGCGCAGCACCCCCACCCCGCGCACCAGCGGCCCGACCGCCTCCGCCGGCTCCCCGGCCCCGGCGCGTGCGTCGGCATCCACTGCGGTCATCGCGGGCATCGTCTCTCCGGTACGGCGTCGGGGCACGCCTACGGTAAACCCCGTGGGGGAGCGGGCGACGGGGCCGGCGGTCCCGTACGGGTCGGTGCGGGGGCCGTGCGCCGCCCGCGCGCCCCACCCCCCTCACGACTCGTCCGCCACGTGCGTCACCGCCCCGCCCCTCACGACTCGTCCGCCACCTGCGTCACCGCCCCGCCCCTCAAGACTCGTCCGCCACCTGCATCACCCCTCCGCCCCGGCTCACCCGGACCCGGTAGTTGCCCTCCGCGTCGGTCGAGAGCACCCGCACGCTGATCCCGTGCCGTGGGTCCTTGAAGGTCTCGCCCGGGACGAAGGGGGCGTCGGAGAGTTCGGCGTGGACGTTGGGGCTGCGGGTGCAGCCGCCGCTGCCGCGGTGGCTGTCGAAGACGGTGACCGGACCGCGGCCGGTGTCCACCGCCGCGTCGATCCGGTAGACGAGGACGCCGGGGCGGCACACCGCCTCGTCGTTGCCGCCCTGGGCGCGGACCTCCAGCGCGTAGGTGGTGCGCGCGGTGACCGGGATGAGGACCAGCTTGCCGCCGCCCTGCTGGTACAGGGGGGAGAGGGTGAACTCGGCGCTGCCCCCTCCCGCCGCGCAGCCGACCTGGCCGCCGTCCAGCCAGCCCAGCTTCCACTTGTGCCAGCCGAGCAGGTCGTTGTTGGCCCCCCAGTCCTCGCTCATGATGTCCCAGTGCCCGACCGCGCCCCCGCCGTCCTGCGTGTACAGGTCGGGCAGGCCGAAGGTGTGGCCGTTCTCGTGCGGCAGCACCCGGTAGCCGGTGCGGTCGTAGGAGCCGGAGCCGTCGTCCTGGCGGGAGTAGACGAAGGAGGCGTTGGAGATGCGCACGCCGTCGGCGACCGGGGCGTCGTCGTTGCCGGCGAAGGTCACGGACAGCACGGTGTCCAGGGCGGAGGGGCCGGCGTTCGGGGTGACGAGCACGTTCAGCAGGTCGTAGTCGCGGAAGTCCACCTTCGGGTCGGCGGCGGCCACGAGGTCCTGCACCAGACTGCGGTAGCCGGGGTCGAAGGGCGCGCCGCGCTCTATGCCGTACTCCTGGAAGGGCTTCGGCATGCGCAGCCAGCCGGCGACGGGTGTTTCGGGGCGGTAGTCGAGACGGCCGTACGACGAGGTGTGGAACCAGTCCTGGGTGCGCGGGAAGAACTCGTGGAAGCGGTCCATGGCGTCGCCCTCGCCGACCGCGTCGGAGAAGTCGACCATCAGGGTCAGGGCGTGGACCGTGCCGGTGGAGCGGGAGTAGCCGGGCGGGGTGGGCAGGCCCTCGGTCATCTGCACGTCCAGACCGCCACGGATCATGCAGGGGACCAGCGCGGAGGAGCGGGCCGGGCCGGCGGGCCCGGAGGCGGTGGGCGCCGTCAGGTGTCCGGTCCCGGCCGAGGTGCCGACCGCGAGGGTCAGTGCGGTCACCAGGGTCAGGGCGGCCACCCGGCGCGGGCGTATGCGGCGGCGGGGCTGCGGCTGCATGCAGGGACCTTTCGCGCCACGGCAGCCGCCGGTCTCCGGCTGCACCCTTGCGCTCACCCTGGGGCGGCGGGGCGGCGGGCGCGCGCTGGAGGAGACCGGTGGTGGGAAACCGGGTCCGCGGACGGGTGAAACCGGGCGGTCGGTGATTGTGTCCCAGGTCACAGCATTTCTCCCGGCGAGCGGGAAATAACCGGGGATGCTTTCCCCGTTTAGCCCTGTGTCCGAGCGAAACGGGGAGCCGGTCCCCGGTTCGCCCCTCGATCCAAGGAGTACTCCGTGACCGCCGCCACCGCCCCCGCCGAGCGCAAGGTGACCCGGCCGCGCGCCGACGCCCTGCGCAACCGGGAGCGGATCGTCGCCGCCGCCCGGGAGATGCTCGTCGAAGACGGCCCGGACGTGCCGATCGACGAGATCGCCCGCCGGGCCGGCGTCGGCAACGCCACGGTGTACCGCAACTTCCCCGACCGGGACGCCCTCGTCCGCGAGGTCGTCTGCTCCGTCATGAACCGCACGGCCGAGGTGGCCGAGCAGGCTCTCGCGGAGGGCGGGGACGCCTTCGCCGCCCTGGAGCACTTCGTGCACGCCGCCGCCGACGAGCGGATCGGTGCGCTGTGCCCCATGGTGTCCGGCACGTTCGACCAGCACCATCCCGACCTGGAGGCCTCCCGTGAGCGCGTCGAGCGGCTCATCGAGGAGGTCATGGGCCGGGCCAAGGCGGCGGGGCAGCTCAGGCCGGACGTCGGCGTGGGCGATCTGACCGTCGCCGTGGGCCAGTTGAGCCGGCCCCCGGCCGGCACGGACTGCCCGCGCGGTGACCGCTTCGTCCACCGCCTGCTGCAGTTGTTCCTCGACGGCCTGCGGGCGCCCGCCCGCTCCGCCCTGCCGGGCGAGGCCATCAGCATCAGGGAGTTGCGCGCCTCCTGACCGATCAGTTCAGCTCCCGCGCCCGGTCCACCGACAGTACGGCGGTTCGAACGATCGTTTCCTTTCTGTTCACCGTTCCGCCTTGTTCCGTTTTCTCGTCATTTTTCATGCTGTAGACGTCACCAAGCCGTCCGTCACCTCGCCGTCCGTCACCAGCCCTGAGTGCCGAAGCTCCGAGGCTCTGAAGTCCTGAAGTGGGTATCTCCATGTCCGAAACAGCCCGCAAGGCTGCCGGCGTCGCCGCCCCGAGCGGTGACGCCAACCGCTGGAAGGCGCTCGTCTTCATCGCGCTCGCCCAGCTGATGGTCGTCCTCGACGCCACCATCGTGAACATCGCCCTGCCCGCCGCCCAGGAGGACCTGGGGATATCCGACGGCAACAAGCAGTGGGTGATCACCGCCTACGCGCTCGCCTTCGGCGGTCTGCTGCTGTTCGGCGGCCGGGTCGCCGACCTGTGGGGCCGCAAGCGCACCTTCGTGCTGGGCCTGGCCGGCTTCGCCGCCGCCTCCGCGCTCGGCGGTGCCGCCACCACCGGCCCGCTGATGTTCGGCGCCCGCGCCCTCCAGGGCGTGTTCGGCGCGCTGCTCGCCCCGGCCGCGCTGTCCCTGCTCGCCGTGATGTTCACGGACGCCCGGGAGCGCGCCAAGGCGTTCGGCATCTACGGCGCCATCGCGGGCGGCGGCGGTGCCGTCGGCCTGATCCTCGGCGGCTTCCTCACCGAGTACCTGAACTGGCGCTGGACCTTCTTCGTGAACGTCCCGTTCGCCGTGGTCGCCGCGGCCGGCGCCTACTTCGTCATCCGCGAGCCGGAGGGCGGCCGCAACCGCAACCCGCTCGACATCCCGGGCGTCCTGCTGTCCACCCTCGGCCTGGTCGCGCTCGTCTACGGCTTCACCCGCGCCGAGTCCGACGGCTGGAGCGACACCGTGACCGTGACGATGTTCGTCGCGTCCGTCGTGCTGCTGCTCGCGTTCGTGCTGGTCGAGGCCAAGGTCAAGGCCCCGTTGCTGCCGCTGCGCGTGGTGACCGACCGCAACCGCGGCGGCATCTACCTCTCGCTGGGCCTCGCGATCATCGGCATGTTCGGCCTGTTCCTCTTCCTGACCTACTACCTGCAGATCGTGAAGGGCTACTCGCCGGTCAAGACCGGTTTCGCCTTCCTGCCGATGGTGGTCGGCATGATCACCGGTTCCACCCAGATCGGCACCCGGCTGATGACCCGGCTGCCGGCCCGGCTGCTGATGGGCCCCGGCTTCCTGGTGGCCGGCGTCGGCATGCTGCTGCTGACCCAGCTGGAGATCGACTCCTCGTACCCGGCGCTGCTGCTGCCCGCCATGCTGCTGCTCGGCCTCGGCATGGGCACGGCGTTCATGCCGGCGATGTCCCTGGCCACCCAGGGCGTCCAGCCCCGGGACGCCGGTGTCGCCTCCGCGATGGTCAACACCTCGCAGCAGGTGGGCGGCGCGATCGGCACCGCCCTGCTGAACACCATCGCCTCCTCGGCGACCACCTCGTACGTCAAGGACCACATCGCCACCGCCACCGGCAAGCCGCAGCAGCAACTGGTGGGGCTCCAGGGCATGGTGCACGGCTACACCGCGGCGATCTGGGTCGCCGTCGGCATCCTGGCGCTCGCCTCGCTGATCGCCTTCACCTTCGTCAACGCCGGCCGTCCGAACATGACGGCCGTGATGACGGGCGAGGGTGCCGAGGACGAGGTGCCGGTGCCGGTGGTGGCCCACTGACCGCCGCTGCGGTGAGCCGCCCGGCGGTCTAACGGAGCCAGGGCAGGTCCGCACCCGCTTCCTCGGGCTGGAGGCCCTCGGCGACGATCTCCATGATCTCGCCGAGGGCCTTCTGCTGTTCCGGGCTCAGCCGGTCGAACAGCGCCTGGCGGACGGCGCTCACATGGCCGGGAGCGGTGCGCCGCAGCACCTCGAAGCCTTCGTCGGTGAGCACGGCGAACTGGCCGCGCTTGTCGGCGGGGCAGTCCTCCCGGCGGACCCAGCCGTTCTTCTCCAGCCGGGCCACGGCGTGCGAGAGCCGGGAGCGGGTGATCTTCGCCTGCATCGCCAGCTCGGTCATCCGCAGCCGGCGGCGCGGTGCCTCGGCGAGGCCTACGAGCAGGCCGTAGTAGACGTGCGGCATGCCCGCGTCGCGCTGGAGCTGCCGGTCCAGGTGGTCCTCGAGGAGCATGGTGGCGTGCAGGTAGGCGCGCCAGACGTACTGTTCCTCGGCGGTCAGCCAGCGGGGTGCCGCGGCGGAGTCCGGTGCCTTGTTCATGTGTCCCACTCTACGAGGCGTCTTCTTGAAAGTTGAACAAGCGACGGGTAGGGTTCCGGGCTGAAACTTGAGAATTCAAGCAAGGTCTTACCCCGGGAGCCGCCGCGCATGTCCGCCACCGCCCAGCAGCGCATGCCCGCCCTGTACCTCAGCCACGGCGCCCCGCCGCTCGCCGACGACCCGGTCTGGCCCGGCCAGCTCGCCGCCTGGTCCGCCGCCCTGCCCCGCCCGCGCGCCGTCCTCATGGTCTCCGCGCACTGGGAGGAGGCCCCGCTCGCCCTCGGCGCGGTCGAGACCGTCCCGCTGGTGTACGACTTCTGGGGCTTCCCCGAGCACTACTACCGGGTCCGCTACGCCGCCCCGGGCGCCCCCGCGCTCGCCGACGCCGTCCGCAAGCTGCTGCGCGCCCCCGGGCTCCCCGTGCAGGACATTCCCGACCGGGGCCTCGACCACGGCGCCTACGTCCCGCTCGTCGAGATGTACCCGGACGCCGATATCCCCGTCCTGCAGATCTCCCTGCCCACCCTCGACCCGGTCCGCCTGATGGACCTCGGCCGCCGGCTCGCCCCGCTGCGCGACGAGGGGGTGCTGATCGTCGGCTCCGGCTTCTTCACCCACAACCTCGCCGCCCTGCGCCACACCGGACCGGGCGTGCCGAGCTGGTCGGCGGAGTTCGACGACTGGGGCAGGCGGGCGCTGGAGGCCCGCGACTGGGACGCCCTGCTGGACTTCCTGGACAAGGCCCCGGCCGGCCGCTACGCCCATCCGCGCACCGAGCACTTCGCCCCGCTCTTCGTCGCCATGGGCGCGGCGGAGTCCGGCGGCGGGCCGGACGCGCCGGAGTCGGTGATCGACGGTTTCTGGATGGGAATGGCGAAGCGGTCCGTGCAGTTCGGATGAGAAGCGGTCCGGACCGGACGCGCCCCGCTCAGAGCCTCTTCTCGTACCAGGCCACGTCCCAGTAGCGGCCGAACTTGCGGCCGACCTCGTGGAACGTGCCGACGTGCCGGAAGCCGAAGCGGGCGTGCAGCCGCTCGGAGGGCTCATTGGGCTGGGCGATCCCGGCGTAGGCCCGGTGGACGTCCTCCCGGGCCAGCGCCTTGAACAGGGCCTCGTAGAGCAGGGTGCCGGTGCCGCGCCGGCCCGCCTCCGGGGCGACGTACACCGAGGTCTCCACGGACGTCCCGTAGGCCGGCTTCGGTCGGTGGGGGCTGGAGGTGGCGTACCCCAGGATCCGCCGCGAGCCGGCGTCCGTGGCAACCATCAGCCGGTGCGGGCCGTCTTCCGGGTGGGAGAGCAGCCAGGGGCGGCGCTCCGAAGGGGTGAAGACGGTCGTGTCGAATGTGATGGCCGTCTCACGGACGTAGTGGTTGTAGATCGCCGTCAGGGCGTCGAGGTCTGCCTCGATTCCCGGTCTGACCTGCACTTCGGCATGCTCCGGCGGCATCTGGCCTCCCTGTGTGGCGGACAGGGTACTGCATGATCAGAAAATTTGCGGGGCGGGTTGGGAATTCTGTCCGGATTCCAGTCGTTGTTTCCCTCGGATGCAGGGCACTCGGAGAGAGTCCCTTCAGTGCCGCGCGTTCGCCAGGACCACCCGCCCGACCACCATCGCAAGGGAGCACGCATGGCAACCCGTGCCGTCGCCCGTCGTCAGTCCGCCACCGGCGAGACGGCCGACTCGGCAAGCAGTGTTCGCGCTCATGGCGGCGAGATCGCAGACCGCGACCTGGTCGGCATGTACCTCGACGAGATCGCGCGTACGCCGCTGCTCGACGCCGCCAAGGAAGTCGAGCTGTCCCAGACCATCGAAGCGGGTGTCTTCGCGCAGCAGGTGCTCGACGGCGAGGAGGAGTCCCGGACGGACGCCACCCGCGAGGAGCTCGAGGCCCTGGTCGCCGCCGGTGAGCGCGCCAAGGACGTCTTCATCCGCTCCAACCTCCGACTGGTCGTCGCGGTCGCCCGGCGGTACCCGCGCAGCGGCCTGCCCCTGCTGGACCTGATCCAGGAGGGCAACGCCGGCCTGGTGCGCGCCGTGGAGAAGTTCGACTACCGCAAGGGCTTCAAGTTCTCCACGTACGCCACCTGGTGGATCCGCCAGGCCATCACCCGCTCCATCGCCGACCAGTCCCGCACGATCCGGCTCCCCGTCCACCTGGTGGAGGAGCTGGGCCGCATCCGCCGGGTGCAGCGCGAGTTCAACCGCGAGCACGGCCGCGACCCCGAGCCCGCGGAGATCGCCGCGGAGCTGGGCTCGACGCCGGAGCGCGTCGTCGACGTCCTGGACTGGGCCCGCGACCCGGTCTCGCTGAACATGTCGGTGGACGACGAGGGCGAGACCCAGTTCGGCGACCTGCTGGAGGACACCTCGGCGGTCTCCCCGGAGCAGTCGGTCCTCACCCTGCTGCGCAGCGAGGAACTGGACGACCTGATCGGCCGCCTGGACCAGCGCACGGCCTCCATCATCAAGATGCGGTACGGCATCGAGGACGGCCGCGAGCGCACGCTGACCGAGGTCGGCAAGGAGCACGGCCTCACCCGTGAGCGCATCCGGCAGATCGAGAAGCACGCCCTGCTGGAGCTGAAGAAGCTGGCCCGCGACACGGGGTTCGACGCGGCGGCGTGACGGCGGCGAGACAGCAGCGGCGTGACGGCGGCGCGGCGGACGGCCCCGGGGGGAGCCCCGTCAGCGGCGTGGCGGACGGCCCCGGGGGAGCCCCCGTAGGGGAACCGCCACCGGCGCACTGCCCCGTCTGGTGCGCGCCGGGCGGCTCGGGTGGCGAAAGACGGCGCAAACATGGCGCGGTCCCGCCGCTTCAACCGCCGGGCCCGAGGGAACAACCCTTCCGGGCCCGCAAGCGGGGCCCGGGGCCGGCACTCCCCACCCGCCACACCCCCACACCGCACCACCGGCCGACGACGACGCCGGCCGACCCACGCGAGCCACGTCCCGACGCACATCCCCCCGGCGGCGGGACCTCCCGAGCCGGGCTCCGGCGCCTATCCCCCCCCAGGCGCCGGGGCCCGGCCTTCACGGTGGGCGTGTCCGGCACGTGCGGCGCGGGTGTCGCCGCGTCCCGCAGGCGTGGGAGAACTGGAACGGCGGCCCACCCCGTACCTGAACCCCGGGGTGGACCGCCGGATGGCAGATTCTGCCACACGGGCATAGCCTGCCGGGCATGAGCACCACCCAAAGCACCGCCCACCAGCCGTTTTACGCCTCCGCGCCGGTGTCCCTCACCGAACGCCGGAAGGCCGAGACACGGATGGAGATCGCCCGGGCGGCGGCGGCCCTGTTCGTCCGGCAGGGCCTGCGGGCGACCCGCGCCGAGGACATCGCCCAGGCCGCGGGCGTCGCCCCGCGCACGTTCTACCGCTACTTCGCCACCAAGGAGGAGGCGGTCGCCCCCCTCTATGCCGCCGGTGCCCAGCGCTGGATCGAGGCGGTCCGCACGGCCCCGGCCGACCTGCCCGTTCCGCAGGCCCTGGAACACGCGGTCCGGCACACCCTGACCCCCGGCCTCGGCGTCTCGGCCGCGTCCTGGGAGTGGCTGCGCACCCTGGTCCGCCTGGCCGGCACCAGTCCCGCCCTGCGCAAGGTCTGGGCGGAGGTGTGCCAGGCGTCGGAGGGCGCGCTGGCGGAGATCCTCGCGTCCCGGACGGCCGGCCCGACGCCCCCGGCACCCCACGAGCCCCCGCGGCCCGGCCCGGAGTGCGGCACGCCGGGCCCGGCTCGGTCCGGCCCCGAGTGCGGCGCCGCGGATTCCGCGCGGGTTCCGGAGTGCGGCACCGCGGAACCGGTACGGCTCACCCCGCGGCTCCGGTTCGCGGCGGCCGTGGCAGGGGCCGCCGTACGCGTCGCCGTCGAGGCCTGGGCCGCCACGGCGACCCACCCCACCGGATCCGAGGGCCCCGCGGCCCTGGCCGTGCGGAATCTGCGCGCGCTGCGGGATTTCGCGTGGGGTGAGGATCCGGAGGAGGGCCGGTCCGGAAGTGCCGTGCTAGGTCCCTGAGGCCTCTGCGGTTCCCTGCCCGGCCTCGGCCGCCCTGCTCAGGCGGTCGCCCAGCCGTCGTACGCAGTCCACCAGTCCGGCCGGCCCGCGCACCGCGAACTCCGCCCCCGGTCACCGTCACCGCGGTCCTGGCCGTGCGGAATCTGCGCGCGCTGCGGGACTTCGCGTGGGGTGAGGATCCGGAGGAGGGCCGGTCCGGAAGTGCCGTGCTAGGTCCCTGAGGCCTCCGCGGTTCCCTGCCCGGCCTCGGCCGCCCTGCTCAGGCGGTCGCCCAGCCGTCGTACGCAGTCCACCAGTCCGGCCGGCCCGCGCACCGCGAACTCCGCCCCCGTCATCGCCAGCCGCACCGCCAGCCACTCCATCGGATCGCCCGTGGTGCCCCGCAGGACACAGCCGCCCGCGCCGTCGTCCTGGGGCACCCCGACCCAGGCCGGGACCCGCGCGGAGATCCGGTCGGCCGGCGCGGCGAACCGCACCTCGAAGGCGTACGTCTCCCGCTGCCGGTGGATGGACTGCCGCAGGTACTCCGCGGCGCTCCCCGTCGGCAGCTCCCGCGGCGCGAACCGGACGCCGGTCGCGAACGGCTCGCTCACCCGGTCGACCCGGAAGGTACGCCAGTCCGCCCGGTCGACGTCGTAGGCGACCAGATACCAGCGCCGCCCCGTCGACACCAGCCGGTGCGGCTCGGTCAGCCGGCGGGAGGCGCTGCCGTCCTTGTCGCGGTAGGCGAACCGCAGCCGCTCGTGCCCGGCCACCGTGGACGCCATCACGGTCAGCGTCTCCGGCGCGATGCTCGGCCCGTCGCCGAGGGTCAGCGGGGTCGTCGCGGCCTGGAGCGTGGACACCCGGTGGCGCAGCCGGGACGGCAGCACCTGCTCCAGCTTGGCCAGCGCCCGTACGGCCGCCTCGTCCACCCCCTCGATGGCGTGCCCGGCACCGGCCCGCAGCCCCACCGCGATGGCCACGGCCTCCTCGTCGTCCAGCACCAGCGGCGGCATCGCCTTGCCCGCGACCAGCCGGTACCCGCCGTCCGTGCCCCGCGTCGCCCGCACCGGATAGCCCAGCTCCCGCAGCCGGTCGACGTCCCGCCGCACGGTCCGCCGGGACACCCCCAGCCGGCCGGCCAGCTCACCCCCGGGCCATTCACGGGGCGTCTGGAGCAGGGACAGCAGCTGGAGCAGCCGGGCCGGCGTGTCGGTCGTCATGGCGACGAGCATGCCGCACCTTCAGGACAGGATCTGACCTATCGGCGCCCTAGGTTCGTCCCATGACCACCACCCCTACGTCGCTCGCGGCCCCCGCCGACCGCACCCGCTGGCTCGCCCTGGCCATCGTCATGACCGCGGCCTTCATGGACCTCGTGGATGTGACGATCGTCAACATCGCCATCCCGTCCATCCAGCGCACCGAACACGCCTCGGTCGGGCAGATCCAGTGGATAACCGCCGGCTACGCCCTCGCCTTCGCCGCCGGACTGATCACCGGCGGCCGGCTCGGTGACATCCACGGCCGCAAGCGGCTGTTCCTCGTCGGCATCGGCGGCTTCACCCTCGCCTCCGCCCTGTGCGGCTTCGCGGCGAACCCGGAGATGCTCGTCGCCTCCCGCTTCCTCCAGGGCGGCATGGCCGCGCTGATGGTGCCGCAGGTGCTCTCGATCGTGCACGCCACCTTCCCGGCCCACGAACGCGGCAAGGTCTTCGGCCTGTTCGGCGCGATCGTCGGCCTCGGCGCGGTCTCCGGCCCGCTGCTCGGCGCGCTGCTGACGGAGTGGAACCTGTTCGGCCTGGAGTGGCGGCCCATCTTCCTCATCAACCTGCCCGTCGGTGTCCTCGCCTGGTTGCTGGGCCGCCGGTTCATCAGCGAGTCCCGGGCCCCCAAGGCGCTGAAGCTGGACCTCGTCGGGGTCGCACTGGTCACGCTGGGCCTGCTCATGCTGCTCTACCCGCTCATCCGCGGCCGCGAGCTGGGCTGGCCGCTGTGGGGACACGGCTCGATGGCCGGCGCCCTCGTCGTCTTCGCGGGACTGGTGGCGTACGAGCGGCGCAAGGCGGCGCGGGACGGCTCCCCGCTGGTCGAGCTGTCGTTGTTCCGGGTGAAGAGTTTCGCCGCCGGGATCGCCGTACAGACGGTGTTCGGGGTCGCGCTCGGCATCTTCTTCCTGGTCTGGACGCTGTACATGCAGATCGGCCTGGGCTGGAGCCCGCTGCGGGCCGGGCTGACCGGGGTGCCGTTCTCGCTCGCGGTGTCCACGGCGGCCGGGCTGTCGGTGCAGCGGCTGGTCCCGCGGTTCGGCCGGAAGGTGCTCCGGACGGGCGCGCTGGTGATGGGCGCGGGCGTGCTGCTCTACCTGTGGGAGGCCGGCCGCTACGGCCTCGCCATCGCGCCCTGGCAGATGGCCCTGCCGCTGGTCGTGATGGGGCTCGGCATGGGTCTGATCGTCGCGCCGCTGACCGACGCGGTGCTCTCGGAGGTGCCGCGCGAGCACGCCGGTTCCGCGTCCGGGCTGATCAACACCGTGCAGCAGATGGGCAACGCGCTCGGGCTGGGACTGGTGTCGGTGGTCTTCTACGGACGGATCGGCGACCGGCTCGCCCTGGACCGGATCGGCCCGGCCTTCGTGGCCGCCTTCCAGCACGCGCTGTGGTACGTCGCCGGGATCATGGGCGTGATCTTCCTGTTGATGTCCGCCCTGCCCAAGCGCCCGGCCCAGCACGTGGAGGGCGCGGGGGAGGAGGCACCGGCGGGGGAGCGGGAGGCTGAGCCGGAGCTGGTGCACTGACGACGTACGGCCGTGCGGGCCCGGCACCGTTCAGGTGCCGGGCCGTTGCGTTGTCCGTTCATGCCCGATGTGGATCCGAATCTGTTTACTTTCCGAGGCGCCGGACGTAACCTCCCGGGGAAACCACACGTTCGGGCATGCGGCGGAGGCGAACGGACATGTACGCACCGGAGCGGCAGCAGGAGATCCTCCGGCTCGCCCGGGACGGCGGCCGGGTGGACGTCCTCTCGCTGGCCGAGGAGTTCCAGGTCACCGCGGAGACGATCCGCCGCGATCTGAAGGCCCTCGCCCGCGCCGGACTCGTCCGCCGCGTGCACGGCGGTGCCATCCCCGTCGGCCGCCTCGACTTCGAGCCGGACCTCGCCGAGCGCGAGACCACCGCCGCCGACGAGAAGGACCGCATCGCCAGGGCGGCCCTCGCCGAACTGCCCCCCGAGGGCACGGTGATCCTCGACGCCGGTACGACGGTGGCCCGCCTCGCGGCGGCCGTCCCGCTGGAGGCGTCCCTCACCGTCGTCACACACAGCCTGCCCATCGCCGCCCGGCTGGCCGACCACCCGGGCATCCAGCTGCACCTGGTCGGCGGCCGGGTACGGCACCGCACGCGCGCCGCCGTGGACGCCTGGGCGCTGCGCGCGTACGGCGAGATCCGCGCCGACGTGCTGTTCGTCGCCGCCAACGGCTTCTCCGCGGAGCACGGTCTGACCACCCCCGACCTCGCCGAGGCCGCGGTGAAGCGGGCCGCGGTCGGCGCCGCCCGGCGGGTGGTGCTGCTGGCCGACTCCGGCAAGCACGGCCAGGAGCACTTCGCCCGCTTCGGCGGCCTCGGCGAGGTGGACCTGCTGGTCACCGACAGCGGGCTGAGCCCCCAGGACGCCGCCGCCATCGAGCGCGGCGGCACGGAAGTGGTGCGCGCGTGATCCTCACCGTCACTCCGAACCCGTCCCTCGACCGCACCTACGAGGTGCCCGCCCTGGAGCGGGGCGAGGTCGTCCGCGCCGACGGCGAGCGCGTGGACCCCGGCGGCAAGGGCGTGAACGTCTCCCGGGCCGTCGCCGCCGCCGGCCGGCGCACGGTCGCGGTCCTGCCCCTGGGCGGGGCGCCGGGCGCGCTCGTCGCCGAGCTGCTGGACGCGCAGGGCATCGAGGTCGCGCCGGTCCCGGTGGCCGGCGCCACCCGCTCCAACATCGCGCTCGCGGAAGCCGACGGGGTGCTCACGAAGATCAACGCGCCGGGCCCGGAACTGTCGGCGGCCGAACAGGAACTCCTGCTGGACACCGTACGGTCGCACTCCCGCGCCGCCGACTGGATCGCCTGCTGCGGCAGCCTGCCCCGGGGGCTCGCGCCCTCCTGGTACGCCGACGTCGTCACGCGGGCGCACGCCGCGGGGGCACGGATCGCGCTGGACACCTCGGGTCCCGCCCTCCTGGAGGCGCTGCGGGCGCGGCCCGACGTGGTGAAGCCGAACGCGGAGGAACTGGCGGAAGCCGTCGCGCGCCCCCTGGCCACCGTGGGCGACGTGCTGAAGGCGGCCGAGGAGGTGCGCGCGCTGGGTGCGCGCGCCGTCCTGGCCAGCCTGGGCGCCGACGGCCAGCTCCTGGTGTCGGACGCCGGCGCCTGGTTCGGCAGCGCGCGCGTGCCCGCCGTCCGCAGCAACGTCGGCGCCGGGGACGCCTCCCTGGCCGGCTTCCTCATCGCCGGCGGCACCGGCCCCGAGGCCCTGGCCTGTGCTGTCGCGTACGGTGCGGCGGCGGTCGGGCTTCCGGGGAGTGTGATGCCGGTGCCGGCCGACCTGGATCCGGCGGCGGTGACCGTGACGGCGGAGGTTCCGCTGGGCCGGGAGCTGAGGGAGCAGGTGTCATGACGCCGCTCGTCCGGCGCGGCGCCCGCCCGGGCCTTCGCCGGTCGTGCTTCCACCGGCCGGGCGGACAGGCCGGTTCCGTGTTCCGTACCGCCCCATCCCCTCACCGCACCCCCGTCCCCACCCCCGCCCGCCCCGGCCCCCGGGCGGCCCGCGCGCAGAGGAGCCCGCGATGAGCGACATGATCAGCGCGGACCTGGTCGACCTCGACCTGTCCGCCGACACCAAGGAGGCGGCGGCCCGCGCCCTCGCCGCACGCATGGTGGCCCGGGGCCGGGTGACCGACCTGGAGGGGTTCCTCGCCGACGTGGCCGCCCGCGAGGCTCAGCTGCCGACCGGGCTCGAGGGCGGCATCGGCATCCCGCACTGCCGCAGCGTCCATGTCACCGAGCCCACCCTCGCCTTCGGCCGCAGCACCGCCGGCATCGACTTCGGCGCGACGGACGGCCCGGCCGACCTGGTCTTCCTGATCGCGGCGCCCGCCGGTGCCGACGACGCCCACCTCACGATCCTCTCCTCCCTCGCCCGCAAGCTGATGAACGCCGAGTTCACGGCCGCGCTCCGGGCAGCGGACGACACCGAGACGGCGGCGGCACTGATCCGCGGCGACGAGCCGCCGGCCCGGCCCGAGGCACGGGCGGCCGCTCCTGCCACCGCCCCCGAGAACACCCCGAGTGCCCCTGAAGACACCGCTGTGGCTCCGGCGGCGGCCTCCGCCGGAGCCACAGCGGGCAGCACGGCCCGTACGGGCGTGGAGCGTGCCGACGGGTCCGACGCGCCCTCCGCCGCAGCGGCCACAGCGGCCGCAGCCGCCCCCACCGCTCCCGGTTCCGGCGGGCCCCGGCCCTTCCGGGTCGTGGCCGTCACCTCCTGTCCCACCGGCATCGCCCACACGTACATGGCGGCCGAGTCCCTGGAGAACGCCGGCCGGGAGGCGGGTGTCGAGCTGGCCGTCGAGACGCAGGGGTCGGCCGGTTTCACCCGGCTGGACCCGGCGGTGATCGAGGCGGCGGACGGCGTGATCCTCGCCCACGACGTCCCCGTACGCGACAAGGACCGTTTCGCGGGCAAACCCACCGTCGACGTGGGCGTGAAGGCGGGCATCAACCGCCCCGCCGAACTCATCGCCGAGGTCCGCGAGAAGGCGGCGCGCGGCGAGGTGAGCACTCCGGCGCACGCCCCGGCGGGCACACCGGTCGAGCGCGCGGGTGACGCCACCGAGGGGTACGGCACCAAGCTCCGCACCTGGCTGATGTCCGGCGTCAGCTACATGGTCCCGTTCGTCGCCGCCGGCGGTCTCCTCATCGCCCTCGGCTTCGCGGTCGGCGGCTGGCACGTCGACAAGGCGCCGTCGGTCATGGACCACTTCCTGTGGACCCGGGCCGACAGCTGGGGCGCGCTGCTCTTCCAGATCGGCGGCGTCGCCTTCACGTTCCTCGTCCCGGTCCTGGCCGGCTACATCGCCTACGGCATGGCCGACCGGCCCGGCCTCGTCCCCGGCTTCGTCGGCGGCGCGATAGCGCTGGACGCGGGCGCGGGCTTCCTCGGCGGCCTGGCGGCCGGTCTCCTCGCCGGTGGGGTGGTGAGGGCGATCCAGCGGGTGCGGATCCCGCCGGTGCTGCGCGGCATCATGCCGGTGGTGGTGATCCCGCTGCTCTCCTCGGCGGTCACCGGCTTCCTGATGCTGGTCGTGATCGGCAAGCCGGTCGCCTCCGCGCAGAAGGGCCTCACCGACTGGCTGAGCGGGCTCACCGGCACCCACGCCGTGCTGCTCGGCGCCCTGCTCGGCCTGATGATGTGCTTCGACCTGGGCGGACCGGTCAACAAGGTCGCCTACGCCTTCGCCACCGCCGGCATCGCCGTCGCCGACCCCAGCGACTCGGCGATGCGGATCATGGCGGCGGTGATGGCGGCCGGCATGGTCCCGCCGCTGGCGATGGCCCTGGCCACCACCGTGCGCGGCCGGCTGTTCACCCCGGCCGAGCGCGAGAACGGCAAGGCCGCCTGGGTGCTCGGCGCGTCCTTCATCTCCGAGGGGGCGATCCCGTTCGCGGCGGCCGACCCGCTGCGGGTCATCCCGTCCGCGATGGCGGGCGGCGCGCTCACCGGCGCCCTGTCGATGGCCTTCGGCGCCACCCTGCGCGCCCCGCACGGCGGCGTCTTCGTGGTCCCGCTGATCGGCAGCCCGCTGCTGTACCTGGTGGCCGTCGCGGCCGGGGTGTGCGTCAGCGCGGCCCTGGTGGTCCTGCTGAAGGGAATGCGCGGGCCGGTCACCGGGTCCGGGACCACCGGCCCCGCCGACCACCCGGCCGGAACGCCGGAGGGCACCGAACAGCCGGTGGCCGCCTGACCGCCGTAGCCCCGGCCCTGGCCCCGACCCCGGTCCCGGCCCTTCACGGCGTCTTGTCCCTTTGCTCCGCTGTGAGTTGTTCACGGCACCTGCGAGATACATCACGGTCCGGGCTCGAAGTCCCGGACCGTGGTGTGTACTGGGTGTATGCCTGAGCACGCCCCGACTCTCCAGCTGATCGGCGTGACCGTCCTCGCGGTGGCGGCCGTCGTGTGGGCCGGCGTCCTGCTGCGCCTGCTGCGCCGCGCGGGCCTCGGCGCCGGGGCGGCCGGCGCCCGGCGCCGCACCGTGCCGCTGCCCGCCCTGCCGCTGCCCGCCGTGCCGCGCCAGACCCGGGTCGGCCCGCCGAGGGAGTCCGTCGAGCTGACCCCCGCCGAACAGGACGCCTTCGCCGGGCTGGTACGGCACCTCGCCAACGGCTGACCCTCAGGGCCGTCCGGCCTGCCCGCGCCCGGCGGACACCGGGGCCGCCCGCGTCACCCCTGCCGTGCCGCGCGCCGCTCCATCGCCTCCCGGGCCGCCTCCCGCGACATGTACACCTCGCACATGTGCCGCCCGTCAGGCGTCGCCGTGTGCTCCACCTCCCAGAGGGAGACCTCGGTGCCGTCCGGCAGCAGGAAGGCGTGTTCGTACAGCGCGTAGCTCAGACCCGTGCGGCCGGCCCGCCCCGGGCGGCCGAACGCCTGGGTGATCTCGTGCGCGGTCGCCGTCGCCAGCAGCGCCGCCGTGTCGGCGCCGGGACGGTCGGGGTTCTCCGCGCGGCGCAGCAGCCGGCGCGCGTGGTCCGCCGAGTCGTCCGGCGCGAACACGTGCCGGGGCTCGGGGACCGCCCACAGTCGCATCAGCGCGGGCAGTTCCGCCTCCTCGGTGTCCGGCGGCAGCCCGAGCCGCGCCGTGGCGGTCCGCAGCTCCTCCTCGTCCAGATACACCTCGTGCTCCGGCGCGCTGCCCGGGGTGGGGTTGTGCACCAGCTCCCACAACGTGACCGCCGAGCCGTCGGCGAGCAGCCAGGTGTGCCGGTACGTCTCCCGGTGCAGCCCCGAGCTGTGGTAGGCGGAGTGCAGCGAACTGTCGTGCGCCAGCGCGCGGTCCAGCAGCAGTATCACCTCGTCCGGCAGCTCGAAGGAGTTCAGGGCACGGCCGAGGAGTCGCGCGAGATGCTCCTCCGGAGACTCGGGCGACTCGGCTGGTTCGTACGCTTCGGTCTCGTACGGAACGCTCAAGGCTTCTCCCGGCGTTGCTGCATGTCACCTTGTGGGTGCATACCGTAGCCCCTCGGTCGGACATCGTGCCCGGGAACCGGGAAAACGTACGCCGGGAAAACGCGCGGGCCGCGCGAAGAGTTCCCGCGCGGCCCGCCGCTGAGTCAAGAACCGCCGGTCAGGCGGCACTTCCCGCGGTCCAGGCGCTCCACGACATGTTCCAGCCGTTGAGGCCGTTGTCGGGGGAGACCGTGGTGTCCGGGGAGTTCTTCACGATCACGACGTCCCCGACGAGCGAGTTGTCGAAGAACCACTTGGCCGTCGTGGCGCCCTGGGCGCCCTGCACGTCCGCGAGACCCACGCAGCCGTGGCTGGTGCCCGTCCGGCCGAACGGCGGGTTGCCCTTGTTGTACCAGTAGTTGCCGTGGATGAACGTCCCCGACGTCGTCAGCCGCATCGCGTGCGGCACGTCCGGTATGTCGTACTCCCCGCCGAAGCCGACCGTCGAGCCGTTCATACGGGTCTGCGTGAACTTCTCGGAGATCACCATCTGCCCGTTGTACGTGGTGTGCTCCGGGCTGCCCGCCGAGATCGGCACCGACTTGAGGGTCTGCCCGTCCCGCACGACCGTCATGGTCTGCGTGTTGACGTCGACCGTGGAGACCTGCGACCGCCCGACGGTGAAGGAGACCGTCTTCTTCTGCACGCCGTAGACGCCCTGCGCGCCCTGCACGCCGTCCAGGTCGATGTTCATCGTGACCTTGGAGCCGGCCTTCCAGTACTCCTGCGGCCGGAAGTCCAGCCGCCGGTCCCCGAACCAGTGCCCGGCCACCTGCTGGCCGCTGCTGGTGTTGACCGTGATGTGCGACTGCACGGCCTTCTTGTCGCTGATCGACTTGTCGAAGGTGAACGACACCGGCATGCCCACCCCGACCGTCGCGCCGTTGTCCGGCGTGTAGGTGCCGATGAAGCTGTTCGCCGGGCTGACGGTGGTGAAGATGGAGTTCGCCGCGGCCGTGCGGCCGTCGGCGTCCTTGGCGGTCGCGTTGATCTCGTACTTCGTCGCGCGCTCCAGCTGCTGCTTCGGCTTCCAGGTGTGCCCGTCCGCCGATATCGCCCCGGGCACGGCCTGCCCCGAGCCCGCCACGGTCATCTTCACCTCGGTCAGCCTGCCGTCGCTGACCTTCACTCCGGTGGCGTTGATGGACGCCCCGGTCGAACCGTCCTTGGCCGATATCGCGATCTTCGCCGTCGACGTCTTGGGGGAGTCACCGCCCTTGTCGTCGTTCTTGGCGTTGGCGCTGCCGCCGCAGGCGGTCAGGGTGAGGGCGCCGACCATCAGGGCGGCACAGGCCCCCAGTGCGCGCCGCGCTGCAATGTCCGGCGTTGTCACGGGCTGCTCCAGGTTCGTGTGATGTGCGGGATCCGTTGCGGTCGTGGGGGAAGAGTGCGCGGGTGCCGGAGAAGGTTCCCGCCCGTCCCCGCTGACGCCATCACGTGACAGAACCGCGACAATCCAGCCCCCCGCGTCACTCCTTCCCGTACAACTCCGCGTACGACGGCCACACTCCGCCGGGACCGTCGACCGTCCCGGCGGCCCGCACCCCCCGGACGATCGCCCGCGTCACCAGGTCCGCGCCGGCCGCCAGGACGTCGTTCAGCGCCAACGGGTGCGTGTCCAGCGGGCGGTCGCCGGTCGCCAGCGCGAACACCGTGTCCCCGTCGTGCAG
Source organism: Streptomyces sp. NPDC038707 (assembly GCF_040636485.1). NCBI lineage: Bacteria > Bacillati > Actinomycetota > Actinomycetes > Kitasatosporales > Streptomycetaceae > Streptomyces > Streptomyces sp. NPDC038707. The sequence continues at coordinate 226,638 of NZ_JBEZUP010000004.1, forward strand.
GAGGTGCACCGGCCGCACCGCCCTGGCGATCCCGTCGTGCGCCGTGCCGGCCAGCTTCTGTGCCTGCGCCTTGGTCAGCGCGGCGTCCGTCGCGACCACCGCCAGCGTCGTGTTGAGGGGCGGCGGCGCGTTGCCCGCGGCGGCCTCGGCCAGGCGCCGCCGCGCCGCCTCGTGCACCCGCTCGTCCGGGTACGCCACCCGCCCCTGGAACAGCTCCCCGTACAGCACCCCCGTCTCCGGATCCAGCACCGCTCCCGCCGCGTTGACGACGGCCAGTGCCGCCACGGTGATCCCCGAGCCGAGGACCGTGCTCGCGGTGCCCACGCCGCCCTTGAGCAGCCCGGCGACGGCACCCGTGCCGGCGCCCACGCACCCCTGTGGCACCCGCGCGCCCGGTGCGCTCGCCGCCGCGGCCTCCACCGCCGCCCGGCCCGTCGCCGCGTCCGGGCGGGCCTGGAAGTCCCCGCCGCGCCCCAGGTCGAAGACGCACGCGGCGGGCACCACCGGCACCACATGCGCCGGATCCGGGCCCACGGGCACCCCGCGGCCCCGCTCCTCCAGCCAGGCCATCACCCCGGACGCCGCGTCGAGCCCGTACGCGCTGCCCCCGGTCAGCACCACGGCGTCGACCCTCCGGACCACGTTGCGCGGGTCGAGCGCGTCGGTCTCCTTGGTGCCGGGCCCGCCGCCGCGCACGTCCACGGCGGCGACGGCACCGCCCTCGGGCGCGAGGACCACCGTCGTCCCGGTGAGCCAGCCGTCGCCGGTCCGGGTGGCATGGCCCACCCGCAGTCCGGCGACATCCGTCAATGCGTCAGCTGTCATGGACGCCAGTCTGTCGGAGGAACCCCGCCCGGGGGCTCAGCCGGCCGGTGCGGTGGCGCCCGGCCGGCCTTCCCGGGCGGCCGTGCGCGCCGTCAGCACCACCCCGGTCGCCACCGCGGCCGCGGACACCGCTCCCGCCGCGAGCACCGCCCAGTCGCCCAGGAACGTGCAGCAGATCACCAGCAGGGCCGTGACCGGCAGCACCAGTTGCTGGGCCAGACCCACCTTGAAATGCCGGGAGTGCAGCGCCCACACCGTCAGCAGATACAGCGCCGTCGGGAGGGTGACGGCCGCCGACGCGGCCAGCGTGGAGATGTGCGCCTTGCCGGTCGCCTGCTCCACGGCCACCTCCAGCCCCGCGCCGACGGCCGCCGCCGAGGCGAACACCAGGTAGTGGCCGTAGCCCCAGACGAACGCCCGTCTGCTGGAGCGCAGATGACCGTGGATGGGCACGACGAAGTAGATCCACCACGCCGAGAAGACGACCAGCAGCCCGCCCGCCGCGATGGGCAGCAGCTCGGCCGGCGCACTGTGCTCGGCCATGGCCGACTTCACGGCGACCGTGGCCGCGGCGATCGTCTCGCCGAGCACGATGATCGTGAACAGTCCGTACCGCTCGGCGATGTGGTGCGGGTGCCACGCGGACCGCCGGTTCCGCTCGGCGTACAGCGGCACGCACAGTTCCGCGAGCGCCATCACCAGGAACACCCAGGGGCGCGCCGGCTCCGGCAGTACCACCAGTCCGAGCCAGCCCACCTGGCACAGCAGCACACCGCCCGCGTACCGCACGGCCATGGTCCGCTCCGCGCCCTCGGCCGACCGCGCGGCTCTCAGCCACTGCCAGACCATCGCCAGCCGCATGATCACATAGCCGACCCAGACCAGCAGGAAGTCGTGGTGCCCGAAGGCCCGGGAGACACCGGCCGCCAGGACCAGCACGCCGGCGATCTGCACCAGGGTGACGAGCCGGTAGAGCACGTCGTCGTTGTCGTACGCCGAGGCGAACCAGGTGAAGTTCATCCAGGCCCACCAGATCGCGTAGAACGCCATCGCGTAGTCCAGGATCCCGGTGCCCGCGTGTCCTCCGGCGACGGCGTGCACCAGCTGGACGCCCGCCTGCGCGACCGCCACGACGAAGCACAGGTCGAAGAACAGCTCCAGCGGGGAGGCGACGCGGTGTGCCTCGCCCCGCCCGCGCGCGGTGAGCCGTCGCAGGGGGACCGGGTGCTGTGGTGCGCCGGAGGGGGTGGGCGGGGGAACGGAACTCGATGTCATGATCCCCAGGACAGCAGAAACCGGCCGCGAAATCCTGTTCACGATCTTGTTCATGTGTTCACAAGGGGTGGGCCGGTCGTCCGGCACCGCGGGCGGGCACCCCGCCGGTACGTCGGTACGGGAGCCGTACCCTGGAGGCATGAGCACCGCCCCCGAACCCGCTCCCGAGCCCGAGTCCGAGCCGCGCGCTCCGAAGCCCGCGCTGGTCTTCGACGACCCGCTGGACCAGCAGTCCTCGGACGACACCGACCGCGGGTGGGGCGAGCGGGGCGACGGCGACAGCGCCGCCGACCTCAGGCGCTTCCTGGACGAAAAGCCGCCCCACCACCTCTGAGTGCCCCACCACCTCTGACTGCCCCACCATCTCTGAGCGGGCCGCTGCCGCCGAGGGGGCGCTAACGCTCGTCGTGACCCGAGCCGCGCTGGGCGACCAGGGCGTCGCGGATCTCCTTGAGCACCTCCAGCTCGCTCACCTCCACGACCTCCTTGGTGCCCTCGCGCGCCGCCTTCCGGTCCGCCTGCCGGGCCAGGTACTTCGACATGGGCAGGACCATCAGGAAGTAGACCACCGCCGCGGTGATCACGAAGGTGAGCGTGGCGCCCAGGACCGAGCCCCACAGGATCGGCACACCGCTTTGGACCGTGCCGTCCGGGGCCACCTTGCACGGGTCCTTCAGGCAGGAGCTGTAGTGGTCGAGGTTCTGCGTGCCGATCGCGCCGACCAGCGGGTTGATGACCCCCTTCACCACCGAGTTGACGATGTTGGTGAAGGCCGCGCCGATGACCACCGCGACTGCCAGATCGACGACGTTGCCGCGCATCAGGAAGGCCTTGAAGCCCTGCCAGACGCTCGGTTCCTTCTTCGCGCTCACCTCGGGGACTCTCCTCGCATGCACAGGGTGTGGAACGAAACGCTCCGCAACCTACGGCAGGGTGCGGCCCCGGTGTCCACTTCGGTAACTCGATCGAGCGACTTGACAGGAAGACGCCGACGGGCACCGCGCTTTGGTTCAGCACAGTGTCACCGCCAGGCGCGTGGTGGCGCTCACGCCGACCAGCCGGGCGGCCATGGCCCGGGGGACCGACAGCACGACCAGGGCCCCGCTCTCGGCGGCGCCGTCCGGCGGCTCGGGCACCCTCGTCACCCGCACGCCGCGCGCGAGCACCCGGGCGCCGCCGGCGGTGGGGTCCTGGGCGGCGATGACGTCGACGCGGTCGCCGGGCCGCAGCAGCCGCACCGTGGCGGCGTCGGCGATCCGCACCGGGGCCGTCACCGACTCCACCGCCCGGTGCGGTCGTTGCGGGGCGGCGACCGGGTGTCCGCGGGGTCGCTGCGGGCCGTGCGGCGCCGGTCCGGCCCCCGGGCCCGCGGCCACCAGCGCCGCCGCGGTCACCGCGAGGCCGACGGCCAGGGCACGCCCGCGGTGCCGATACCGGCCGCCGCGCACCCGCACCGGTTCGAAGGGGGGCACCTCACAGGTGGCCGGGGCGTCCGTGCCCAGCGGGCGCGGCAGCCGGAAGGGAGGCGGGAAGGAGGACCGGGCGGGCGGCTGCGGCCGGGGAGGCAGCGGGAGCGGGGAGTACGGGGGCGGGGGCGGGGGCGGGGACAGCGGAGGTACGGGCGAGGGCATGGGATCACCGCCTGCGGCGAGGGATTTCGGCTTGCGCTGCCACGATGACGGCTCGCGCCGGATCCCGCCGGGACCGGTGGACGACGAACGGCTTGTGGACAACTCGCTCACCCGAACGAGAGATTCCGCCCACGGCGCCCACGGCGCCCACGCCGACGCGGCCAAGCGGCGTCCCGGCACCCCGGCCCAGCTCAGCCCAGTCAGCCCGGGCCGGGACAGTCCAGCTCAGTGCCCCGGCTCGCACGCCCACAGCAGCCAAGCCCCCGCCGCCGGCGAACCCCGGCCGGCCCCAGGCCCCGGCACCCCAGGCCCCGGCACCCCAAGTCCCGCGCCCCAGTCCTCCCGCGCCCCGCCCTACGGCAGTGCGAACCCCGGGTCCATCCCGCCGAGGGCGTTCACGCACAGGCAGTCCCGGGCGTCGGTGTCCGGCAGGGCCGCCACCGCGTCGAACAGGACGCCCCGCAGGCGGTCGACGTTGGCCGAGAAGACCCGCAGGACCTCCTCGTGCGAGACACCCTCGCCGGTCTCGGCGCCCGCGTCCAGGTCGGTGACCAGGGTCAGCGAGGTGTAGCAGAGTTCCAGTTCCCGGGCGAGCGCCGCTTCGGGGTGGCCGGTCATGCCCACCACCGACCAGCCCTGAGCCTGGTGCCACACGGACTCGGCGCGCGTCGAGAAGCGCGGCCCCTCCACCACGACCAGCGTGCCGCCGTCCACCGGCTCCCAGTCCCGGCCGCGGGCCGCCTTCAGCGCCACGGCCCGGCCGGTGGGGCAGTAGGGGTCGGCCATGGACACGTGGACCACGTTCGGCACGGTGCCGTCGGGCAGCGGCAGCCCGTCGAAGTAGGTCTGCGCCCTCGACTTCGTACGGTCCACCAGCTGGTCCGGGACCAGCAGGGTGCCCGGGCCGTACTCGGGGCGCAGCCCGCCCACCGCGCACGGGCCGAGGACCTGCCGGACACCGACCGAACGCAGCGCCCAGAGGTTGGCGCGGTAGTTGATGCGGTGCGGCGGCAGGTGGTGGCCGCGGCCGTGCCGGGGCAGGAAGGCGACCCGCCGGCCGGCGACCTCGCCGAGGAAGAGGGAGTCGCTGGGCGCTCCGTAAGGGGTGTCCACCTGGATCTCGGTGACGTCGTCCAGGAAGGAGTAGAAGCCCGAGCCGCCGATTACGCCGATCTCTGCGTTCGCCATGCCCAGCACACTAGCGGGACCCCGAACCGCGGGGCAGCCGGTGCGTGGACGGCGGAGCCGGTACCGGGACGCCGAAGACCCCGCCGTCGGGCGACGGCAGGGTCAGGGACGGGAGACCTCAGGCGGCGGAGCTGCCGGCCGAGCTCGACGAGGACGACGACGAAGACGAGGCGGACGACGTCGAAGAGGACGACGACGAGGACGTCTTCGAGTCGGACTTCGCCGCCGGGCTGCTGCTCGACGTGGAGCCGCGGGAGTCGTTGCGGTAGAACCCGGAGCCCTTGAAGACGATGCCGACCGCGGAGAACACCTTCTTCAGGCGCCCCTTGCAGCTCGGGCACTCGGTCAGGGCGTCGTCGGTGAACTTCTGCACCGCCTCGAGGCCCTCGCCGCACTCGGTGCACTGGTACTGGTAGGTCGGCACTGTCTTCCTCCTGGCACTCTCACTCAATGAGTGCTAACGACGGTCCATAGTGACGCATTCCCCGGGATCAGTCCACCGCTACCGGGGCGCGGTGACCCACGCCACGTGCCACGGTGCGGTTCCGGTCCGGCGCGGCCAGCCGCGAACGCAGGGCCACCAGGGTGATCAGCGCGAGCACGGTGCCGCCGAGGGGCACCAGGAACCCGGCGCCGTCCCACAGCCGGTCCTCCAGCTGTCCCGCGACCGTCACGGCGGCGGCCTGGCCGAGCGCGACCGCGCCGGTCAGCCAGGTGAAGGCCTCGGTGCGGGCGCCGGCCGGAACCAGGCCCTCGACCAGGGTGTAGCCGGTGATCAGGGACGGGGCGATGCACATGCCGACCAGCAGGCCGAGCGCGGCGAGCAGCGGCACGGAGTGCGCCGTCCACAGCGCGGACGCCGCCACGGCGAGTGCCGTGTAACCGATCAGCAGACGCTTCTGGGGGGCGGCCTTCCAGGCGATGGCGCCGCAGACGATGCCGGACAGCATGTTGCCGGCGGCGAAGACGCCGTACAGGACGCCGTTCATGCCGGGCTCGCCGATCGACTCCGTGAAGGCCGCGAGCGAGACCTGCATGCCGCCGAAGACCGACCCGATGCCCAGGAAGGTCACGGCCAGCACGCGCACGCCCGGGACGCGCAGGGCCGAGGTGTGCCGCACGCGCGCGTGCCCGCTCTCCTGGGACACCGGCGGCTGCGTGCTCCTCTGGGCGGCGAAGAGGAGACCGCCGACGAGGGTCAGCGCGCCCTCCGTGACCAGACCGGCGGCCGGGGTCACGGCGGTGCACAGCGCGGTCGCCAAGAGGGGACCGAAGACGAACGTCAGCTCGTCGGTGACCGACTCGAAGGCCGCCGCGGTGGTCATCAGGGGCGAGCCCTGGAGCTTGACCCCCCAGCGCGCCCGCACCATGGGGCCGACCTGCGGCACCGACGCACCGGTCGGGACGGCCGCGACGAACAGCGCCCACAGCGGGGCGTGCGCCAGCGCGAGCGCGGTGAGGGAGAGGCCGGAGACCGTGTGGATCAGCACGCCGGGCACCAGGACCGCGCGCTGGCCGTAGCGGTCGGCCAGCCGGCCGCTGTAGGGCGCGAACAGCGCCATGGAGACGCCGGTGGCCGCGGCGGCGGCACCCGCGGCGCCGTAGGAGCCGGTGGTGTGCTGGACGAGCAGCACGATGGAGATGGTGAGCATCGCGAACGGCTGGCGCGCCGCGAAGCCGGGCAGCAGGAACGTCCAGGCGCCGCGGGTACGCAGCAGCTGTCCGTATCCGGGGCGGGAGGACGCCGGCGAGGTCTTCTCCGGTTCGGTGGTGGTGACCGTGGATCCCACGGCCCGTGCCTTTCTGCCGCCTGGTAGCGCGCGGATCCCGTGCGGGCCGGGCGCCGAGAGCTGTCCTCTTGCGCGGACTGCGGTAGATGCCGGTGCCCACTCGGGTGGGGGCGACCCGGCCGCCATACGGTCGCGCCAGCTCTGCGTCAGGCAGAGTTGGTTCGATCAGGGTGCGCCGCAATCGTACAGGGAGCACCGCTTGCGCGTCTGTGAAAACGAGCACCATCCGGGCGGCCACCTGGGATTCCATGGGGCACGCCTCGGGCGGGCACCTGGGAATCCATGGGGCACCACCTGGACGGCCGCCTGGGATTCCACGGGCATCATCCTGGGCGGCCGCCTGGGATTCCAGGGCAAGAGGACGCCAGGGGGCGCGCGTCGCTCAGCGCGAGCCGTCCGTACCCAGCCATCCCGCCAGCTTGCCGCCGTGGGCGACGGCGCGCAGCCGCCGTTCCGCCGCGTCGCGGACCGGGTCGGTGGCGACGACCAGCAGCTCGTCGCCGCGTCGCAGCACCGTCGTGGGCAGCGGCACAAACGATTCTTCTTCGCGGACGACCAGCGTGACCGCCGCGCCCGGCGGCAGCCGCAGCTCGCTGACCTCCACGCCGTGCATCCGCGAGCCCTCGGGGACGGTGACGGACAGCAGGTGCCCGCGCAGCCGCTCCAGGGGCGCCGACTCGATGCCGAGGTCGGACGCCTCGCCCTGCTCGCCCAGCCGCAGCAGGCGCGCCAGCCAGGGCAGGGTCGGCCCCTGGACCAGGGTGTAGACGACGACCAGCACGAAGACGATGTTGAAGATGCGGCGGCTGGCGTCGACGCCGTTCACCATGGGGATGGTGGCCAGGATGATGGGCACGGCGCCGCGCAGCCCCGCCCACGACATCAGCGCCTGCTCCCGCCACGGCACCCGGAACGGCGTCAGGCTGCCCAGGACGCTCAGCGGGCGGGCCACCATGGTCAGGACCAGCCCGATGATCACGGCGGGCCAGATGTCGTCGCCCAGCTCGTGCGGGGTGACCAGCAGGCCGAGGACGACGAACATGCCGATCTGGGCGATCCAGCCGAGCCCCTCGGCGAACCCGCGGGTGGCCGGCCAGTGCGGCAGGCGCGCGTTGCCGAGCATCATCGAGGCCAGGTAGACGGCGAGGAAACCGCTGCCGTGCCCCAGGGCGCCGGCGGCGTACGCGGTGAGGGCGATGGCGAACACGGCGATCGGGTAGAGGCCGGACGCCGGCAGCGCCACGTGCCGGAGCCCCCAGGACCCGAACCAGCCGACGGCGATCCCGATGGCCGCGCCGATGGCCAGTTCCAGGACTATCTCGCCGAGCAGCACGTACCAGTGCTCGACCGGGCCAGCCGTGGAGAAGGCGACGACCAGGATGACCACCGGGGCGTCGTTGAAGCCGGACTCCGCCTCCAGCGTGCCTGTCACGCGCGCGGGGAGGGGAATTCTGCGCAGGACCGAGAAGACCGCCGCCGCGTCCGTCGACGACACCACCGCGCCGATGATGAGCGCCTGCCGCCATTCCAGCCCCACCAGGTAGTGCGCGCCCGCCGCGGTGACCCCGACGCTGATCGCGACGCCCGCCGTCGCGAGCACGGAGGCGGACGACAGGACCGGCCGGACCTCCTTCCACTTCGTGCCCAGGCCGCCCTCGGCCAGGATCACGACCAGGGCCGCGTACCCCATGACCTGGGTCACCTCGGCGCTGTCGAAGTGGATGCCGCCGATGCCGTCCTGGCCCATGAGGACGCCGATGGCCAGGTAGACGAGCAGGCTGGGGAGCCCGCTGCGGGAGGAGATCCGGACGGCCGCGACGGCGACGAGCAGGACGGCGGAGCAGACGAGCAGGAGCTGGTTGAGGTGGTGAACAGTCAGCGGGCGTTCCTCCTCGGAAGCGGAGCCGGGGCCTGGTGCGGGCCCCCCTGTTACTTCGTTACCTTACCTAACTCTTGACGCTTTCTTGACGATCGGCAGGGCAAGATCGAACGCTCGTACGCGCTGGTTCCCGACTCCGCGTCAAGCGGGACGGGGCCCTGCGCCTATGGTTGCTCCAGCGCTCATTCAAAGTCACAGCCCGACCTGCCGCTCGCGTTAGGACAGCAAGGACAGCGATGCCCCCCAACACCACCGCCACAACGGGTGACACCGCCACCACGGGTGCCACGTCCGTCAAGTCCGGCAGGAAGAAGGGGCGCAAAGCCCGACTGATCGTGCTGGTGCTGGTCCTGGCCGTCATCGCAGGCATCGCCTACGGGTCGTACTGGTCGGTCAGCACCGTGCGCGCCTCCTTCCCGCAGACCACCGGCACGCTCCGGCTGGACGGCCTGTCCGGCCCGGTCGACGTGAAGCGGGACGGCTACGGCATCCCGCAGGTCTACGCCTCCTCGGACGAGGACCTGTTCATGGCGCAGGGCTACGTCCAGGCGCAGGACCGCTTCTACGAGATGGACGTGCGCCGGCACATGACCTCCGGGCGCCTGTCGGAGATGTTCGGCAAGAGCCAGGTCGAGAACGACGAGTTCCTGCGCACCCTCGGCTGGGACCGGATCGCCGAGAAGGAGTACGACACCAAGCTGTCGGCCGCCACGAAGAAGTACCTCCAGGCCTATGCCAAGGGCGTCAACGCCTACCTCCAGGGCAAGAACGGCAAGGACATCTCCCTGGAGTACGCGGCCCTGGGCCTCACCAACGACTACAAGCCGCAGAAGTGGACCCCGGTCGACTCCGTCTCGTGGCTGAAGGCGATGGCCTGGGACCTGCGCGGCAACATGCGCGACGAGATCGACCGCGCCCTGATGACCAGCCGCCTCGGCCCGCAGCAGATCCAGGACCTGTACCCGGCCTACCCGGCCGGCCGCAACAAGCCGATCGTGCAGGAGGGCCAGTACGACGAACTGACCCGGGCCTTCCAGCAGAGCGGCGCCGCGGGCACGGCCGGCAGCACGGGCACGACCGGCACCGGCACGGCGGGCACCACGGGTTCGACCGGCACCACCGGCACCACGGGCACCACGGGCACCACAGGTTCGACGGGCACCACAGGCAGCACCGGCGCCTCCGGTGCGACCGGCACCACCGGCGGCCTCACCGGCTCCTCCCAGGGCACGGCGGGCACCTCCGGCTCCTCCACCGCCACCGGCGGCGGCCCGGCGCTCAGCGGCCAGCTGGAGGGCCTCACCGAGGTCCTGGACGACCTGCCCACCGCCGTCGGCGTGAACGGCCAGGGCATCGGCTCCAACTCCTGGGTGGTCGCCGGGAAGTACACCATCACCGGCAAGCCGCTGCTCGCCAACGACCCGCACCTGTCGGCGTCCCTGCCGTCCGTCTGGTACCAGATGGGCCTGCACTGCCGGAGCGTCTCCGACAAGTGCCAGTACGACGTCTCGGGCTACACCTTCGCCGGCATGCCCGGTGTGGTCATCGGCCACAACGGCAAGATCGCCTGGGGCCTGACCAACTCCGGTGTCGACGTCACCGACCTGTACCTGGAGAAGGTCAGCGCGAACGGCTACCTCTACGACGGCAAGGTCCGCCCGTTCAGGACCCGCGAGGAGACGATCAAGGTCGCCGGCGGCTCGTCCAAGACGATCGTCGTCCGCCAGACCCAGGACGGCATGCCGCTGCTGTCCGACCGTGACGACGAACTCGTCGAGGTCGGCAAGAAGGCCACCGTGAACACCGCCGCGCCCGACCGCGGAGACGGCTACGGCATCGCGCTGCGCTGGACCGCGCTCGACCCGGGCACCACCATGGACGCCGTGTTCGCGCTGGACAAGGCGGCCGACTGGAGCGAGTTCCGCGCGGCGGCGGCCCTGTTCGACGTGCCCTCCCAGAACCTGGTCTACGCCAGCACCGACAATCACATCGGCTACACGCTGCCCGGCAGGATCCCCACCCGCTCCGAGAAGGACACCGGCGCCCTCCCGGCACCGGGCTGGGACCCGGAGTACCGCTGGACGGGCTTCGTCGAGCAGGACGAACTGCCCTACGAGTACGACCCCGAGCGCGGCTACATCGTCACCGCCAACCAGGCCGTGATCGACCCGGAGAAGTACCCGTACACGCTGACCGCCGACTGGGGCTACGGCACCCGCAGCCAGCGCATCACCGACCTGATCGAGTCGAAGATCAAGGGCGGCGGCAAGATCTCCACCGACGACATGCGGCAGATGCAGCTGGACAACAGCAGCGAGATCGCCAAGCTGCTGGTGCCCAAGCTGCTGAAGATCAACCTGTCCGACCCGGACGTCCGCCAGGCACAGAAGCTGCTGGAGGGCTGGGACTACACCCAGGACGCCGACTCGGCGGCGGCGGCGTACTTCAACGCCGTCTGGCGCAACGTCCTCAAGCTGGCCTTCGGCAACAAGATGCCCAAGGAACTGCGGGTCAAGGGGCAGTGCCTGTGGGTCGACAAGATCGACAGCACCGGCCCGGTGGACGACGACACCAAGGTGCGCGAGTGCGGCCGGCGCGATGCCGACCAGGCACAGCCGGACGGCGGCGACCGCTGGTTCGAGGTCGTGCGCACCCTGCTGGACAAGCCGGACAGCGACTGGTGGAAGGCGCCCAAGTCGGGCACCCGCCCCGGCGCCTCCGACCGTGACGAGCTCTTCGCCCGGGCCATGATCGACGCCCGCTGGGAGCTGACCGCCAAGCTCGGCAAGGACATCGACACCTGGAGCTGGGGCCGGCTGCACCGGCTGTTCCTGAAGAACCAGACGCTCGGCACCGAGGGCCCCAAGGTCGTGCAGCTCCTGCTGAACCGCGGCCCCTGGAAGCTCAGCGGCGGCGAGGCCGCGGTGAACGCGACCGGCTGGAACGCGGCCGGCGGCTACGACGTGGTCTGGGTGCCGTCCATGCGGATGGTCGTCAACCTCGCCGACCTGGACAAGTCGAAGTGGATCAACCTGGCCGGCGCCTCCGGGCACGCGTTCAGCGCGCACTACACCGACCAGACCGGCAAGTGGGCCGACGGCGAGCTGCTGCCCTGGTCGTTCTCGGGCAAGGCGGTGGACAAGAGCACGAGCGACACCCTCGTCCTCAAGCCCTGACCCCGCGGCACTTCACTGAAACGGCCCTCCACGCGCGCGTGGAGGGCCGTTTTCCGTCCAGGAGGGGCGAGGCCCGGGTCAGGGAACCGGGAAGCGGCGCACGCCCGACGGCGTCACCACCGCGTGCACCGGCCTGTCGTGCGCCTCGGCCGGGACGCGCGTGACGACCTCCGTGTCGTACAGCAGCACCACCAGCCGGGGGCGCGCGCCCGCGCGCTCCAGGCGGGCCAGCACCCGGTCGTAGGACCCTCCGCCGCGGCCCAGGCGCATCCCCCGCGCGTCCACCGCGAGACCGGGCAGCAGGACGACGTCCGCGGCGGTCACCGCGTCCGGGCCCAGACGCGGGCCGGAGGGTTCGGAAAGCGCCATCTTCCCGCCGTGCCGGACCTGTTCGAGACAGTCCGGTCCGGTGTACTCGCCCCAGTCCAGGTCGTTGTCGGGCAGCAGCGCGGGGAGCAGCACCCGCACCCCGCGCGTGCGCAGTGCCTCCAGCAGCGGGAGGGTGGCCGGTTCGGTGCCCACGGAGACGTACGCGGCCACCGTCCGCCCCGCGGTCAGCCCGGGCAGTTCCAGGGCGTGCTCCGCCAGCGCGCGGCCCGTCTCCTGGATGTCGGCTGCCGTCAATCTGTTCCTTACGTTTAGGAACTCCCGCCGCAACGCACGCTTGTCAGGGTGGGCCGTAGATCCGTCGTGTTCCACTGGTCGTCCTCGCACCCTTCGTAATGTGGTTTATATGAGGGGTAATCCACCGGAGTCACAGTTTCCGCACAAAAGCTCCGGTTATGGTGGCGGGCATGACTCAGTCCCACTCCAGGATCAGTAAGGCTGTCATTCCCGCGGCCGGTCTCGGTACCCGGTTCCTGCCGGCCACCAAGGCCACTCCGAAGGAGATGCTGCCCGTCGTCGACAAGCCGGCGATCCAGTACGTGGTCGAGGAGGCCGTGTCGGCGGGGCTCGACGACGTCCTCATGGTCACGGGGCGCAACAAGCGCCCGCTGGAGGACCACTTCGACCGGAACTACGAGCTGGAATCGGCCCTGGACAAGAAGGGCGACGCCCAGCGGCTCGCGAAGGTGCGGGAGTCCAGCGACCTCGCCACCATGCACTACGTCCGCCAGGGCGACCCCAGGGGACTCGGTCACGCCGTGCTGTGCGCCGCCCCGCACGTCGGCGACGAACCCTTCGCCGTCCTCCTCGGCGACGACCTGATCGACCCCCGCGACCCGCTGCTGCGGCGCATGATCGAGGTCCAGGAGCGGCACGGCGGCAGCGTGGTCGCCCTCATGGAGGTCGCCCCCGAGCAGATCCACCTCTACGGCTGCGCCGCCGTGGAGGCCACCGCCGACGGCGACGTGGTGAAGGTCACGGGACTGGTCGAGAAGCCGGATGCGGCCGACGCCCCGTCCAACTACGCGATCATCGGCCGCTATGTCCTGGACCCGAACATCTTCGGTGTCCTGCGCGAGACCGAGCCGGGCCGCGGCGGCGAGATCCAGCTGACCGACGCCCTCCAGCAGCTCGCCCAGGACGAGAAGGTCGGCGGCCCCGTGCACGGCGTCGTCTTCAAGGGCCGCCGCTACGACACCGGCGACCGTGGCGACTATCTGCGTGCCATTGTCAGACTCGCGTGCGAACGTGAAGACCTGGGCCCGGACTTCCGGGCCTGGCTCCGCAGTTACGTAGCCGAGGAGATGCAGCAGTCTTGAGCAGCGCCGCGACCCGCCCCGCCGGCCCGGACGACCTGTGGTCGGTGGACGAGCACCTGGAGGACATCCTCGCCACGGTCCGCCCCCTGGAGCCCATCGAGCTGCAACTGCTCGACGCCCAGGGGTGCGTCCTGGTGGAGAACGTCACGGTGCCCGTCTCCCTGCCGCCGTTCGACAACAGCTCCATGGACGGGTACGCGGTACGGGTCGCGGACGTCGCCGGCGCGAGCGAGGAGTTCCCGGCGGCCCTGGAGGTCGTCGGGGACGTCGCGGCCGGCGCCGCCGATCCGGTGCGGGTGGGCCCCGGGCAGGCCGCGCGCATCATGACCGGCGCCCCGCTGCCGCCCGGCGCCGAGGCCGTCGTCCCCGTCGAGTGGACCGACGGCGGGCTCGGCGAGGGCCCGGCGAGCGGCATGCGGGCGCGCAGCCTGGCCCCCGAGGGCGCCGAGGGCCAGGTGCACGTGTACCGGTCCGTCGAGGCACGCGCGCACGTGCGCGCCGAGGGCAGCGACGTACGGGCCGGCGAGCTCGCCCTGGAGGCCGGTACGGTCCTCGGCCCGCCGCAGATCGCGCTGCTCGCCGCGATCGGCCGCGGCACGGTCCGGGTGCGCCCGCGCCCGCGCGTGGTCGTGCTCTCCACCGGTAGCGAACTCGTCCAGCCCGGCGAGTCACTGGCGCCCGGGCAGATCCACGACTCCAACAGCTTCGCCCTCACCGCCGCCGCGCGGGACGCGGGCGCCATCGCCTACCGGGTGGGCGCCGTCGCCGACGACGCCGAGACGCTCCGCACCACCATCGAGGACCAGCTCATCCGCGCCGACCTGATGGTGACCACCGGCGGGGTCAGCGTGGGCGCCTACGACGTCGTCAAGGAGGCGCTGTCCTCCGTCGGCGACGAGGACGAGGCGGGCGGCGGCGTGGAGTTCCGCAAGCTCGCCATGCAGCCCGGCAAGCCGCAGGGCTTCGGCACCATCGGCCCCGACCACACCCCGCTGCTGGCCCTGCCCGGCAACCCCGTGTCGTCGTACGTCTCCTTCGAACTGTTCGTCCGCCCCGCCATCCGCGCCCTGATGGGCCTGACCGACCTCCACCGGCCGCGCACCCGGGCCACGCTCGAGGCGGACGCGGCGCTGCGCTCGCCCCGGGGCCGCCGCCAGTTCCTGCGCGGCCGCCGTGCCGGCGGTGAGGTGAGACCCGTGGGCGGAGCCGGATCCCACCTGATCGCGGCCCTCGCACAGGCGGACGCGCTGATCGTCGTCCCCGAGGACGTGGAGTCCGTCGAGCCCGGCAGCGAGGTCGAGGTCGTACTGCTCGGCTGAGGCACGCGCGCGTGCCCGTCCGCGGGGCGGTCCTGGTCCGCTGTCCGGCCCGGCTTGGCGGTACCGTTGCGCGCACAGCAGGCCCGCGCTCCGCACCGCGCGGGCCCGGACCGGGAGCGCCACAGCATGAGTACGCAGGAACGGCTGACGCACATCGACGAGGCGGGTGCGGCCCGCATGGTCGACGTATCCGGGAAGGACGTGACCGCGCGCACCGCCCGTGCCAGCGGCCGGGTCCTCGTGGCACCGCGCGTGGTCGAGCTGCTGCGCGGCGAGGGGATGCCCAAGGGCGACGCCCTGGCCACCGCGCGCATCGCCGGGATCATGGGGGCCAAGCGGACCCCCGACCTCATCCCGCTGTGCCACCCGTTGTCGGTGTCCGGTGTGACACTGGACCTGTCGGTCGCGGACGACGCCGTGGAGATCCGGGCCACCGTGAAGACCACGGACCGCACGGGCGTCGAGATGGAGGCCCTCACCGCGGTGACGGTCGCCGCGCTCACCGTGGTCGACATGGTCAAGGCGGTCGACAAGGGGGCGGTCATCACGGACGTGCGCGTGGAGGAGAAGACGGGCGGCAAGTCGGGCGACTGGAGCCGGGCATGAGCTACCGCGCCCTGGTGATCACCGCCTCCAACCGGGCCGCCGCGGGTGTCTACGCGGACAAGGGAGGCCCGCTGGTCGCCGACGGCCTACGCGCCCTCGGACTCGACGTGGACGGCCCCCGGGTGGTCCCCGACGGCGCCCCCGTGGAGGAGGCCCTGCGCGCGGCCGTGGCGGCCGGGTACGACGTCGTGGTCACCACCGGCGGCACCGGCATCTCGCCCACCGACCGCACTCCGGAGGCCACCCGCGCGGTGCTCGACCGCGAGGTGCCGGGCATCGCCGAGGCCATCCGCGCCCACGGGCGGGAGAAGGTGCCGACCGCCGCGCTGTCCCGGGGCCTGGCGGGCGTGGCCGGCCGGACGCTGATCGTGAACCTGCCGGGGTCCACCGGCGGGGTGCGCGACGGCCTCGCCGTGCTGGAGCCGCTGCTGGTGCACGCCGTCGACCAGATCCGCGGCGGCGACCACCCCGGACCCGGTGGGGGTGCGAGCTGAACAGCCCTTCCTGGCCCGTCGAGCTGGCGGACGGCGAAGTCGTCCTCCGGCCGATAAAGCTGCGCGACCAGCGGGCCTGGCGCGAGGTCAACCGGCGCAACCGCGACTGGCTGCGCCCCTGGGAGGCGACCATCCCGCCGCCCGCGCCGAGCGGTCCGGTCGCGCACCGGCCGACCTACCGCCAGATGGTCCGGCACCTGCGCTCCGAGGCCGGCGCGGGCCGGATGCTGCCGTTCGTCATCGAGTACGAGGGGCGGCTGGCCGGGCAGTTGACGGTCGCCGGAATCACCTGGGGCTCGATGTGCTCCGGGCACATCGGGTACTGGGTGGACGAGGCGGTGGCCGGGCGCGGGGTGGTGCCGACGGCGGTCGCGCTCGCGGTCGACCACTGCTTCCGCACCGTCGGACTGCACCGCATCGAGGTCTGCATCCGCCCCGAGAACCGGCCGAGCCGGCGCGTGGTGGAGAAACTCGGATTCCGCGAGGAGGGGCTGCGGCCGCGCTATCTGCACATCGACGGCGCCTGGCGCGACCACCTGGTCTACGCGCTCACCGCCGAAGAGGTGCCCGACGGGCTGCTCACCCGGTGGCACCGGGCGCGCTCGCAGCGGGCCCAGCGCACCGAAAGCCCGTGAATTGAAAATATGTTCGATTATTGAAAATCGCATCGGTCGCAAAAAATGCTGGAAATATCAGCCAGATCGTGCGACACACCGGCCCAATTGGCGGATGGCCTCACGCAAACCCCTCTACCGTGTGAGGCGTGAGCAGCAGCGGCCTCATCTACGCAGTCATTGTCGGGGCCTGGGCCGCCTACTTGGTGCCGATGTGGCTCCGTAGGCAGGACGAGCTGAACGAGGCCCGTCCGACGGAACGCTTCAGCACCGCCATCCGGCTGCTTTCCGGACGGGCGGGCATGGAGCGCCGGTACGCCAGGGACCTGCGGGCGCGCTCCGCCCAGGAGGGGGAGCCGGACGCCGTCGACCCGGACGCCGTCACCGACTCGGTGGACGTCCGGGCCTTCGCCGTGCCTCCGGCCCGCCGTCGGACGGGCCCGGACGCCGAGCCGGCGGACGACGGCCCGGAGGCCCCCGCGGGTGCCGGACCGGTCCCGGAGCAGCCCCCCGCGCCGGCGCCCGACCCCGTCTCCGCGCCCACACCGCAGCGTGAACCGGTGGCACGGCGCGCGCCCTCGGCGCAGACGGCCGCCGCGCGCGCCCAGCGCTCGAAGGTGCTCGCGCGCCGCCGGCGCACCACGGTGATGCTCTTCGTCGCCTTCACCCTGGGCACGGTCATCGCGGCCGTCGGCGGACTCGCCTTCCTGTGGGCACCCGGCGTCCCGGCCGTGCTGCTCAGCGCCTACATCGCGTACCTGCGGGTGCAGGAACGGCGCCGCTTCGCCTACCAGATGGACCGCCGCCGTGCCGAGGCCGCCGCCCAGCGCCTGCGCGAACACCGCCCGCGCCCGCGCGCGTCCACGGCGGAGGACACGGGCGCGGACGAGGCAGGCCAGGGCCAGGACACCGGCGCGGACGACGCGGGGCTCTCCGCCCTCGCCGCCGACCGGCGCGCCCTCGTGGAGCAGACCGACCACGCCGAGTGGGTCGACCAGCAGCGTGAGCGGCAGCGGCGGCCCGGGCACGGGGAGAGCTGGGACCCGGTGCCGGTGCCCCTGCCGACCTACGTCACCGCGCCCGTCGCCCCGCGCGCCACCTCCGACGTGGACCTCGGGGCGCCCGACACCTGGAGCTCGGCGCGGTCCAGCGCGGTCGTTCCGGAGCAGGAGGCGGGCCGTACGCCGGAGACCGACGCGGCGGACCGGCGGGCGGACGCGCGCGGGGACGCCCGCCCGCAGTCGCGGACCCGCTCGCGCGGCGCCGGCCCCGCCTCGGCCCGCCGGGCCCGGGAGCGCGGCCGCACTCCCCTGTTCGACCAGTACGAGGACGGCGACCGGCCGCGCGCCGCCAACGAGTGACCCCGGTCACCCCCGCCCTGACCAGTCAGGGAACGGATTTCCAAGCACCCGGATCGGGATGCTAGAGTTTCACTCGTTGCAAGGGCCTGTGGCGCAGTCCGGTAGCGCACCTCGTTCGCATCGAGGGGGCCAGGGGTTCAAATCCCCTCAGGTCCACTGCACGATGAGATCCCGTCCGATCGTAAGATCGGGCGGGATCTTCGTCGTTCCGAGGGTCGTGCGATGCCGGTTCGGGGTGGTGGATGGCGGCCGTCAGTGCGCTCGTAGAGCCCGCTCCGAGGCGGGTCGGAGGCGGTCGGTCGGCACGGTGGTGATCCGGTGCGGCCCTCGCTCGAACGCGTGCTCCTCCAAGCAACAAGTGCTCGGCAGGTTCTGTATTACGGTGCTGGAACTCGCAGGGTCGCGTTGGGGGAGAAGCGTTGAGCGCTCGAATTCTGGTCGCCGAGGACGACGGGAAACAGTCTCGGCTGATCCGGATCTATCTGGAACGGGAGGGCAACGCGGTGCAGGTCGTGGCCGACGGTCGCGCCGCTCTGGAGAAGGCGCGGTCGATCCGGCCCGATCTGATCGTGCTTGACGTGATGCTGCCGTACGTCGACGGATTCGACGTGTGCCGCATCCTGAGAACCGAGCCGGGCACCGCGGACGTCCCCATCCTGCTGCTCACTGCCCGCACGACCGAGGAGGACATGCTCCTCGGGCTCGACCTCGGCGCAGACGACTACCTCGCCAAGCCTTACAGCCCGCGCGAACTGACCGCGCGGGTACGGGCGCTGCTGCGGCGGGCCGGGAAGTCGGCGTCGGCCGGGACGACACTGCTGCGGGTCGGCGAGGTGGAGCTGGACACCGCGCGGTTCGAGGCCCGGGTCGCGGGCCGGCCGGTGACGCTGACCGCGAGGGAGTTCGCCGTCCTGGAGGCACTGGCCCGCGAGCCCGGGCGGGTCTTCACCCGGGCACAGATCATCGAGCGGGTCTTCGGCTTCGATCAGGACGTGCTGGAGCGGACGGTCGACGCGCACGTGATGAACCTGCGGCGGAAGCTGGAGGTGCCGGGGGGCCCGAGGCTGCTGGAGACGGTGTACGGACGGGGTTACCGGCTCGCGGAGGGAACCTGAGCGGCTCCGGGGCGCCGGGACCTGAGTGGTTCAGAGGGGCGCAACCGGGCGCGCGCCCAGGGTGATGGTGAACGTCGTGCCCACCCCGACCGTGCTCGCCACGCCGATGGTGCCCCGGTGGTCGGTCACGATCTGCCGGGCGATCGACAGGCCGAGGCCGCTGCCGCCTGTCGCCCGCCCCCGTGACGCGTCCGCCCGCCAGAAGCGGTCGAAGAGGTGCGGCAGGTGTTCCACCGGTATCCCGTTGCCGGTGTCCCGCACCTCGACGACTGCCAGCTCGCCGTGCGGGACGAGGGCCAGTGTCACGCGCCCGCCGGACGGCGTGGCGCGCAGCGCGTTGCCGACGAGGTTGCCGACGACCTGGCGGAGCCGGTCCGCGTCGGCGTTCACGTACACCGGGTGCGGGGCCTCCACCTCCAACGCCACGCCCGCCGTCCCGGCGTGGGCGCGGTACGCGGTGCGGGTGGCTTCGAGGAGATCCCGCAGGTTGACCTCGGAGCGGTGGTACGTGAGCGCGCCGGCCTCGGCGAGCGCGAGGTCGTGGAGGTCGTCCACGATCCGCTGCTGGAGGAGCGCCTCCTCGTGGAGCGAGTCGAGCAGTTCGGGCGTCGGCTCGACGACCCCGTCCCGCAGGGCCTCCAGGTAGCCACGCAGGTTGGCGAGCGGAGTGCGCAGCTCGTGCGCGATGTCGCCGGTGAGACGGCGCTGGCGGTCCTCACCGGCCTGGATGGAGTCCGCCATGCGGTTGAACGCTCTGCCGAGGTGGGCGATCTCGTCCCGCCCGGTGACCGGAACGCGTCGCTCCAGATCCCCCTCGCCGAGCCCCTCGGCGGCGAGCGTCATGGCCCGCACGGGCCGCAGCACGGCCCGGCTCAGCAGCAGCGCCCCGAGGATCGCGGCGAGCGCGACCCCGACGGCTACGGCGACGGCGGGGGCGGCGGCGATCGTGGGCGGTGACTCGTCCTGGTATCCGAGGCGCACCTCGAGACGGGCCGGGGCGACGGACGCGGTGCGCTCGTTGAAGACACGTCGGAGGCAGGGGACGAGCGGCTGGTCGGCCTCGCACGCCCTGGCCGCGGCCAGATCCTGGGCGCGCTGGGGATCGAGGCCGGGCCGCGGCTCCACGCACTGGGTCGGCCGGCGCTCGACGGTGACCACCGGGACGCCCATGCGGTTGGGCCGGACCGTCATCTCCGCCCCCGCCCGGGTCAGGCATGCCGCGTCGGCCACCGCCGCACGGTATTCGACGATCGCCACCACGGCCAGCTTCTCGACCGTGCTCGGCACCAGATTCCGGTCGAATCGCAGCACCGGGCGCGGGTCCACCAGAACCGGGGGCTGACTGCCCGGCGGCCGCGGCCCGCGGCCCGCGAGGGTGTCGGAGTCGGCGAGCAGGACGCCGGTCTCCGTGGTGACCAGAACGCGCTGCCCGGTGTCCTTCGACAGCGCGCCGACCACCGGTGCGAGATCCTCCCAGGTGCCATGCGCGAAGCCGTAGGCGCGCAGCTCGCCGATGACCTGGGAGACCTCCTTCTGGCCGGCCGCGACGGCCTCCCGTACCTGTCGGTTGGCCTGCCGCAGGGTGAGCCAGCTGGTGGCGGCCGTGGCGGTGACGGCGATCAGCATCAGCACACCGAGCACCCGGAGCCGCAAGCTCATCGCGCCCCTCCCGTCACGGAATACGGGACCTGTGCGCTCACCAGGACTCCTTCGGAGTGACGAATCGGCATCAGTGAGGCTTCCATGACGAAGCGGTGGAGAATCGGCTCGCGGCGGTTCGACTGCGGCACCGGCGCCTTGCGGTCCCGCCCCGGACGTTGTCCGGCTCATGTGCCGGACAGCGCCTCTGTCGGTGACAGCCGGCTCGCCCGGACGGCCGGGTACAGACCGGCGATCACGCCGATGAGCAGCGTCGAGCCGACGCCGGCCGCGCTCGCCCAGACGGGGACGACCGTCGGCCAGTCCCGGCTGAACGCGTACCCGGCCGTGATCAGCGTGCCGAGCACGGTTCCGCCGAGGCCGCCGATCAGCGACAGCAGCAGGGACTCCGTCACGAACTGGGTGCGGATCCGGCCCTTCGTCGCCCCGAGGGCCCGGCGCAGACCGATCTCCGGCCGGCGTTCCAGGACCGAGATGACCATGGTGTTGCCGACGCCGACCCCGCCGACCAGGAGTGCGACGCCGCCGAGGCCGAGCAGCAGCCCGGTGAGTGCCGACCGGGTCGCCTCACGGGCCGCGAGCGCGTCGGAGGGCCGGGAGATCCGCACCTCACCGGGTTTCGCGGGATTGGCCGTGGCCGGGAGCACCGCCCGGACCGACGTGACCTGGCTGTCCTCCGCCCGGATGTAGATCGTCGACGGATGCCCGTCGAAGCGGAGGTACGTCCTGGCCGCGGGCCAGCCGACCAGCGCGGCGCTGTCGAGTTCCGGCGCGAGCTGCACCTGATCGAGGACGCCCACCAGCGAGAACCAGCGGCCGCCCAGCCAGACCCGGGTGCCCGGGGTGTACACGTCGAGCCGCTGGGCGGCGGTCGCGCCGAGCACGACGGCCGGGTACTCCTGCGTCGCGGAGTCCAGCCAGCGGCCCTTGCTGACGTGACCGCCGACGGCCGGGAGCAGGCCGGAGCCGACCGCGAGGACGTCGAGGGAGCCGGTGCGGCCGACGGCGATGCGGTCATTGCGGTAGACGTGCGCCCCTGTCGACCCGGTGGCGGCGACCTGCTGCACGGGTGGGATCCGCCCGATCATCGCCACGGACTCCACGGGGAGCTCGGCCGCGGCGCCGTCGAGAGTCTCTCCCGGGGCGACCCGCAGCAGGTTCGTGCCGAGTACGTCCAGCCGACGGTCCACCTCCGCCTGTCCGGAACCCGAGATCCCGACCACCGCGATCATGGCGGCGACGCCGATGGCGATGCCGAGGGCGGACAGGAACACCCGCAGCGGGCGGGTCCGCAGGCCGGTCCCGCCGAGCCGGATGACGTCCGCGGGGCCGAGCCGGGCGGCGCGCAGACCGGCCCGCGGCTGTGACGGTTCCCGGGCCCCGTCCGCCGGGAACGAGGGCGCCCCTGCCCGGACGCGGACGGCCTCGGGGTCCGCCTTCCGGCCGTCCTGCCAGGAGGAGCCGGTCGTGTGGTCCGTCATCGGGGCGCCCCGATCGTCGTGCTCCGCTCGATGTCGGCGACCAGGCGGCCGTCACGCATTTCGATGCGGCGTGGCAGCTCGGCGGCGATCTCACGGTCGTGGGTGATGACGACGACGGTCGTGCCCGCGGCGTTCAGCTCGCGCAGCAGGGTCAGCACCGCCGCGCCCGACGTCGAGTCGAGGTTGCCGGTCGGCTCGTCCGCCAGCAGCACCGACGGGCCGCCGACCACGGCACGGGCCACGGCGACGCGCTGGCGCTCGCCGCCGGAGAGCTGATGCGGGAGGTGGTGGACGCGGTGGCTGAGCCCGACCCGTTCCAGGGCGGCCGACGCCTCGGCCCGGCGCCGGCGCATGGGCACGCCCGCGTAGAGCAGTCCGTCCGCGACCGAGTCCAGTACGGGGACGCCCACGGCCAGGTGGAACTGCTGGAAGACGAAGCCGATCCGGGTGGCCCGCAGGGCGGAGACCTCCCGGTCCGACAGGCTCGCGACGTCGTGGCCGTCGACGAGGACCCGGCCCGCGGACGGTCGGTCGAGGCTGCCCATGAGGTTGAGCATGCTCGACTTGCCCGAGCCGGAGGGGCCGACGATCGCGACCAGTTCGCCCCGCCCGATGCGCAGGCTCACGTCGCGTACGGCGGCCACGCCGCCCGGATAGGTCTTGGAGACCGCGTCGAACTCCACAACCGTCGTCGCGCCGCTCACTCGGGGATCCTCACCTTCATGCCCTCGCGGACCGCGGCGCCACTGACCTCGACATCGCCGTCTGCGAACAGCCCGGTCCGCACGGCGACGAATCGGCCGTCCGCGGTCTCCAGGCCGTGTCCGCCCTCGGCGAGGGCGACGAGCGCGGAGACAGGGACGGTCAGCACGTCCCTGACCTCCTTGCCCACGTACTCGACCGTGACGGGCCCGCTCTCCAACCGGCCGACGGCCCTCTGGTCCTCGAGGGTGACGGTCACGGGGATCGTGGCGGGCCGGCCCGTCCCGCCGCCCTCGCCTCCGCCTCCCTCGGGTGCGGTCGCCTGCTTGCCGATCGCCGCCACCTCGCCCTGCACGGGGTCGCCGTCGGGCAGCCTGACCGTGACGCGAGCGCCACGGACGGCCCAGGCGGCTTCTGCCGCGGAGGCGTTGACGGTCACCTTACGAGTCGTTCCGGTGTAGGTGAGGGTGTTCTCCCCGACGGCGGAGCCGAGCCGAGTGCCGGGCTGACCGATCCGTACCTTGCTCGCGGAGTAGATGACGTCGCCCACGCCGACCGTGCCGGTCTGGGGCACACCGAGCGACTTCTGCCAACGCCTGACGGCGGCGGCCGTGAGGTCCGTGAACCTCTCGTCCACGGTGAAGCCGGTGTAGCCCAGGGCGGCGAGGTTGGTCTCGAACTGCATGACGTCCATGCCCTTCAGCTCGCGCGGCGCCTGCGAGGAGCCGGGGCCACTGTCGGTTCCCGCGCCCCCCGGCGCCGCCGACCCGGAGGGGTCCGGGGACTCGCCGGCTCCTCCTCCGTCATCCTGCTGTTGTCTGTCCGGGTTCTGGTCGCCGGACCCCTGCTCGTTCTCCTGGGCCGTCAGCCCCAGGGACCGGTACATCGGCAGGTTCCCGTACATCAGGATCACCGGCCGGTCGTCGACCCGGAGCAGTTCGTCGCCGCGCTCGACCGTGGCGCCCGTCCCGGGCAGCCAGGTCACGGTCCCCTGTGCCTTCACGGGCAGCGGAAGCTCCATGCCGTATCCCAACTGGCCTTCCACCGACGTGCGCTCGGCCAGCGTCGCCCGGGTCACCGGGACGACGGAGCCGGCTCGGGGCGGGGCGCCCGGTTCTCCGTCGTCCCCGCCGCCGAGTCCCAGCGCGCCGGCCACGGCGACCACCGCCGCCACGACCACGGCGGAGGCGATCAGCGCCGTACGCCGGCCCCGCCTGCCGCGCGGCGGCGTGGGCGCCTTCGGGGGCTCGTCATCGATGTGCGTCACCGTCTCGGTCATCGTCAGCCCTTGCCCGCCGGCGGGTCGGTCGGACCGCCGATGACGGGGGCGCAGACGCGCGTCGCCCGCTGCGCACCGGCCGAGCTCTGATCCCACTCCGGCGCACCGGAGTTGTTGTCGCCGCCGTAGCCGTCGGGGCCCGGGTCGGGGAAGTCCTGGGCGCCGTTCTTCTGCATGCACTCGGCGTATTCGCGCTTGGTCTTGATCTGCTCAGGGGTGAGCTTGGGCCGGTTGGCCGCCTCGACACTCTCGGGGACGGCGGGCTTCTTCGCGGAGCACTTCTTCGACGCATCGATGAACTTCGGGTTCTTCTTGAGGGCGAGACCCTGCCCGGAGAGGTCGACCTGCCCGGACTCATCCGGGTCGGGGACATCGATGCCGTTGTCGCGCATGCACTTCACCCACTCGCGCTGGCCTTGCACGTACACGGCCAGTTCATCCTCCGCACCGCCCCCGTTCGCCCTCTCCGAGGCGGACGTGCCGGCACCGCCCGCCGAAGGGACCTTCGCACCGCCGTCATCACTGCCACAGCCGCCCAGCGCGAAGGCCAAGACCGATGCCACCGAAGCCAGTAATGCCCGGTTCGTCCTCATTGACTCTCCCACTCCTCCTGTACCGCCCGGCCGCGGATGCGGCAGACGGGGTGACGGTAGGGCGGGAACGATGAAGAACTTTTGAAGAACCTGTCACGCGATCATGTGGTCCCCCGGCGCTTCGGGCCGGCGGGGCCGTCGCCGTTCCCGGGCGGGGTGCCGGGCGGCGCCCCCGGGGGGCCGGGGCTCACAGGTGCTTGGCGTAGCAGAGGCTGTCCTCGTAGTGGCGGTAGTAGCCGAACTTGGGGCACGGGGCGTAGCCGCTGGAGGTGTACAGGGCGATGGCCTCCGGCTGCTTGGTGCCCGTCTCCAGGACCATGCGGATGCGGCCGGCCGCGCGGGCGTCCTCCTCCAGCTCTGCGAGGATGCGGCGGGCCAGGCCCCGGCCGCGCATCTGCTCGATCACGTACATGCGCTTCAGCTCCGCGTCGCCGTCCTCGTTGCCCTCGGCGTTGCGGTCCTGGCCGCGCCAGCCGCCGGTCGCCACCGGGCGGTCCCGCTCGTCGTAGGCGATCAGGAACACGCCCCGGGGCGGATCGAAGTCCTCGGGCGCCAGGACCGTGGCGTCGCCCCCGTCGCCGTAGCGCAGGTGGTACTCGGTCTGGACCTCGTCGTTGAGCTTGACGGCGTCGGGGTGATCGAAGCGAACGCGACGTATATTCATGCGGAGTATCGTACTTCTATGCGGTCGGGGGTGGTCCCGGAGTTTTCGGACCCCGACCAGTGTGCCGGTATCGTGCCGGGGTGCTGACTGTGACCACCGTGAACGTGAACGGGCTGCGCGCCGCCGCGAAGAAGGGCTTCGTGGAGTGGCTCGCCGCGACCGACGCGGACGTCGTCTGCCTCCAGGAGGTGCGGGCCGAGCCGCACCAGCTGCCCGAGGAGGTCCGGCAGCCTGACGGCTGGCACGTGGTGCACGCCCCGGCCGCCGCCAAGGGCCGCGCGGGCGTCTCCCTCTACACCCGGCGCGAGCCCGACCGGATCCGGGTCGGCTTCGGCTCCGCCGAGTTCGACGGCAGCGGCCGGTACGCGGAGGCCGAGCTGCCCGGCGTCACCGTCGCCTCCCTCTACCTGCCCTCCGGTGAGGTCGGCACGGAACGGCAGGACGAGAAGGTCCGCTTCATGGCCGAGTTCCTCGTCCACCTGAAGGAGCTGCGCGAGCGCGCCGCCGCCGACGGGCGCGACGTGCTGGTGTGCGGTGACTGGAACATCGCCCACCGCGAGGCCGACCTGAAGAACTGGCGCGGCAACACGAAGAACTCCGGCTTCCTGCCCGAGGAGCGGGACTGGCTCGGCCGGGTGTTCGCGGCGGAGGAGGGCGGGTACGTCGACGTCGTGCGCGCGCTGCACCCGGACACCGAGGGGCCGTACAGCTGGTGGTCGTACCGTGGGCGGGCCTTCGACAACGACTCCGGCTGGCGCATCGACTACCACGTGGCCACCCCCGGACTCGCCGGCCGGGCGGTCAAGGGGTTCGTGGAGCGGGCCGCCACGCACGCCGAGCGCTGGTCGGACCACGCGCCGGTGACCGTCGTCTACGACCTCTGAGCGACACGGGGGCCGGCTCAGTCCCGTTTGTTCAGCCGGCGGTCCAGGGCCAGGGAGAGTTCCGCCTCCACCACGCTGCGGGCCAGCGGGCGCAGTCGGCGCAGGTCGTCCTCGGGGGCGTGGCGCGTGATCACGTCGGCGAACAGACCGGCCAGCGCCTCGGCGTGCTCGCGGACGCGCGCGGCGGCGGCCAGCACCTCGGCGAGCGGGATGCCCTCGCGCACCAGCGCCGAGGAGACGTCCAGCAGCCGACGGCTGATGTGCACGATCTCGTCGCCGTCGGTGCCGAGATAGCCCAGCTCCATCGCCGCGGCCAGGTTCTCGGGCGTCACCTCGCCCTCGAAGCGCGCGGCGAGTTCCTCGGGGGTGAGGCGGACCGGCTCCTCCTCGGTGGGCGGGCCCACGCCCAGCAGGTCGGCGACATCTCGGCCCTGGTCCAGGGCCTCGGCGAGTTCCGCTATGCCGCTGAGGGTGTGGCCGCGTTCCAGCAGGGCCGCGATGGTGCGCAGCCGGGCCAGGTGGTGGTCGTCGTACCAGGCGATGCGGCCCTCGCGGCGGGGCGGGGCGAGCAGCCCCCGCTCGCGGTAGAAGCGCAGGGTGCGCACGGTGATGCCGGCCAGCCGGGCCAGTTCCTCCATGCGGTACTCGCGCGGGCCTGCCCTGTGCTCTGCGTCCTCTGCCACGTCCGCAGCCTATGGCGTACCGTCGGTAACTTTCCCTTCCCCGCCCCCTACCGCTCGGTACGGAGCTGCTCTACAGTCCCATTGCGCCAGTGTTCACTGGCACAGTTCCTAGGTGATGCGTGGAGGCTTCGGGATGGCCGAGCACGAGCATGTACGGGTGGCGGTGATCGGGTCCGGGTTCGGCGGGCTGGGGGCCGCCGTGCGGCTGCGCCGCGAGGGAGTCACCGACTTCGTCGTCCTGGAGCGGGCCGGCAGTGTCGGCGGCACCTGGCGGGACAACAGTTATCCGGGGTGCGCCTGCGACGTGCCCTCGCACCTGTACTCCTTCTCCTTCGCGCCCAACCCCGACTGGCCGCGGACCTTCTCCGGGCAGCGGCACATCCGCGCCTACCTGGAGCACGTCACCGACCTGTTCGGACTGCGCCCGCACCTCCGGTTCGACTCCGAGGTCAAGCTGATGACCTGGGACAACGACAACCTGTGGTGGACCGTCGAGACCACCCGCGGCACGCTGCGCGCCGATGTCGTCGTCTCCGCCACCGGGCCGCTGTCCGACCCGAAGATCCCCGAGATCCCGGGCCTGGACTCCTTCCCGGGCAAGGTGTTCCACTCCGCCCGCTGGGACCACGACTACGACCTGCGCGGCAAGCGGGTCGCCATGGTCGGCACCGGCGCCTCCGCGATCCAGATCGTGCCCGCCATCCAGCCGCGGGTCGGCCGGCTCACCCTCTTCCAGCGCACCCCGCCGTGGGTGATGCCCCGCGTGGACCGTGCCATCAGCGGGGCCGAACGCTGGCTGCACCGGCGGCTGCCGGTCACCGCGCAGGCCCGCCGCGGACTGCTGTGGGGCATCCGGGAACTCCAGGTGCAGGCGTTCACCAAGCACCCCGACGAACTCGGGCTCGTCGAGCAGCTCGCCAAGCGGAACATGGCACGCGCCGTCAAGGACCCCGCGCTGCGCGCCAAGCTCACCCCGGACTACCGCATCGGCTGCAAGCGGATCCTGCTGTCCAGCGAGTACTACCCGGCGCTGGCCCGGCCCAACGTGGACGTCGTCGCCAGCGGGCTCACCGAGATCCGCGGCTCCACGGTCGTGGCGGCCGACGGCAGCGAGGCCGAGGTCGACGCGATCATCTTCGGCACCGGGTTCCACGTGACGGACATGCCCATCGCCGAGCGGGTGGTCGGCGCGGACGGGACCACGCTCGCACAGTCCTGGAAGAACGGCATGCGGGCGCTGCGCGGCGCCGCGGCGGCCGGGTTCCCGAACTGGATGACGATCATCGGACCCAACACCGGCCTGGGCAACTCCTCCATGATCCTGATGATCGAGTCCCAGCTGAACTACCTGGCCGACTATCTGCGCCAGCTCGACGTCCTCGGCGGCCGCACCGCCCTGGACGCCCGGCCCGCCGCCGTGGACGCCTGGAACGAGCGGGTCCAGGAGCGCATGAGGCGGACCGTGTGGAACACCGGCGGCTGCACCAGCTGGTACCTGGACCCGAGCGGCCGCAACACCACCATCTGGCCCGGCACGACCACCGAGTTCCGGCGCGCGACCCGGCGGGTGGACCTGGCGGAGTACGAGGTGATCCGCAAGCCCGCGCCGGTGGCCGGGCGGAAGACCGGGGCCCTCGCGTGAGCCGCCGCGCCCCGGCCGCCCCCGGCCCCTTCGCCCCGCCGGTCCCCGGCCGGACGCTGACCGCCGTCTCCGCCGACGGCGCCCGGCTGCACGTCGAGGTCCACGGCCCCAAGGACGCGCCCGCCGTCGTGCTCTCCCACGGCTGGACCTGCTCGACGGCGTTCTGGGCGGCGCAGATACGGGACCTGGCCGCCGATCACCGGGTGATCGCCTACGACCAGCGGGGGCACGGGCGCAGTCCGGCCAGTCCCGTGTGCACCACCGAGGCCCTCGCGGACGACCTGGAGGCGGTGCTCGCGTCGGCCCTCGCGCCCGGGGAACGGGCGGTGATCGCCGGCCACTCCATGGGCGGCATGACGGTCATGGCCGCCGCCGGGCGCCCCGGCTTCCGGGCGCACGCCGCGGCCGTCCTGCTGTGCAGCACGGGCAGTTCGCGGCTGGTCGCCGAGTCACGCGTGGTGCCGTTGCGCGCCGGACGCGTGCGCACCTGGCTCACCGCACGCGTCCTCGGTTCGCGCGCCCCGCTCGGACCGGTCACGCCGGTGGCGAAGGGCATCCTCAAGTACGCCACCATGGGCCCCGGTTCGGCTCCGGAGCGGGTGGAGGCGTGCGCGCGGATCGTGCACGCCTGTCCGCGCGCGGTGCGCCACGCGTGGTCGACGGTGCTGGCCACGCTCGATCTCGACCACGGCGTACGGGGATTGGCCGTGCCCACCGCGGTGCTGTGCGGCACGGCCGACCGGCTCACGCCCCCGGTGCACGCCCGCGCGCTGGCGGACGCGCTGCCGCACTGCGCCGGTCTCACCGAGCTGACCGGAGTCGGCCACATGACCCCCGTCGAGGCGCCGGAGTCGGTCACCGCGCGCATCCGGGACCTCGTCGGTACGCATGTCACGGGGGCCGCCCCCGTGCGGATCAAGGAGGGCGCATGAGCAGGGTCAGCCTCGAAGGGCAGGTCGCGGTCGTCACGGGAGCGGCGCGCGGCGTCGGTGCGCTGCTGGCGCGCAAACTGTCCGCGCGCGGGGCGAAGGTGGCGCTGGTCGGGCTGGAGGAGGAGGCGCTCAAGGAGGTCTCCGGGCGGCTGCACCACGAGAGCGCCCACTGGTACGCCGATGTCACCGACCACGAGACCATGAGCCGGGTCGCGCGGGAGGTGAAGGAGCGCTTCGGCAAGGTCGACATCGTGGTGGCCAACGCCGGGGTGGCGACCGGCGGTCCGTTCGCGGACTCCGATCCGGTGGCCTGGCGGCGGGTGATCGAGGTGAACCTGATCGGTTCGGCGGTGACCGCGCGCGCCTTCCTGCCGGTGCTGGCGGAGAGCCGGGGCTATCTGCTGCAGATCGCCTCGCTGGCCGCGCTCACGCCCGCGCCGATGATGACGGCGTACTGCGCGTCCAAGGCGGGCGTGGAGGCGTACGCGCACAGCCTGCGCGCCGAGGTCGGCCACCAGGGCGTGCGCGTCGGCGTGGCCTATCTGTCCTGGACCGACACGGACATGGTGCGCGGAGCCGACCAGGACGAGGTGATGCGCGAGCTGCGGCAGCGGCTGCCCTGGCCGTCGAACAAGACCTACCCGCTGGGCCCGGCGGTGGACCGGCTGGCCGACGGGATCGAGCGGCGCTCGGCGCATGTGTACGGGCAGTGGTGGCTGCGCGGCATGCAGGGCGTGCGCGGGTATCTGCCGGCGCTCATCGGGACGGTCGGGCAGCGGGAGATGAAGCGGTTCGCGCCCCGGCTGCGGGGGATGTCCTCCGGGCTCGTCGGCGCAGGTGGCGCGGCCGACGAGGCGGCGCGCGCCACGCACCGTAACTGATCGACATGCGGCGCGTGTTGGCCCGTGTGAATCTGGTCGAGGCCCCACCGAGGGGCCAATCCCCACCCACCACGGGAGTGAACCCACATGGGTATGAAGGACCAGGCGCAGGACAAGGCCCGCCAGGCCAAGGAGAAGGCCCAGGAGAAGGCGGGACAGGCCCGTCAGAAGACCGGTCAGCAGGGCCGGCCGGGCCAGCCGCAGCGCGGCACCCAGAACCACCGTGACATCGAGGACACGGAGCAGCAGGTGCGGGACCGGTTCAACCAGGACTACGACGCCTAGCCGGACCGATGACGCGGGGTGCCCTCTCTGGGGGCACCCCGTTCCGCTGTCTACCCGGCCGTGCGCGGGGGCAGCTTCGGCCGGGACCGGTCGGGCACGCCGGAGCGGTCCGGGGGGACCGCGGCCGGGTGGCTCTCCAGCAGCCGGAGGGCCCGCCGGACGGCCTCGCCCAGCACCGGGTAGCGGCCCTCGGCCCAGTCCACGGGGGTGCGCAGGACCTCCACGTCCGGGGCGACGCCGTGGTTCTCCACGGACCAGCCGTAGGCGTCGAACCAGGCCGCGTTCATCGGCACGGTGATGACCGTGCCGTCGCCGAGCCGGTGCCGCCCGGTCATGCCGACGACTCCGCCCCAGGTCCGCTGGCCGACGACCGGTCCCAGCTCCAGCAGCTTGAAGGCGGCGGTGATCATGTCGCCGTCGGAGGAGGTCGCCTCGTCGGCCAGGGCCACCACCGGCCCGCGCGGGGCGTTGGAGGCGTACGACACCGGTTGCGCGTCCCGGGTCAGGTCCCAGCCCAGGATCGTACGGGTCAGCTTCTCCACGACGAGTTCGCTGATGTGCCCGCCCGCGTTGCCCCGCACGTCCACGATCAGCGCGGGCCGGGACATCTCCATGCGCAGGTCGCGGTTGAACTGGGCCCAGCCGGAGCCGCCCATGTCGGGGATGTGCAGATAGCCGCACTTCCCCTCGCTCAACTCGCGTACCACGTCCCGGCGTTTGGCCACCCAGTCCTGGTAGCGCAGCGGCCGTTCGTCGACGAGCGGGACGACGGCGACCCGCCGGGGTCCGCCGGGCTCGCCGTCCGGCGGGGTGAACGTCAGCTCCACGGTCGTACCGCCGGAACCGGCCAGGAGCGGGTAGGGACCGGTCACCGGGTCCACCGGGCGGCCGTCGACATGGGTGAGCACGGCGCCCTCGCGGATGCCCGTACCGGCCAGCGGGGAGCGCGCCCGGGAGTCGGAGGAGTCGCCGGCCAGGATCCGCCGCACCAGCCAGCGGCCGTCGTGCCGGGCGAAGTTGGCGCCGAGGAGGCCCTGCCAGCGCTGGTAGTGGGGCGGGCCCTCGTTGCGGCGGGCCGCGGTGACGTAGGCGTGCGAGGTGCCCAGTTCGCCGAGGACCTCGCGCAGCAGATCGGCGAACTCGTCGGGAGAGGCGACCCGTTCGACCAGCGGACGGTACTGGTCGAGGACCGCGTCCCAGTCGATCCCGCACATGCCCGGGTCCCAGAAGTAGGCGCGGATCAGCCGGCCCGCCTCGTCGTACGCCTGGCGCCACTCGGCGGGCGGGTCCACCTCGTGCTTGATCCGGCGCACGTCGATCCACACGGTCGTGTCGCCGTCGCCCGCCTCGGTCGACGGCACCGCCCGCAGGTCGCCCTCGTCCACCACGACCAGCCGGGAGCCGTCGCCGCTGACCGAGAACCAGTCCAGGTGGTCGACCAGTTCGGACTTCTTCGCCTTGGTGAGGTTGAAGTACTCCAGGGTGGGGCGGCCGCTGACGTCGGCCGGGTTGACGAAGGTCTCGCCGAGCGCGCCGGAGATCGGCCAGCGCAGCCAGACCAGGCCGCCGCCCGCCACCGGGCACAGCCCGGAGTACTTGGAGGCGATCACCGGGAACGGCGTGACCCGGCTCGCCAGCCCCTCCACCTCGACCGTGACCGTGCCGGCCTCGCCGCTTCCCTCGTCCTCCAGCGGGTCCAGCCCGCCGGCGGCCGGCCGGCCCTCCGGGCTGAGGGCGAAGGGGGAGGGGGTGGCCGAGGACAGCGGGACCAGATAGGGGCGGCAGCCGAGCGGGAAGGACAGGTCGCCGGTGTGCACGTCGTAGACCGGGTCGAAGCCGCGCCAGGACAGGAAGGCGAGATAGCGGCCGTCGCGGGTGAAGACCGGGTTCTCGTCCTCGAAACGCCCGTTGGTCACGTCCACGATCAGCCGGTCCTTGATGCGGGCCAGCTTGATCTGCCTGAGCGAGCGGCCGATCCCGGGGTGCGACCAGGCGAGCCAGGCGCCGTCCGGGGAGAACGCGAGGTCGCGCACGGGCCCGTTGCCGGAGCGGACCAGCTCGGTGACCGCGCCGGCGCCGTCCGCGGCCGGCTCCCCGGTGTCTTCGGGCACGTCGATGAGCAGCAGCCGCCCGTCGTGCGAGGCGGCCGCCAGCCGTTCGCCCAGCGGGTCCGAGGCCAGTTCCAGGACGCGGCCCAGGGCGCCGGGGGCGAGCCGGCGGGGGGCGCGGCCGCCGGTGGCGCGGGGCAGCTGGGCGATCTCGACGGCGTCGGCGCCCTCGGCGTCGGTGACGTAGGCGACCTGGCCGGTGGAGCCCAGCATCTCCGGCAGCCGGACCCGGACGCCGGGCGTCTCGGTGATGGTGCGGGCGGGGCCGTCGCGGTGGGTGAGCCAGTACAGGCTGCCCCGGACCACGACCGCGCTGGCCCGGCCGGTCTCGTCCACGGAGATGCCGTCGACGTGCTGCGCGGCCGGTACCTGGTAGGGGCGGCGGCCGGTGCGCGGGCCGGCCAGCCGGACGTCGAGCCGGCGCGGACCGGCGCCGGGGGAGAGGTCGTCCACCAGCCACAGGTCGCCCGCGCACTGGTACACCACCCGGCTGCCGTCGCTCGCGGCGTGCCGGGCGTAGAAGGCGTCGTGATCGGTGTGGCGGCGCAGACCGGTGCCGTCGGGGGCGCAGGAGTAGAGGTTGCCGACGCCCTCGTGGTCGGAGAGGAAGGCGATCCGGCCGGCGACGAACATGGGGCAGGCCAGATGGCCGTCGAGGTCCGGCAGCAGCCGCTGTCCGTGCAGCCACAGGCGGCCGGTGGCGCCGCCGCGGTAGCGCTTCCAGGAGGCGGGTTCGTGCGGCGGGGTGCCGGTGAGCAGCAGGGTCCGGCGCTCGCCGCCGAGGCCGGTGACCTGGATGTCGGAGACCGGGCCCCAGGGCAGCCGGCCGCCCGGGTCGCCGTCGGGCGGCACCTTGTAGGCCCAGGTGAAGTGGGAGAAGGGCTGGCCGTGGGAGGCGACGGCCAGGATGTCGCCGTCCGGGGTCCAGCCGCACACCTGGGTGTCGACGCTGCCCCAGTACGTCAGCCGGCGCGCGGGTCCGCCGCCGTCGACGTCGACCAGGTGGATCTCCGGGACGAGGCTGCGCCAGGAGGTGTAGGCGATGTGGCGGCCGTCGGGGGAGAAGCGCGGATGGCCGGCCTTGGTGCGGTCCGCGGTGAGCCGCCAGGCGCGGTCCGGGGCGCCGAGGCGGGTCAGCCAGAGGTCGTCCTCGGCCACGAAGCACAGCAGGTCGCCGCTGAGGTGGGGAAGGCGCAGATAGCTCACCCTCCCCATGCTTTTCCGGGCGTCCGGGCCCGGCAACTCGTGGCCCGGGGCCCCCGCGCCGGGCGCCCTCCTCGTCGGGCCTTCGCCGGGTCTCTGCCGGGTCTTCTTATCGGGTCTTCACCTTCGTGACCGAGCCCACGTACGAAACGGTTTCGTTTCGTAGAACGTCCCGGGTATCTTCAGTGGTACGAAGACGGAGGACCCGGAGCGGAGGTGAGGGGCATGACCGAAGGCGTCGCGACGACGCGCCGCAGCCGGATCACGCCCGAGCGCGAGGCCGAGCTGTACGAGGCCGTGCTCGACCTGCTCCGGGAGGTCGGCTACGACGCCCTCACCATGGACGCCGTGGCCGCCCGCACCCGCTCCAGCAAGGCCACGCTCTACCGCCAGTGGGGCGGCAAGGCCGAACTGGTCGCGAAAGCCGTCCGGCACCACAAGCCGGGCCGCGCCGCGGCGGTCGACACCGGGTCGCTCCGGGGCGACCTGCACGCCCTCGTCCTGCACGCCGACGACTGCGAGATGGAGCAGAACTCCGCGCTGATGCGGGGCCTGGCCATGGCGGTGCACGGCAACCCGGACCTGCTCCAGGCGTTCCGGGAGCACCTCATCGAGCCCGAGATGGCCGACTACCGCCGGGTGCTCCAGCGGGCGGTCGAGCGGGGCGAGGTCCGTGCGGACAACCCCGCGACCGGGTTCGTGCTCCACATGATGGTCGGCGCGTTCGCCGCCCGCACCCTGATCGACGAACAGCCGCCGACGCAGGAGTTCCTCCTCTCGTACATCGACGCCGTGGTCCTCCCCGCCCTCGGCGTCTGAAACCGACCGACACTCCACTTCCCCAGCAAGCCCTCCACCTGACGTCACCGCTCACGTCGTCGGGCTGATCACCCCTGCCCAGCTGAACCCACGACCTGACCGGGAGAACGCCCCAAGTGGCAACGTTCCTCTACAAACTCGGCCGCCTCGCCTTCAGGCGACGGCACTTCGCCGCCCTGATATGGGTCGCGCTGCTCACCCTCGCCGGGGTGGGCGCGGCCTCCGCGCCCACCCCTGGCAACACCTCCTTCTCCATCCCCGGCACGGAGGCCCAGAAGGCCTTCGACCTGCTGGAACAGCGCTTCCCCGGGATGAGCGCCGACGGCGCCACCGCCCGGGTCGTCTTCAAGGCCCCGAGCGGCGAGAAGATGACGGACGCCGGCCACAAGGCGGCCGTCGAGAAGACCGTCAAGGAGCTGGGCGGCGGCCCCGAGGTCGCCTCCGTCGCCGACCCCTACACCGGGCACGCCGTCAGCAAGAACGGCACCGTCGCGTACGCGTCGGTGAAGTACAAGGTCTCCGGCATGGAGCTGGCCGACGCCACCCGCGACGACCTGAAGGAGGCCGCGCAGCACGCGCGGGACGCCGGGCTGACCGTCGAGATCGGCGGTGACGCGCTGAACGCGACGCCGGAGACCGGCTCCAGCGAGATCATCGGCATCGCGATCGCCGCCGTCGTCCTCGTCATCACCTTCGGCTCGCTGCTCGCCGCCGGGCTGCCGCTGCTGACCGCGATCATCGGCGTCGGCATCGGCGTCGCCTCGATCACCGCGCTGGCCTCCGCCCTGGACCTGGGCTCCACCACCTCCACCCTGGCCACGATGATCGGCCTCGCGGTCGGCATCGACTACGCGCTGTTCATCGTCTCCCGCTACCGCGCCGAACTCGCCGAGGGCCGCGAACGCGAGGAAGCCGCCGGACGCGCCGTCGGCACGGCGGGCTCCGCGGTGGTCTTCGCCGGTCTGACCGTCGTCATCGCCCTGGTCGGCCTGTCCGTCGTCAACATCCCGATGCTGACGAAGATGGGCGTCGCCGCGGCGGGCACGGTCGCCATCGCCGTCCTCATCGCCCTGACCATGATCCCGGCGCTCCTCGGCTACGCCGGCCGCAGGATCAAGCCGGCCGGCGAGAAGAGCAGGCTGCTCGGCGGCGGCCGTACGCCCAGGAACCCGGGCCGCCCCAACATGGGCACCCGCTGGGCCCGGCTCGTCGTGCGCCGCCCGGTCACCGTGCTGCTGCTCGGCGTGCTCGGCCTCGGCGCGGCCGCGCTCCCGGCCGCCTCCCTGGAACTGGGCCTGCCCGACGACGGCTCCCAGCCCGTCTCCACCACCCAGCGCCGCGCCTATGACCTGCTCTCCGAGGGCTTCGGCCCCGGCTTCAACGGCCCGCTGATGGTCGTCGTCGACGCCAAGGACAGCGCGCGGCCGAAGGACGCGTTCGCCGAGGTCGGCAAGGAGATCAAGGGCCTGAAGGACGTCGTCACGGTCACCCCGGCCGCGCCCAACAAGGCCGGCGACACCGCGACGATCACCGTGGTGCCGAACTCCAAGCCGTCCTCCGTCACCACCGAGGACCTGGTGCACGCCATCCGCGACAAGGGCGCGGAGATCACCCGGGACACCGGCGCCAAGGTGCTGGTCACCGGCTCCACGGCGATGAACATCGACGTCTCGCAGAAGCTGAACGACGCGCTGCTGCCCTACCTGGCCCTCGTGGTCGGCCTCGCGTTCCTGCTGCTGATCGTGGTGTTCCGCTCGGTGCTGGTCCCGCTGAAGGCGGCCCTCGGCTTCCTGCTGTCGGTGCTCGCCGCGCTCGGCGCCGTCGTCGCGGTCTTCCAGTGGGGCTGGCTGTCCGGCCTGATGGGCGTCGAGCAGACCGGCCCGGTGATGTCGATGATGCCGATCTTCATGGTGGGCGTCGTCTTCGGCCTCGCGATGGACTACGAGGTGTTCCTCGTGACCCGGATGCGGGAGGCGTACGTGCACGGCGAGACGCCCGGCCAGGCCGTGGTGACCGGCTTCCGGCACGGCGCCCGGGTCGTGACCGCCGCCGCCGTCATCATGATCGCCGTCTTCTCCGGCTTCATCGGCTCCAGCGAGTCGATGGTCAAGATGATCGGCTTCGGCCTCGCCATCGCCGTCTTCTTCGACGCGTTCCTCGTCCGCATGGCCATCGTCCCGGCGGTCCTCGCGCTGCTCGGCAAGCGGGCCTGGTGGCTGCCGAAGTGGCTGGACCGCGCGCTGCCCAACGTGGACGTAGAGGGCGAGGGCCTGCGCGCCCTGGCCGACCCGGAGGAGGAGAGGGAACTGGTACGCGCCTGACGTACCGCTTCCCCGGCTGAGCGGCCGGTGAGGGTGCCCGTGGGGACGGGGACGCGCCCTCACCGGCTTTCCGCCGTCCGGGGCCGGTCGGGTGCGCCGCAGGCGGAACACCGGGCGCACGCCGGCATCATGCTGACCAGCCCGCGGGCCGCCTGCGGTGCCGGGGCGGAAAACCCCGTGAGGGCCGGCCGGGCCTGTCGTAGCGTGCCCCGCATGACGACGACAGACTCCGCGGACTCCGCGGCCCACCCCCGGTTCGCCGAAGCGCTGCGGGCGCTCGGGCTGGACGATGTCCTCGCGCGCACCCGCCGCTTCCCGGAGGCCACCCGGACCGCGGCCGAGGCCGCCGCCGCGATCGGGTGCGGGCTGAGCCAGATCTGCAAGTCGCTGGTCTTCGCCGCCGACGGGGTGCCGGTGCTGGTGCTGATGGACGGCGCCTCGCGGGTGGACGTGGAGCGGGTGCGGCGGGAACTGGGCGCCGGGAAGGTGGGCCGGGCCGACGCGCGAGTGGTGCGGGACACCACCGGGTACGCCATCGGCGGTGTGCCGCCGTTCGGGCACCGGACCCGCACCCGGGTCCTCGCCGACCGCGCGCTGCTGGAGCACGACCTGGTGTGGGCGGCGGCCGGGACGCCGTACACCGTCTTCCCCATGGCGCCCGAGGACCTCGCGGCGCACGCGGGCGCCACCGTCGCGGACGTACGCGAACGCTCCGCCTGAGCCGCCTGAGCCGCCTGAGCCGCCGACATGGCGGGCCGGGGGGACAGGGCGCACCCTGGAAGGAGCGATTCTCGGAGGTGGTCGTGATGACGCACACCCCTGTCGGCTGGCACGTCGAGCTGGAGTTCAGGGAGGACGACGACCAGCACACGCGCGCGGCGGCCCTCGTGCGCCTGCCCGACGGCAGCGAGGTCCGGGCGCACGGCCGGGCCAGCAGGCACCAGGTCGACGCCCACCAGCCCCGGGTCGGCGAGGAGATCGCCGGCGCCCGCGCCCTGAACGAACTGGCCATGCAGCTGCTGTCCAAGGCGCACGAGGAGATCGACTCGGCGTCCGGGCGCACCTCGCACCCGATCCACGTCTGATCCGCGCCCGGCGTGCGCCGGGCGCGGTCACGGTTCGGCCGGGCGCGGCAACGTTCAGCCGAGCGCCGCCGCGGTTCGGCCGAGCGCGCTGCGGACCGCGCGGACCAGCGCCTGTGCCCTCGGGTCCGCCGTCACGCTGGTGCCGAAGCCGTTGGTGACATAGCCGAAGGCGATGCCGGACTCCGGGTCGGCGAAGGCGAGGGCGCCGCCGCGGCCGGGGTGGCCGAAGGAGCCGGGGGAGAGCAGCGGGGACGCGGCGCTGTGCAGCATGTAGCCGAGGCCGAAGCGAGTGGTGACCACCAGCACCCGGTCCGGCCCGGCGGACCGCTCGGCGCGGGCCAGTTCCATGGTCCCGGGGGTGAACAGCCGGGTGCCGCCGTCCACCTCGCCGATCAGCGCGGCGTAGAAGCGGGCCAGTCCGTCGGCCGTGGCGACGCCGGTGGAGGCGGGCAGGACGGCGGCGCGGTAGGCGGGGTCGTTCTCGTCCGGCGGC
The DNA here is from genome assembly GCF_040636485.1 of Streptomyces sp. NPDC038707. Taxonomy (NCBI): domain Bacteria; kingdom Bacillati; phylum Actinomycetota; class Actinomycetes; order Kitasatosporales; family Streptomycetaceae; genus Streptomyces; species Streptomyces sp. NPDC038707. Next base: position 265,331 of record NZ_JBEZUP010000004.1, read on the forward strand.
GGGCTGATCGCGGCGAAGGCGCGGCGGGTGAGGGAGTCCGCGTCGGCGTAGGCCTCGGCGACCGCGCGCTTGGGGCGCATCCGCAGTCCGCCCGCCGTCTCGGGCGGCTCCACCGGGCCGACCCGGCCCACGCGCCCCCGTTCCGCCTCCGGCAGTCCGAGCCACAGGTCCGCGCCGACGGGCCCGGCGAGTTCCTCGGCGATCCACCGGTCCACCGGGCGGCCGGTGATCCGGCGCACCAGTTCGCCGATGAGCCAGCTGTAGGTGTGGGCGTGGTAGCCGTGGTCGGTGCCCGGCTCCCACACCGGCGCCTGGACGGCCACGGCGGCGGCGCCGAGGTCGGGGTCGGCGGCCTCGGCGAGGGTCAGCGGGCGGTCCAGCACCGGCACGCCCGCCCGGTGCGCGAGCAGGTGCCACACCCGGGTGCGGTCCTTGCCGGCCGCCTTGAACTCCGGCCAGTACGCGCCGACGGGGGCGTCCAGGTCCAGTTCCCCGCGCTGGTGCAGGAGCAGCAGCGCGGCGGCGGCCACGCCCTTGGTGACCGAGCGCACGATCTGCGCGGTGCCTGCCTCCCAGGGCGCCGTACCGGGCGTGCCGTCGATGTCCCGGCTGCCGGCCCACAGGTGCGCCACGCGGTGTCCGTCACGGTAGACCGCGAGGCCCGCGCCGCGCTCGCCGCGCCGCGTGAAGTTCTCGGCGAAGGCCTCCCTGACCGGCTCGAAGCCCTCGGCCACTGTGCCGTGCACGTCCACGTCCACGTCCGCCATCCCTCCCGGTTTCCTGCGACAGTGGGTGCAACCGGGGGCGTGCGGCTGTGATTCCTCGGTGGGACCGGCCCTGCGGAATCGTTACCCAAGTGTGGGGCGTCAGGCGCCCAGGGCCACGGACTTCGGGTCGAAGCCGAACGGCAGCTCCAGCCGGTGCGCCCGCATCAGCTCCTCGTCGGACAGCAGCGTGCCGGTGGGGCCGTCCGCCGCGATCACGCCGTCACTGAGGATCAGGGAGCGCGGGCACAACTCCAGGGCGTACGGCAGGTCGTGCGTGACCATGAGGACCGTCACGTCCAGCGAGCGCAGGATGTCGGCCAGCTCGCGGCGCGAGGCCGGGTCCAGGTTGGACGACGGCTCGTCCAGGACCAGGATCTCCGGCTCCATGGCGAGCACGGTGGCCACCGCGACCCGGCGGCGCTGCCCGAAGGACAGGTGGTGCGGCGGCCGGTCGGCGAAGTCCCGCATCCCGACCCGGTCCAGCGCGGTGTGCACCCGCTCCTCCAGCGCGGCCCCCTTGATCCCGGCGGCGGCCGGGCCGAACGCCACGTCCTCGCGCACGGTCGGCATGAACAGCTGGTCGTCCGGGTCCTGGAAGACGATGCCGACCTTCTGCCGGATCGCGGCCATGTGCTGCTTGCCGACCGGCAGCCCGGCCACGGTCACCGTGCCGGTGCCGCCGCCCAGGATGCCGTTCAGGTGCAGCACCAGGGTGGTCTTGCCGGCGCCGTTGGGACCGAGCAGGGCGACCCGCTCGCCGCGCGCGATGCTGAAGTCCACGCCGAACAGCGCCTGGTGTCCGTCGGGGTAGGCGAAGGCGAGGCCGGAGACCTCCAGAGAAGCAGTCACAGGAACCATCCCAGCAGACAGATGACGAGGGCGGCGCAGGGGAGGGTGAGGGCGTGCCGCCACTGGGCACCGGAGGCGGTCACCTCGTCGATGACCGGCATCGACCCGGCGTAGCCCCGGCTCACCATGGCCAGGTGGACCCGCTCCCCGCGTTCGTAGGAGCGGATGAACAGCGCGCCGGCGGACTTGGCGAGCACGCCCCAGTGCCGCACGCCCCTCGCCTCGAAGCCGCGCGACTCCCGGGCGATCCGCATCCGGCGCATCTCGTCGGTGATGACGTCGCCGTAGCGGATCATGAAGGAGGCGATCTGCACGAGCAGCGGCGGCAGCCTCAGCCGCTGCAGGCCGAGCAGGAGTTCGCGCAGCTCGGTGGTGGCGGCCAGCAGCACGGAGGCGGCGACGCCGAGGGTGCCCTTGGCGAGCACGTTCCAGGCGCCCCACAGCCCGTTCACGCTGAGCGAGAGTCCGAGGACGTGCACCCGCTCGCCCTCCGCGACGAACGGCATGAGCACCGCGAACGCCACGAACGGCACCTCGATCAGCAGCCGCCGCAGCAGGAATCCGGCGGGCACGCGCGCGTGGTACGCGACCGACGCGAGCAGCACGGCGTACACCGCGAACGCCCACATCGCCTCGCGCGGGGTCGACACCACGACCACCACGAACAGGAACGCGGCGGCGAGCTTGGTGTGCGGCGGCAGCCCGTGCACGGGCGAGTGCCCGTGCCGGTACAGCCGGTGCGCGTGTCCGGCCCCCATGTCAGACGCCCGTGTTCACGGGGGAGACGTCGTCGGTGCGCCGCCGGCGCAGCGCCCAGAACACCGCGCTGCCCGCGACGACGGTGACGCCGACGCCGATGACGCCCGCGAGACCGCCCGACAGCCGGGCGTCGGAGATGTCCTTGACGCCGTAGTCGGCCAGCGGGGAGTCCGCCGCGGCGTGCTCCTTCTCCGTCTTGTCGATCCCCTTGTCGTGGGCGACCTTCTCCAGGCCGTCGGGGTTCGCGGAGGCGTAGAAGCTGACGAAGCCGGCCAGGACCAGGGAGGTGACCAGGCCGGTCACCCACAGGGTGCGCCGCGAGGTGCGGGCCGCCGCGGGCGCCGGGGCGGCGGGCCCGGCCGCGGGGGCGTCCACCAGGGTGCCGTTCACCCGCAGCTGGAGCCGCTGGCGCAGGCCGCGCGCGCCGTGCACCAGGTCGGGGCGGACGGCGACGACGGCGCCGACCGTGAGCGCGGTGATGACCGCCTCGCCGATGCCGATCAGCACGTGCACGCCGATCATCGCGGTGGCGACCTTGCCGATGGCGACGTCCGTGGTGCCGCCGATCGCGTAGATCAGGGTGAAGGCGACCGCGGCGGCGGGCACGGAGACCAGCGCGGCGACGAAGGAGGCCACCGTCACCGAGCGCCGCTTGCGGGGCAGCACGGCGAGCAGGCCGCGGAAGACGGCGTACGACACGACGGTGGTGACGAGCGCCATGTCGGTGATGTTCACGCCGAGCGCGGTCAGCCCGCCGTCGGCGAACAGCACGCCCTGCATCAGGAGCACCACCGACACGCACAGCACGGCCGTGTACGGTCCGACGAGTATCGCCGCCAGGGCTCCGCCCAGCAGGTGTCCGCTGGTCCCGGCCGCGACCGGGAAGTTGAGCATCTGCACGGCGAAGATGAACGCCGCGACCAGGCCGGCCAGGGGCGCGGTGCGCTCGTCCAGCTCGCGGCGGGCACCGCGCAGGCTCACCGCCAGGGCGCCGGCGGCGACCACTGCGGTGACCGCGGAGGTCGGGGCGTCTATGAATCCGTCAGGTACATGCACCCGACGATTTTAGGCCCTTGTTGCGAACCTCTTGCAAGAGAGACAGAGTCTCGTCTCCCACCGGGGCGCGAACCGGAAAGTGTGCCACCCTGGATGGAAGCGGAAGAACAGCTCTCACCTTGGTCACGGTGCGTGAAAGGGCGGTCCGATGTCTGTGGTCGAACAGTACGCACGCGCTCATATCGTCACGGACGAGGACGAGGAGGACCCGGGGGCCGTACCCGTCGTGCTGCGCTACGACCCCGACCGCGATCCCCGCTCCGTCCGCATCGGGCTGCCCGGTCCGCACGAGCGGACCTTCTCCCGCGCCCTGCTCGAACGGGGGCTGCGCGCGCCGGCCGGGACCGGCGACGTCCGGGTGTGGCCCTGCGGGCGGGTCCAGGCCGTCGTCGAGTTCCACACCGGGGACGGCGTGGAGGTCGTGCAGTTCGACTCCAAGACCCTGCTGCGGTTCCTGCGCCGCACCTACACCGCCGAGCCGGTACGCGGCTGATCAGCCCCCGAGCTTCAGCAGCTCCGCCACGATCGGGCCGGCCGTGTCACCGCCGTGACCGCCCGCCTGGACCACGCCCGCCGCGGCGAGATCGCCCCGGTACGCGCTGAACCAGCCGTTCGGCTTCTTCTGGCCGTCGACCTCCGCCGAACCGGTCTTCGCGCCGTAGTCCGGACCGAGCCCCGCCATCGCCTCCGCCGCCGTGCCCGAGGCGGCCGTGTACCGCATCAGCTCGCGCAGCTGGGAGAGGGTCTTCGGGGACAGGGTGCGCGCCGCGGTGGCCAGGCGCCGGTGGTCGACGGACGGCGCGACCAGGTACGGCTGGTGGAAGGAGCCCGCCTTCACGGTGGCCGCGACCGAGGCCATGTTCAGCGGGTTCATCCGCACCCCGCCCTGCCCGATCAGCTCGGCCGCCATCTGCGCCGCCGACTGCACCGGCACCGAGCCGTCGACGCTGGGCACGCCGATCGCCCAGTTGTTCATCGACAGCCCGAAGACCTGCTGGGCCTGCTTGGTCAGGTCGTCGTCGTCCAGCTTCTTCGCCTGGCTGATGAAGGCGGTGTTGCAGGAGCGGGCGAAGCTCGCCTTGAACGTGCCGCCCTTGATCTCGAAGTCGTCGTCGTTGTGGAACTTCCAGCCGCCGTAGGTGAACGTCTTCGGGCAGGGGTGCGGCTTGTCCGCCGAGGCCAGGCCCTTGTCGATGAGCAGCGACGCCGTGATGATCTTCATGGTGGAGCCGGGCGCCAGGGAGCCCTGGAAGGCGGTGTTGAAGCCGTGCCCGCTGTTGGCGACCGCGAGGATCTCGCCGGTGGAGGGCCGCAGCACCACCACCGAGGCCTTCGCCCGCTTGTCCACCTGCCGCTCGGCCGCCGCCTGGAGCGCCGGGCTGAGCGTCGTCCGCACCGTGCCGGGGGTGCCCTCGCTCAGCTCCGCCAGCGTCTTGTCGGACAGCCCCGCGGCCTTGGACTCCTTGCCGCGCACCACGCGCAGCTCGATGCCCGCCGTGCCGCCGGCCGTCTTGCCGTACTTCTCCCGCAGCCCGTCCAGCACCGTGCCCAGTGACGGGAACCGGGCGGCGGTGATCTCGCCGCCGTCGCGGTCCAGCGCCTTGACCGGCGGGGTGCCGGAGGCGCCGGTCACCAGCCGGTCGCCGTCCCTCAGGTCCGGGTGGACGACGGCCGGGTGCCAGTCGACCCGCGGCTCGCCGTCCTCCGCGCGGCGCACGACGGTGAGCGAGCTGCCGTAGGCCAGCGGCTTGCTGACGCCCTTGTAGGCCAGGGTGGCGCGCACGTCGAACGGCACCGTGGCGCCCTTGGCGGGCTTGGGGACGAGGGTGACGTCCACCAGGTGGGCGTCCTTCGCGTAGCCGGTGAGCAGCGGGGTCGCCGCCGTGGGGTCGTCGGTGGCGGCGGCGGCCTCGGCGGCCTTGCCGTGCTGCCAGGCGGTGAGGAAGCGGGTGGTGGCCGTGCGGACCTCGGCGGCGGTGAGCGGGCCGGTCTTCACGGCCTTGCGGCCGGCCGTGGCGGCGGTGCCCTCGTCGGCCGCGGCCCCGCCGTCGTACAGCGCGTACAGGCCGGCCCCGGCGCCGCCGACGACCACGGCCAGCATCCCGCCGAGCACGGCGGGACGGGTCTTCCGTCGCTCGGTGACGCGCCTTCTCTTGCCCACAGCCTCAGTTCCTCCGCGCGCTCTCCAGGCTCTCCTAAGCCCTCACACTCCCAACGACCGCTTTCACCTTAAGGTCCCCGTCTTCACGAGTGATCTTCACCGGCGTTCCGTAGCACGGTTGCGACAATCGGTCCGGCGGCGTCGATGCCGTGCCCGCCGTCCTGGACCATGGCCGCCGCCGCGACATCGCCCCGGTAACCGGTGAACCAGCTGTCCGACCCGGCCGTGTCGTCGGCCTCGGCGGAGCCGGTCTTCGCGCCGACGTCCCCGCTCAGCCCGGCCATCACCCCGGCCGCGGTGCCGGAGCGCGCGGTGCGCCGCATCATCGCCCGCAGCTGCCGGACGGTGCCCGGCGCGAGGCCGCGCGCGCGTGCCGGTTCGCGGCCGTCCAGGCTCAGCGGGACGATCACCGGCTGGCGGAAGGCGCCGGTCATCGCGGTCGCCGTCACGGAGGCCATGTTCAGCGGGCTCAGCTGCACCCGGCCCTGGCCGATCAGGCTCGCCGCGTTGTCCGGGCCGTCCGAGGCCGGGACCCGCCCGTCGAAGGTGGGCACGCCGGCCTGCCAGTCGTTGCGGCCCAGCCCGAACCGCTCCTCGGCCTCCCGGGTGAGGGAGCCGGGCTTCAGCTCGTCGGCGAACTTGATGAACGCCGTGTTGCAGGAGCGGGCGAAGCTGTCGGCGAGGGTGGCGTGCTCGTCGGGCGCCAGTCCCTCGAGGTTCCGGAAGGTCTGGCTCTCCGAGACGGCCGAGGGCGGGCAGGGCGCCGGGCCGTCCGCCGTGGTCAGGCCGTTGTCGATGAGGGCCGCCGCGCTGACGATCTTCATGGTGGAGCCGGGGGCGCGTTCGCCGAGGAGGGCCGCGTCGAAGCCGTCCTTGCGGTTGTTGGCGACGGCCAGGATCTCCCCGGTGCTCGGCTCGACGGCGACCACGGAGGACTCGGGATACCGCAGCACGGCCGCCTCGGCCGCCGCCTGGACGCTCGCGCCGATCGTCGTCGGGAGCCTGCCCGGTCTGCCCTTGGCCAGGGTGACCAGCGGGGTGTCCGCGGCCTGGCTGCCGTCCGGTGCGGCCTGGTGGCGGATCACCAGCTCCACACCGGACCTGCCGCCGGCCTTGTCGCCGTACCGGTCGCGCAGCTCGTCCAGCAGGGGGCCGAGCGAGGGGTACCTGTCCCGCGTCAGCACCTTCCCGGCGCGGTCCACGGGCTCGATCCCGGGGGCGGACGACTTCCCGGTGGTCAGCGTGTCGCCCTGGCGCAGCCGCGGGTGGACGACGGAGGGCCGCCAGTCGACCAGCGCCCGGTGCGAGGTCACCCCGCGGACGACGGTGAGCGTGCCGCGGTAGGACAGCGGTTTGGACAGGCCGTCGTAGGACACGGTCGCGGACACCGCGAAGGGCACCGTGTCGCCGCTGGGCGTGCCCGGTGTGATCCGCACCTTGCCTATGTGCGCGTCCTGGCCGTAGGCCGTCAGCAGCGCCTCGGCGGCCTCCGGGTAGTTCGTGTAGGAGGCCGCGGTCGCCGCGTCGCCCTTCTCCCAGGCGCCGAAGAACGCCTTGGCCGTCTCCTGCACCTCCGTGCCGCTGGGCGGCCCGGTCCGCGGGGGCGCCACGCCGGCCGCCGTGCCGCTGTCCCCGCTCATGGCGGACGCGAAGGTGTAGAGCCCGTACCCGGCGCCGCTCAGCAGTGTGACGCACATCCCGCCCACCACGGCCGCCTTGACCCCGTTGCGCATGACGCGGTCCCCCCTCCCGTTCAGCCTGTTGAACATGTTCAAATCAACTTGGGGGAGCACTGTAAGCGGTTGCGGTGCCCGTGGGGCGGGAGTTGTTCGAACCGTGACGGCTAAACCCACGTATCCAGCCACATCCGCGACCGCCACGAGTCGATCGGGATGGCCTGGCCCGTGTACAGGGGCCAGAAGTAGATGAAGTTCCAGGCGATCAGCAGGACCAGGACGCCCGCCGCCGTCGCGCCGATCACCCGGCGGGTGTCCGTGGAGCGCGCCGGGCCGATGACCGCGCCGGTCATCATCGCCACCGCGAGGCACAGGAACGGCAGGAAGACGACCGCGTAGAAGAGGAAGATCGTCCGCTCCTGGTAGTGGAACCACGGCAGATAGCCCGCCGCGACGCCGCAGGCGATGGCGCCGGCCCGCCAGTCACGGCGGAAGGCCCAGCGCCACAGCACATAGGCGAGGGCGAAGCAGGCCGCCCACCACAGCAGCGGCGTGCCGATCGCCAGCACCTCCCGGGCGCACTTCTCCGTCGCGTCCGCCGGGCAGCCGTCGTTGCCGGGGCCGGGGGACTCGTAGAAGTACGACACCGGGCGGCCCAGCACGAGCCAGCTCCACGGGTTGGACTGGTACGTGTGCGGCTGGTCGAGGTGGACGTGGAAGGTGTACACCTCGTGCTCGTAGTGCCACAGGCTGCGCAGCCAGTCCGGCAGGAACGACCAGGTGCCGCCCTTGCCGTCGGTGGCCGCCCAGTCGCGGTAGTAGCCGCCCGTGCCGTCGGTGGGGGAGAGGATCCAGCCCGTCCAGGAGGCCACGTACACCACCAGCGCCACCGGGACCGTCGCCACGAAGGCGGCACCGGTGTCGTACTTGAGGACCGCGAGGTACGGGTGCCGGGCACCGGCCACCTTGCGGGTGCCCACGTCCCACAGGACCGTCAGCACGCAGAACGCCGCCAGGACGTACAGGCCGTTCCACTTCGTGCCCGCCGCCAGGCCCAGCATCACGCCCGCGCCCCAGCGCCAGGGCCGCCAGCCGAACCGGAAGGCGTCGGCGACGGACGCGTCCGGCCGTACCCGGCCGTCCGGCCCCGCCGGCAGCGCGGCGGCCAGCTGCTCCCGCGCCCGGTCCCGGTCGACCACCAGACAGCCGAACGCGGCCAGCACGAAGAACATCAGCACGCCGTCCAGCAGCGACGTCCGGCTCATCACGAAGTGCAGCCCGTCCACCGCCATCAGCGCGCCCGCCAGGCAGCCGAGGAACGTCGAGCGGAACATCCGGCGCCCGATCCGGCACAGCAGCAGCACGCTCAGCGTCCCGAGCAGCGCCGTCATGAACCGCCAGCCGAACGGGTCGAACCCGAACAGCAGCTCGCCGAGCCCGATCACGTACTTGCCGACCGGCGGGTGCACGACGTACGCCGCGTCCGTCGGCACCGCCAGATGGCCGTGCTGCTGGAGCACCATGTCGTTGGCGTTCTTGCCGTACTGGTCCCAGCTGACCTCGAAACCGCGGTGGACGAGCGCCCAGGCGTCCTTGGCGTAGTACGTCTCGTCGAATATCACCGCCCGCGGACTGCCCAGGTGCCAGAACCGCAGCAGACCCGCCAGCAGCGTCACCAGCAGCGGCCCGCCCCAGCCCGACCAGCGCGTCAGCCGCCCGGCCAGGACCGGCGAGGCGCCCAGCGCCCGCCACAGCCGGGGGCTCGGCTGCGCGTACGGCGGCACCAGCCGGTCGCGTACGTCGCCCGCCGGCGCGTCCGCGGCCGGCGCGTACCCGAATCGGCGCAGCCGCCGCTGCCACGACGGCCGCCGGTCGTGCGGTGCCTGGCCCTGCCGGTGGTCCATGGAGGACGCGGTACTGGTCACCGCGCCATCGTAGGGAACCGGCCTGTGCGAGTCCCGTGCCTGGGCGCCACCGGTCGTCGCGCAGGCGTTTTCCTCCCCCGGCGCGAGCCCTGGGAGGATGGGGGGGTGACTGGAACCCTTGTCCTGGCAGGTACCCCCATCGGCGACATCGCGGACGCGCCGCCCCGGCTGGCCGAGGAGCTGGCCGCGGCCGACGTGGTCGCCGCCGAGGACACCCGGCGGCTGCGCCGGCTCACCCAGGCGCTGGGCGTCACCCCCAAGGGCCGCGTGATCTCCTACTTCGAGGGCAACGAGTCCGCCCGCACCCCCGAGCTGGTCGCCGAACTCCTCGGCGGCGCGCGTGTGCTCCTGGTGACCGACGCGGGCATGCCGTCCGTCTCCGACCCCGGGTACCGGCTGGTCGCCGCCGCCGTGGAGCAGGACGTCCGGGTCACCGCCGTCCCCGGTCCGTCCGCCGTGCTCACCGCGCTCGCCCTGTCCGGGCTGCCCGTGGACCGGTTCTGCTTCGAGGGCTTCCTGCCGCGCAAGGCCGGCGAGCGGCTGTCCCGGCTGCGCGAGGTGGCGGCCGAGCGGCGCACCCTCGTCTACTTCGAGGCCCCGCACCGGCTCGACGACACCCTCGCCGCGATGGCCGAGGTCTTCGGCGCGGGCCGGCGGGCCGCCGTCTGCCGCGAGCTGACCAAGACGTACGAGGAGGTGCGGCGCGGCCCGCTGGCCGAGCTGGCGCGGTGGGCCGCGGAGGGCGTGCGCGGGGAGATCACCGTGGTGGTCGAGGGCGCGCCCGAGACCGGGCCGGAGGAGCTGGACGCGGCGGAGCTGGTGCGCCGGGTCCGGGTGCGGGAGGAGGCCGGGGAGCGGCGCAAGGAGGCGATCGCGGCGGTGGCGGTGGAGGCGGGGCTGCCCAAGCGGGTCGTCTTCGACGCCGTCGTCGCCGCCAAGCGCGTCGGTGAGTGACGTCCGCTCCGCCTGACGGGGCCGCGGCCCCCCATACGCCGGCAAAAGGCCGCCCTCGTCGGCAAAGCCCAGCCGTCCCAATCGGCTCGCTCGGGCAAGGGGCGGCCAAATCGGGGCCAACAGTCGGCAGGTCGGATGCTTTCGCGCCAGCCGAGGCGTCCACTGGGTGACGGGACGCACCCGTCCAACAGGGACGCACCCGGGCAAGAGGGAGCTGGCATGAGTGACATAGCAGGGCAGACCGGTCTCCGCGGTTCGGCCACCGGCGCCGGTCCGGCCGCCGGCGTCGTGCACGAGTCGTACGCCTTCGCCTGCATGCGCTGCGGGCACGGCTGGGAGCAGTCGTACGCGATCGAGCACCACACGAACGCCGAGGGGGAGCAGTTCGTGCGGTACGTGGCCGACGGCCGGGTGGTGCCGTCGCCGCTGAGCCGGCCGGTCTGCCAGAACTGTGACGGTCACCTCGTGCGGATCATGCGCGCGGGTCAGGTGGCCTCGGTGCGCGCCGCCGCCGGCGGCCGGCCTGACCCGGTGCCGGCCGCGGGCCCGGTCGAGGTGCCGCGGGTGCCGGGGCAGACCAGGGAGCCGCACCACTGGCACCTGTCCGACCTGCTGCACCCGTTCCACCGCAAGGCCGGCTGAGCGGAGCACCGGCCGGCCCGGGCATGCCCCTTTCGTAGGATCGGGGCATGCCTTCGAACGCCGGCCACAGCCCCAAGGGCGACGACAAGAACGCGGCCCCGCCGCTCCCGGCACCCCTCGCGGTGCCCGTCGCCGACTCCCACACCCACCTCGACATGCAGTCCGGCACGGTGGAGGAGGGCCTGGCGAAGGCCGCCTCGGTGGGCGTCACGACGGTCGTCCAGGTCGGCTGCGACATCGAGGGGTCGCGGTGGGCGGCCGAGACCGCCGCCGCGCACGAGAGCGTCCACGCGGCCGTCGCCCTGCACCCCAACGAGGCCCCGCGCATCGTCCACGGGGACCCCGACGGATGGTCACGGCAGGGGGCCCGGGCGGCGGGCGGGGACGCGGCGCTGGACGAGGCCCTCGCCGAGATCGACCGGCTGGCCGCGCTGCCGCAGGTCAAGGGCGTCGGCGAGACGGGCCTGGACCACTTCCGCACCGGCCCCGAGGGCAAGGCCGCCCAGGAACGGTCCTTCCGGGCCCACATCGAGATCGCCAAGCGGCACGGCAAGGCGCTCGTCATCCACGACCGCGACGCGCACGCCGACGTGCTGCGGATCCTGAAGGAGGAGGGCGCCCCCGAGCGCACCGTCTTCCACTGCTACTCCGGCGACGCCGAGATGGCCGGGATCTGCGCCCGCGAGGGCTACTTCATGTCCTTCGCCGGCAACGTCACCTTCAAGAACGCCCAGAACCTGCGGGACGCCCTCGCCGTCGCCCCGCTGGAACTGGTCCTGGTGGAGACCGACGCGCCGTTCCTGACCCCGGCGCCGTACCGCGGACGGCCGAACGCGCCGTATCTCGTCCCGGTGACGGTCCGCGCGATGGCCGCCGTGCGCGGCATCGACGAGGACACGCTGGCGAAGGCCCTGGCCGCGAACACCGCCCGCGCCTTCGGCTACTGACCGTCACCACCGCGCCGTACGTCGCACCGCTGCGTAGTCGCGCCGCTTTGGAGAGTGACCGGCGCTCCGCTAGGTTCTGGGGGCCCGATCCGGACCCCTCTGGCCCTCTGGAGCGTGTCGGCGTGAGCAAGTCGCAGTACGAGGCGTACCAGGCGTACGAGACGTACCAGGCGTACGGCCCCGGTGCCGCACCGCCGGCGCACGCGCGGACGAGCGAGCCGCCGGTCCTGCCGCGGCAGGGCACGAGCGCACCGCCGCGGGACGGGGCACGCGCACACGGCTGCGACGCCCTCCCGGCGGACGGCGCGGGCGGCGCGGATGGCGCGGGCGGCGCACCGGACGGGCGGGCCGTGCGCCGGCGCGGGAGCCGCGGTGCCGACCGCCCGGAGTCCGCCGTGCGCCGGCTGCTGCCGCAGGCGCTGGTCGTGGCCTTCCTCGCCGGCGGCACCAGCGCCTTCGTCGCCGAGGACAAGGCGGTCGAGCTGAGCGTCGACGGCAGCCGGCGCACCCTGCACACCTTCGCCGACGACGTGGGCGAACTCCTCGCCGAGGAGGGCGTACGGGTGGGCGCCCACGACATGGTCGCGCCCGCCCCCGGCACCGGACTCGCCAGCGGCGACGAGGTCGCGGTGCGCTACGGCCGCCCTCTGCGGCTCACCCTGGACGGCCACCGGCAGGAGGTGTGGACGACGGCGCACACCGTGGCGGACGCGCTGGACCAGCTGGGCGTCCGCGCCGAGGGCGCCTATCTGTCCGCCTCCCGCTCCCGGCGCATCTCCCGTGCCGGGCTCGCGCTCGACGTGCGCACCGAGCGGGCCGTCACCGTCCTGGCGGACGGCCGGACCCGCACCGTCCGCACCAACGCGGCAACCGTCCGCGAGGTGGTCGAGGAGGCCGGGATCACCCTGCACGGCCAGGACACCCTCTCCGTCCCCGGGGACAGCTTCCCGCGCGACGGGCAGACCGTGACCGTGCTGCGGGTGACCGGCCGCCGGGAGGTCCACGAGGAGCAGATCCCGTTCCCGGCCGTACGGATCACCGACCCCACCCTCTTCCGGGGCACCGAGGTCGTCACCCGGCCCGGCCGGCCCGGACTGCGCCGCACCGTCTACTACGTGCGCACCGTCAACGGGGTCCGGCAGCGCCCGCGCCCGGAGAGCACCGAGCTGGTCCGCGCGCCCCGCACCCAGGTGGTGAAGGTCGGCACCCGGCCGCGGCCCGCCTCCGTGCACGACACCGGCCACCTGGACTGGCACGCCCTCGCCGTCTGCGAGTCCGGCGCCCGCCCGGACGCCGTCGACCCCTCCGGCACCTACGGCGGCCTCTACCAGTTCGACACCCGCACCTGGCACAGCCTCGGCGGCAGGGGCCGCCCCCAGGACGCCTCCCCGCAGGAGCAGACGCTGCGCGCGAAGAAGCTGTACGTACGGCGCGGGGCGAGCCCCTGGCCGCTCTGCGGCGCGAGGCTGCGGGGATAGTCCCGCCGGGCCGGGTACCTGGCACCCCGGCCCTCCGCGCCCCCGTACCCTTGTCCCGTGACCAGCCCCACCCCCGACGCCCTCCTCGGCCCCGCCGACATCCGTGAGCTCGCCGCGGCGCTCGGCGTCCGCCCGACCAAGCAGCGCGGCCAGAACTTCGTGATCGACGCCAACACGGTCCGCCGGATCGTCCGCACCGCCGAGGTCTGCCCCGACGACGTGGTGGTGGAGGTCGGTCCCGGGCTCGGCTCGCTCACCCTCGCGCTGCTGGAGGTCGCCGACCGGGTCACCGCCGTCGAGATCGACGACGTCCTGGCCGCGGCCCTGCCCGCCACCGTCGCCGCGCGCATGCCCGGGCGCGCCGACCGGTTCGCGCTGGTCCACTCCGACGCGATGCACGTCACCGGACTGCCCGGTCCCGCGCCGACGGCCCTGGTGGCGAACCTGCCGTACAACGTCGCCGTGCCGGTGCTGCTGCACATGCTCGACACCTTCCCGAGCATCGAGCGGACGCTGGTGATGGTGCAGTCCGAGGTCGCCGACCGGCTCGCCGCCGGGCCCGGCAACAAGGTGTACGGCGTGCCGTCCGTGAAGGCCAACTGGTACGCCGAGGTGAAGCGGGCCGGGGCCATCGGCCGGAACGTGTTCTGGCCCGCGCCCAACGTCGACAGCGGACTGGTGTCCCTGGTCCGGCGGACGGAGCCGATCAAGACGACCGCCTCGAAGAAGGAGGTCTTCGCGGTGGTCGACGCGGCGTTCGCACAGCGCCGCAAGACCCTGCGGGCCGCGCTCGCCGGCTGGGCCGGCTCCGCCGCGGCGGCCGAGGCGGCGCTGGTCGCGGCCGGGGTCTCGCCGCAGGCGCGCGGGGAGTCCCTGACGGTCGAGGAGTTCGCGCGGATCGCCGAGCACAAGGAGAGCGGCAAGTGAGCGTCACGGTACGCGTGCCGGCCAAGGTCAACGTCCAGCTCGCGGTGGGCGCCGCCCGCCCCGACGGGTTCCACGACCTGGCCAACGTCTTCCTCGCCGTCGGCCTGTACGACGAGGTGACGGTGACCCCGGCGGACGAGCTGCGGATCACCTGTGACGGCCCGGACGCCGGCCAGGTCCCCCTGGACCGCACCAACCTCGCCGCGCGCGCGGCGATCGCCCTCGCCGGGCGCCGGGGCATCGAGCCGCACGTGCACCTCCACATCGCCAAGGACATCCCGGTCGCCGGCGGCATGGCGGGCGGCAGCGCGGACGGCGCGGGCGCGCTGCTCGCGTGCGACGCGCTGTGGGGCACGGGTGCCTCGCGCGACGAACTCCTGGAGATCTGCGCCGAGCTGGGCAGTGACGTGCCGTTCAGCCTGGTCGGCGGCGCGGCGCTCGGGGTCGGGCGCGGTGAGCGGCTGACGGAGCTGGAGGTGGGCGGCACCTTCCACTGGGTGTTCGCGATGGCCGGGCGCGGGCTGTCCACCCCGGCGGTGTTCCGCGAGTTCGACCGGCTGGCCGAGGGCCGGGAGGTCCCGGAGCCGGTGGCCTCCCCGGACCTGCTGGCGGCGCTCGCGAAGGGGGACGCGGACGCGCTGGCGGCGACCGTCTCCAACGACCTCCAGCCGGCGGCCCTGTCCCTGTTCCCGGAACTGGCGGACACGCTGGCGGCGGGGCGCGGCGCGGGGGCGCTGGCCGCGCTGGTCTCCGGGTCCGGTCCCACGACGGCGTTCCTCACGCGGGACGCCGGGGCGGCGGAGACGGTGGCCGAGGCGTTGCGGGCGTCGGGGACGTGCGGGGCGGTACGGACGGCGGCGGGGCCGGTGGCGGGGGCTACGGTTCTCTGAGGTTCAGAGGTTGTCGATGGCGGTCAGGTCGATGTCGATGGGGTAGGGCTTGTCGACCTTGACGCGGTCCCGGCAGGTGCCGATCGACTGGTACGTGCCTGTGACCTCCGACAACTCGAAGATCTCGACGGCGGGATGCCCTTCCGGCTCGGTCATCTCGACCAGCCAGTAATAGCGGATGCCCGCTGCCGCATACTTGTGCGTCTTCGTGAGCCGGTCGCGGGCCTCGGACTCCGGGGAGACGACCTCGATGGCGAGTACGACGTCCTTCCCCTCGAAGTACGTCTGCCTCAGCCCCTTCCTGGCCTCCGCCTTGATCACGGAGATGTCAGGCTCAGGCCCGTTACGCCTGTCCAGTACCACCGTCATCTCGCGTGCCACCTTCAGATCGGACGGTACGGTGCTGCGCAGGCCGGTCACCAGCAGGTCGATCGTGGCGGAGCGGAAGTAGCGCTGTGGGCTCACGAGGACCAGGCTCCCGTCGATCAGCTCGGTGTGCGGCGGGAGATCAGGCAGGGTGAGCAGGTCGTCGATGGTGTAGTCGTCCAGCGGGGGCATTCACCATCCCGACTGCTCATCAGGCTGGGCTGTCATGGTTCCTCCCATGGACAAGATCCTGGTGGCCTGCCCTCCACCGTAGCGGCCCCATCCCGATCACGTCATCACAAAGAGTGACAACCCCCTCGCGCCCCGCCCCACACCCCCGAAGCCCTACGCTAGAAGGCTGACCCACACGGTGGAGCCGCATGTCGATACCGCCCCGCGCACAGGAGTGAAATGGCCGTCAACCTGGTCAATGTCGAGAACGTCAGCAAGGTCTACGGCACCCGTGCCCTGCTGGACGGCGTCTCGCTCGGCGTGTCGGAAGGGGACCGGATCGGGGTCGTCGGACGCAACGGCGACGGGAAGACCACCCTCATCCGGATGCTCGCCAAGCTGGAGGAGGCGGACACCGGAAGGGTCACGCACTCCGGCGGGCTGCGGCTCGGCGTGCTCACCCAGCACGACTCCCTCGACCCCGCCGCCACCGTCCGCCACGAGGTGATCGGCGACATGGCCGACCACGAGTGGGCCGGCAACGCCAAGGTCCGGGACGTGCTGACCGGACTGTTCGGCGGGCTGGACCTGCCGGGCTTCCCCAAGGGGCTGGACACCGTCATCGGACCGCTCTCCGGCGGCGAGCGGCGCCGGATCGCGCTGGCCAAGCTGCTCATCGAGGAACAGGACCTGATCGTCCTGGACGAGCCCACCAACCACCTCGACGTCGAGGGCATCGCCTGGCTCGCCGAGCACCTGCGCAACCGTCGCTCGGCGCTGGTGTGCGTCACCCACGACCGCTGGTTCCTGGACCAGGTCTGCACCCGCATGTGGGACGTGCAGCGCGGTGACGTGTACGAGTACGAGGGCGGCTACTCGGACTACGTCTTCGCGCGCGCCGAACGCGAGCGGATCGCCGCCACCGAGGAGGCCAAGCGGCAGAACCTGATCCGCAAGGAGCTGGCCTGGCTGCGGCGGGGCGCGCCCGCGCGGACCTCCAAGCCGCGCTTCCGGGTGGAGGCCGCCAACGAGCTGATCGCGGACGTGCCGCCGCCCCGGGACAGCAGCGAGCTGATGAAGTTCGCCTCCTCCCGGCTCGGCAAGACGGTCTTCGACCTGGAGGACATCACCCTCCAGGCGGGGCCGAAGGTGCTGCTCAAGCACGTCACCTGGCAGCTCGGGCCGGGCGACCGCATCGGCCTGGTGGGCGTCAACGGCGCCGGGAAGACCTCGCTGCTGCGCGCCATGGCCGCCGCCGCCCGCACCGACGGAGAGGAGCAGCCCGCCGGGGGCCGGATCTCCGTCGGCAGGACCGTCAAGCTCGCCTACCTCTCCCAGGAGGTGGCCGAGCTCGACCCGGCCTGGCGGGTGCTGGAGGCCGTGCAGCAGGTCCGCGAGCGCGTCGACCTCGGCAAGGGGCGCGAGATGACGGCCGGGCAGCTGTGCGAGACGTTCGGCTTCGGCAAGGAGAAGCAGTGGACGCCGGTCGGGGACCTCTCCGGCGGTGAGCGGCGCCGGCTCCAGCTGCTGCGGCTGCTCATGGACGAGCCCAACGTCCTCTTCCTGGACGAGCCCACCAACGACCTGGACATCGAGACCCTGACCCAGCTGGAGGACGTCCTCGACGGCTGGCCCGGTTCGATGGTCGTCATCTCCCACGACCGGTTCTTCGTGGAGCGCACGACGGACCGGGTGTTCGCCCTGCTCGGCGACGGCACCCTGCGGATGCTGCCGCGCGGCATCGACGAGTACCTGGAGCGGCGCCGGCACATGGAGGAGGCGGTCGCCGAGCGCGGCGCCGCCGCGGCACCCAAGCCGGCCACGACCGAGAAGAGCGCCGCCGACCAGCGCGCCGCGAAGAAGGAACTCCAGAAGATCGAGCGCCAGTTGGACAAGATCTCCGAGAAGGAGACGAAGCTGCACGCGCAGATCGCCGACAACGCCACCGACTTCGCGAAGGTGGCCGAACTGGACGCGCAGCTGCGGGACCTGGCCGGGGAGCGCGAGGAACTGGAGCTGCGCTGGCTGGAACTGGCGGAGGACGCCTGATCCCCGGCCCGGCGTGCACGGGGGGCGCGTGCGCCGGGTGAAGGGGGCGTGAAGACGCGTAACAACGGCATCACGGGCCGGTCCTCCCTTGGGCACAGGGGAGGGCGCGGCCCGCTGTCCTGTCGGTTCCGGGTGATAGAAAGAGCCGTCTGAAAACCGTCTGAGCAACGGCCGTGGGCCGTCCGTCGCGTGCTTCGGGGCGTGGCTAGAAATCAGTGAACGAGGGGGAAGCGCGCTGATGACCCAGCCGCCCGACCAGCCGCCGCAGGGCGGATTCGGAACACCACAGGACCAGCCGCCGCGGCCGGACGGCTTCGGCGCCCCGCAACCCCCGCCCGCCCAGGGCGGCTTCGGCGCACCCCAGCAGCCCCCCGCCCCGCCCGGACAGCCCCAGCCCCAGCCCGGCTACGGCTACCCGCCCCAGCCGGGCCCCTACGGCGGTACCCCGGGCCCCTACGCCGGCACCCCGGGCCCCTACGCCGGCACCCCGGGCCCCTACGGCCAGCCGCAGCCGGGCCCCTACGGGTACCCGCAGCAGGCCCCGCCCCCGCCGGGCCCGTACGGCGCCCCGCAGCCCGCCTACGGCGCCCCGCAGCCGCCGCCGTACCCCGGCATACCCGGGGCCGCGCCCGGCGGGCCGGCTGCCAGGAAGAAGACGGCGCTGGTCATCGGGGCCGCGGTCGCCGCGCTGCTCGTCATAGGCGGCACGGTGTTCGCGGTCACCTCCGGAGGCGACGACAAGGGCGGCGGCAAGAAGCCCGTCGCCCACGGCAGCGACGGTCCCGTGCGCTCCGCCACCGCCTCGCCGACGGCCTCCGGCGGCGCGGACCCGGACCACCTCAACGACGGGCGCGGCCCGGGCGAGGCCAAGGTGCTCTGGTACGCGCCGGCGCCCGATGCCCCCGCGTCCGGCGCCGACGCGCCCGGCATGTGGGTCACCGGCGACACGGTGGTCAAGGCCGCGTACCAGCAGGTCTTCGCCTTCGGTGCCGCGGACGGCCACACCGCCTGGGGGCCGGTCGCCCTCCCGCAGAAGATCTGCGCGGTGACCCCGGTGAAGTCGGACGACGACAAGGTCGTCGTGGCCTACATGAGCGGGGCCGGCGAGCACGCCAAGTGCAACCGGCTCCAGCAGCTCGACCTGCGCACCGGCGCGAAGGGCTGGAGCGGCGAGGTCGCCGACGGCGGCCTGTTCGACAGCGCCCTCACCATCGAGCTGACGGTCAGCGGCAGGACGCTGATGGTGGGCCGTTCGCAGTCGGGCACGGCGTACGACATCGGCAGCGGCAAGAAGCTGTACGACAAGAAGCGGTACGGCGCGGCCTGCTTCCCGGCCGCCTACGCGGGCGGCACCGACCGGCTGATCCAGGTGTCCTCCTGCGGCGTCGGCGGCTCCGAGGAGCACGAGGAGCTGCAGGAGCTGGACCCGGCGAACGGGAAGGTGCGCTGGACGCAGAAGCTCAAGAAGGGCTGGGAGGTCAGCCGTACCTACTCGGTCGACCCGCTCGTGGTCTATCTGACCAACCGCGAGAAGAAGACCTGGAACATCTCCGCCTTCACCGCGAACGGAAAAATCCGGTCGCAGGTCGCGGTGGACGAGAAGTTCGCCCCCCGCTGCGGCTGGGCGATCCTGGAGCGCGAGCTGCAGGGGTGCCAGGGGGTCGCGGTCGACGCCGACACGCTGTACCTGCCCACCGACGCCACCGTCAGCGCCAACGAGATCGTCGCCGTCGGCCTCGCCGACGGCAAGGAGAAGTGGCGGGTGAAGTCCCCGGGCGACCGGCCGATGTACCCGGTGAAGACCGAGGGCGGCAGGCTCATCGCGTACGTGCAGCCGTCGTACGACAGCGGCGGCCAGGTGGTGGCGGTGCCGGCGGCCGGTTCCGCCCACCGGACGACCACGCTGCTGCACAACCCGCGCGGGGCCGCCGGCGTCGAGGGCGCCTTTTACGACGGTGTCCTCGACTGGTCCGGCGGGCGGCTGTTCGTCTCCGCGGGCCGGCTGTCCGGCGACGACGACTCCAAGGAGAAGCTGATCATGGCCTTCGGCGACTGAGCCGGAGCCGGATCCCGCCTTCCCCCGTTCCCTCCGCCGTCCGCCGTCCGCCGTCCGCCGTCCGCCCGCAGAGCGTCACCGAGGTACCCGTCGCCATGACCCAGCCGCCCCCGCCGCCCCCCAACCAGCCCCCGCAGCCGGGCTACGGCTACCCGCCGCCGCCCCCGGGCCCCGGCTACGGCCCACCCGGCGCCCCGCCCAACCCGTACGCCCAGCAGCCCCCGGCGTACGGCGCCCAGCAGCCGCCCGCCGGGTATGCCCCCCAGCCGCAGAATCCCTACGCCCAGCCCACCCAGCCGATGCAGGGGCCGCCGCCGGGCTACGGCTATCCGGGCCAGGGGCAGCCGCCGACCGCGCCGATGACGCCCGGGCCGGTGCCGGGCGGCGGCCGGCGGAACACCACCCTGTTCATCGTGGTGGCCGCGGTCGCCGCCATCGCGCTGATCGTCGGCGGCGGCGTCTGGTACGCCAAGTCCGCCGGGAACGACGGCCACTCCCACGACCCCGTCTCCTCCGCCGGCCAGACCGCCGGCCGGACCGGCTCCGCGGGCGGCGGCTCCGGGGGCGGCGGCTCCGGGGGCGGCGGCACGGGCGGCGGGGGCGGCAAGGAGAAGGCGCCGGACGATCCGGCCGCCAAGGTGCTCTTCAAGGTGCCGCTGCCCGAGACGGACGAGTCGGTCGTCACCTCCGGCTCCTGGCTGACGGACACGGTCTACGCCAAGAGCGGCATCGCGAAGATCGTCGGCTACGACCCGGCCAAGGGCACCGAGCTGTGGACGGTCAAGCTCCCCGGCCCGATCTGCGCGGCCAGCGACCACGTGAACGAGGACGGCCGGACGGCGGTCACCTTCCAGCCGAAGATGCCCCCGAAGGACTCCACCGCGGGGTGCAGCCAGGTCGCCGCGATCGACCTCACCGCCGGAAAGCGGCTGTGGACGAAGTCGATCAACTCCGGTGACTACCCGGTCACCTTCCAGAATGTGACGGTCGCCCAGCACACGGTCGCGG
The DNA here is from genome assembly GCF_040636485.1 of Streptomyces sp. NPDC038707. NCBI lineage: Bacteria > Bacillati > Actinomycetota > Actinomycetes > Kitasatosporales > Streptomycetaceae > Streptomyces > Streptomyces sp. NPDC038707. The sequence goes on from NZ_JBEZUP010000004.1 coordinate 286,012, forward strand.
TCGGCAGCTCCGACGGCGGTGCCGCGTTCGACATCGACTCCGGCAAGGCGCTGTGGCAGCCGAAGGCGGCCGACACCTGCTCCGACGCGGGGTACGGCGGCGGCGCCCGGCTGGTCGCGGTCCGCAAGTGCGGCGCGTACGACAGCCGGAAGCTGCACATCCAGAGCATCGACCCGAAGACCGGCAAGGTGCTCTCCGAGTACCGGATGCCCGACGGCGTCGACTACGCGTCCGTCGTCTCCACCGACCCGCTGGTGGTCGCCGCGGACGTCGGTGACGCCGCCGGCGACGGAAGCGGCGTCTCGGACTACTTCTCCATCGACGGCCGCACCGGCAAGCTGCTCGCCCGCATCGCCGCGCCCGGCGACACCTACGGGGGCCGCTGCGACGGCATCACCCGGATCGAGGGCTGCAACCAGGTCGTCGCCGGCAACGGCAGGCTGTACCTGATGACCGAGCCGCACGACGGGCGGGCCGAGTACAGCAGGACGAACGAGATCGTCGCCTTCGACCTCGGGACCGGCAAGCCGACCGGGCAGCGCGCCGAGGCCGGCGACGGCTACACGATCTCCCCGCTGCGCATGGACGGCGGCAACCTGCTGGCCTACAAGGCGCCGCCGTACGACAAGGGCGGCCAGGTCGTCAGCGTCGACGGCGGTACGTTCGAGGCGACCAAGCTGCTGGAGAACCCGGCCGAGCGCAGCGTGCACACGGCGGAGACCAGCCTGCTGCCCGAGTACGCCGAGCTGCTCTTCGGCAAGGGCCGCCTGTACATGTCGGCCCAGTTCGCCCACAAGCGCAACCGGACCTACGACCAGGAGTACCTGGTGATGGCGTTCGGCACGGCCGGCTGACCGGCCGCCGACGCCGTCGCCGGACTCGCCCGAAGGAGTGAACTGCCGTGTGGTGCCCCGGATTTCATCGATCCGGGGCACTTCTCACCGGGAGGGGCAGCGCGACGTCGAACAAGCGTGTAGCTTCCGGGGGCATGAAGCGCGGGGGTGCGGTGGGGACTGGGGGGTTGCTCAATGGGAGTGCGGCTCGTGGTCGTCGACGACCATCGCCTGCTCGCGGAGGCGCTGGCGTCGGCGCTCAAGCTGCGCGGGCACCGGGTGGTCGCCGCGACGGCACCGTCCGCGGGCGCGGCGGACCTGGTGATCGCGCGGGCGCCCGAGGTGTGCCTGCTGGGCACGGCGGCCCCGGCCGAGCCGGGCGTCTTCGACCCGGTGGTCAAGATCAAGCGGGAGCGCCCGCAGGTGGCGGTGGTGGTGCTGGGCCCGGTGCCGTCGCCGCGCGGCATCGCGGCGGCCTTCGCGTCGGGCGCGTCGGGGTACGTCCGGCACGACGAGCGGATCGAGGGCGTGGAGCGGGCCATGATGAAGGCCCGCGCCGGGGAGGCGGCCGTGGCCCCGCAGCTGCTCCAGGGCGCGTTCGGCGAGCTGCTGAACCCGGCCGCGCAGCCCGATGACGAGGCCCAGCGGCTGCTGGAGATGCTGACCCCGCGCGAGGTGGAGGTCCTGGTCCGGGTCGCCGACGGTGAGGACACCCGGCTGATCGCGGCGGGCATGGGCATCGCCCCCAGCACGGCCCGTACCCATGTCCAACGGGTCCTGATGAAACTGGGCGTGGGCTCGAGACTGGAGGCGGCGGCCCTGGCCGCGCGGACGGGATTACTGGAACGGGCGGGCCCGCGCGGGAACATGGGCCTGGGGTAGACGGGCTGTCAGGCGGCACCGCGGAAGCCGACGGGACCGCGATTCCCCAAGGGCGCGGGGAACTGCGCGACCAGTCCCCCGCTCACCCGCAGCCGGCGTACGGCCTCAGGCCTCCCGGCGCTCCTCCGCCTGCTCCTCCGCCGGAGGCACCGGCCGCAGCTTCAGCCACACCAGGAAGAAGATCCCCAGCAGCAGCATGCCGATCCCGGTCCACAGGTTGATGTTGACGCCCTCGGCCTTGTCGATCGCGGCCTGGGAGTCGGTGATCCCGGTGACCGTGACGATGACGCCGTAGACCACGAACAGGCCGCCGATGATGCGGCGCAGGTCGAAGATGCGGGCCGCCGTGGCGGACTTGGTCTCCAGCTCGGAGACCTCCCGCTGGACGTCGTGCTCGGTGTAGTGCGGCGGACGGTGCTCAGGACGCTCGGTCATGGTTTCCTCGATCCTCCCGCGTCAGAACGAGAACGGGACGTAGCAGGCGGCGGCCAGGACGACCGCGCCCCAGCCCAGCAGGGCCGGCTTGCGGTACCAGGCGTCGTCGCCCTCGGCGGGCGGTTCGGACATGCCCGGGGACCGGGTGCCGTAGACCAGGCCCTGGAGCTCCTCCACCGGCTTCGGCCTGGTGAACAGGGACACCGCGATCATCACGACCGCGCCGGCGATGAAGCCCGCGATGGCGGAGACGAAGTTGGCGCCCTGGTCGGAGGGGATGGAGATGACGCCCTGCTTGTAGAAGACGAAGTAGTTGACCATCGCCGCGGTGGTGCCGGCGAGCAGGCCCCAGAAGCCGGACCTGGCGGAGGCGCGCTTCCAGAACATGCCGACGATGAAGACGACGAACATCGGCACGTTGAAGAAGGAGAACAGCGTCTGGAGGTAGCTCATGATGTTCGAGAACGAGGACGCCAGGAAGGCCGTGCCGACGGAGGCGCAGACGCCGATCACGGTGATCAGCCGGCCGAACCGCACGTAGTAGCCGTCCTCGCGGCCCGGCACCACGTACTTCGCCCAGATGTCGGTGGTGAACACCGTGTTGAACGAGGACACGTTCGCCGCCATGCCCGCCATGAAGGCCGCCAGCAGACCGGTGACGGCGATGCCGAGCACGCCGTTGGGCAGCAGTTCCTGCATCAGGTAGGGGATGGCGTCGTTGTACTGGAGCCCGGACTTCTTGCTGCCGATGTCCGGTACGAGCGCGGCGGCGACCAGGCCCGGGATCATCACCAGGAAGACGATGAAGATCTTCGGGAAGGCGGCGATGAGCGGGGTGCGCTGCCCGGCGGAGAGGTTCTTCGCGGACAGGGCGCGCTGCACCTCGGCGAAGTTGGTGGTCCAGTAGCCGAACGAGAGCACGAAGCCGAGGCCGAGGACGATGGTGAGCCAGTTGGCGCCGAGCGGGTTGGCGTGCCCGATGCCGGTGCCGCCCCAGGCCGTGGTGAAGTCGGCGCCGTGCTGCGCGGTGAGCTTGTCGGTCAGGCCGCCCCAGCCGCCGGTCTTCTTCAGGCCGAGCACGGTGATGGGGATGAGCGCGGCGAGGATCACGAAGAACTGCAGCACCTCGTTGTAGATCGCCGAGGACAGGCCGCCCAGGGTGATGTACGCGAGCACGAAGGCGCCGGCGACGACGATGGCGACCCACTGCGGCCAGCCGAGCAGGGCCTCGACGACGAGCGCGAGGGCGTAGAGGTTGACGCCCGCGATGAGGACCGCGGCGAACGCGAAGAGAATCGAGCTGAGCAGGTGGGCGGCCTTGTCGAAGCGCAGCAGGAGGAACTCCGGGACCGAGCGGACCTTGCTGCCGTAGTAGAAGGGCATCATCACCAGGCCGAGGAAGACCATGGCGGGGATGGCGCCGACCCAGTACCAGTGGACGGTGTAGGCGCCGTACTGGGCGCTGTTGGCGGCCATGCCGAGGATCTCGGTGGCCGCCAGGTTCGCCGAGATGAAGGCGAGGCCGGTGATCCAGGCGGGCAGCGAGCGTCCGGAGAGGAAGAAGTCGAGGCTGGTCCTGACCGAGCGGCGGGCGGCGAGGCCGATCCCGAGGACGACGACGAAGTAGATCGCCAGGATCGTGTAGTCCAGCCAGTTGGTGGGGAGCCGTAGCTCCGCCGCCAGATACGTGGGGGCGTATGTGGGGGTTTGCATGAGCACTCGCTTCGTTGCGCGAACTGATCCAAGCGGAACCTACGCCGCCATGTTCGATATTTGAACACTTTGCCTGGTGTTCTTTGTTTGATTGTGATCGAGCGGAGTCGTTGTCGAGTTGTGGTCTGTTATGTTTGATTGTGTTGAGTGAGGGAGTTGGGGACGTGGAGGAGTCCGGCGTGAAGAAGACCTCGACCCGGCTGGCCGACGGTCGTGAGCTGATCTACTACGACCTTCGGGACGACACCGTGCGCGACGCGGTGGACCGGCGCCCGCTGGACCGTACGGTCACCACGTCCGAGATCCGGCGCGACCCGCTGCTCGGCGACAGCGTCGCCGTCGCCTCGCACCGCCAGGGCCGCACCTACCACCCGCCGGCCGACGAGTGCCCCCTGTGCCCGACGCACGGCGACCGGCTCAGCGAGATCCCGGACTCCTCGTACGACGTCGTCGTCTTCGAGAACCGCTTCCCCTCGCTCGCCGGTGACTCCGGCCGCTGCGAGGTCGTCTGCTTCACCTCGGACCACGACGCCTCCTTCGCCGGCCTCACCCCCGAGCAGGCCCGCCTGGTGCTGGACGCGTGGACGGACCGCACCTCGGAGCTGTCCCAGCTGCCCTCCGTCGAGCAGGTGTTCTGCTTCGAGAACCGCGGAGCCGAGATCGGCGTGACCCTGGGCCACCCGCACGGGCAGATCTACGCCTACCCCTTCACCACCCCGCGCACCGCGCTGATGCTCCGCTCGCTCGCCGCCCACAAGGAGGCCACCGGCGGGGAGAACCTGTTCGACGCGGTCGTGGAGGGTGAACTGGCCGGGGAGCGGGTCGTCCTTGAGGGTGAACACTGGGTCGCCTTCGTGCCCTACGCGGCCCACTGGCCGTACGAGGTCCACCTGTACCCGAGGCGCCGGGTGCCCGACCTGCTCGCGCTGGACGAGGCCGCGCGCACAGAGTTTCCCCAGGTGTATCTGGAACTGTTGAAGCGGTTCGACCGGATCTTCGGCGATGGTGAGCCTCCGACGCCGTACATCGCGGCCTGGCACCAGGCCCCGTTCGGGACGCTGGAGGAGTTCGACGGCGTGACGCGCGACGACTTCGCGCTCCACCTCGAGCTTTTCACCATCCGCCGTACTTCCGGCAAGCTGAAGTTTCTCGCGGGTTCCGAGTCCGGCATGAGCGTGTTCATCAACGACGTGCCGCCGGAGCGCGCGGCCGAGCGACTGCGAGAGGTAGCGAGTTCATGAAGTACCTGGTGACGGGTGGCGCCGGATACGTCGGCAGTGTCGTGGCCCAGCACCTGCTGGAGGCCGGGCACGAGGTCACCGTCCTCGACAACCTCTCCACCGGCTTCCGCGCGGGCGTGCCCGCCGGTGCCGCCTTCGTCGAGGGCGACATCCGCGACGCCGCCAAGTGGCTCGACCCCTCCTTCGACGGCGTGCTGCACTTCGCGGCGTTCTCGCAGGTCGGCGAGTCGGTCCTGAAGCCGGAGAAGTACTGGGACAACAACGTCGGCGGCACCATCGCGCTGCTCGCCGCGATGCGCGAGGCCGGCGTGCGCAGGCTGGTGTTCTCCTCCACCGCCGCCACCTACGGCGAGCCCGAGCAGACCCCCATCCGGGAGACCGCCCCGACGCGGCCCACCAGCCCCTACGGAGCCTCCAAGCTCGCCGTCGACCACATGATCACCGGCGAGGCGGGCGCCCACGGCCTGGCCGCGGTCTCGCTGCGCTACTTCAACGTGGCCGGCGCCTACGGCGCGTACGGCGAGCGCCACGACCCCGAGTCGCACCTGATCCCGCTGGTCCTCCAGGTCGCCCAGGGCCGCCGCGAGGCCATCTCGGTCTACGGCGACGACTACCCGACCCCCGACGGCACCTGCGTCCGCGACTACATCCACGTGGCGGACCTCGCCGAGGCCCACCTGCTGGCCCTCGGCGCGGCCGCCCCCGGCGAGCACCTGATCTGCAACCTCGGCAACGGCAACGGCTTCTCCGTCCGCGAGGTCATCGAGACCGTCCGCGAGGTCACCGGCCACCCGGTCCCCGAGGTCGCCGCCCCGCGCCGGGGCGGCGATCCGGCGGTCCTGGTCGCCGCCGCGGACACCGCCCGCGAGAAGCTGGGCTGGAACCCGACCCGCGCGGACCTCGCGGGCATCGTCGCGGACGCCTGGGAGTTCGCGCAGAGCATCACAAGGGAGCACTAGTGGGGGCACAGCAGGTCGCGGACCGCTTCGCCGAGCTGTACGGCGCCGGGCCGGAGGGCGTCTGGGCGGCGCCGGGCCGGGTCAACCTGATCGGCGAGCACACCGACTACAACGACGGCTTCGTCATGCCGTTCGCCCTGCCGCACCAGGCGGTCGCGGCCGTCTCCCGCCGCACCGACGGCGTGCTGCGCCTGCACTCGGCGGACATCGGGGACTCGGTCGCCGAGCTGCGCGTGGACGACCTCGCGCCCGGCGGCGACCACGACTGGACGGCCTATCCGGCGGGCGTGGTCTGGGCGCTGCGCGAGGCCGGCCACGCGATCACCGGCGCCGACGTCCACCTGGCCTCCACGGTCCCCACGGGCGCGGGCCTGTCCTCCTCCGCCGCCCTGGAGGTCGTGATCGCGCTCGCCCTCGACGACCTGTACGGCCTGGGCCTGAGGCGCTGGCAGCTGGCCCGGCTGTGCCAGCGCGCCGAGAACGTCTACGTCGGCGCGCCCACCGGCATCATGGACCAGACGGCGTCGGCCTGCTGCGAGGCCGGCCACGCGCTGTTCCTGGACACCCGCGACCTGTCCCAGCGGCAGATCCCCTTCGACCTCGCGGCCGGGGGCCTGCGGCTGCTGGTGGTGGACACCCAGGTCAAGCACGCCCACAGCGGCGGCGAGTACGGCAAGCGCCGGGCCGGCTGCGAGAAGGGCGCGGCCCTGCTCGGTGTCGACGCCCTGCGCGACATCCCGTACGACGGCCTGGACGCGGCCCTCGCCCGCCTCGGCGACGAGGAGGTCGTCCCCCTGGTCCGCCATGTCGTGACGGAGAACGAGCGGGTCGAACGCACGGTCGCCCTGCTGCGGGCCGGCGACCCCCGCGCCATCGGCCCGGTCCTCACCGAGGGCCACGCCTCGCTGCGCGACGACTTCCGCATCTCCTGCCCGGAACTGGACCTGGTGGTCGACACCGCCCTGGCCGGCGGCGCCCTGGGCGCCCGGATGACCGGCGGCGGCTTCGGCGGCTCGGCGATCGTCCTGGCGGAGGCGACGGACGTGGAGACCCTGACGAAGGCCGTCGAAGAGGCCTTCGCGGCCGCCGGGTTCACGGCCCCCCGCGTCTTCGAGGCGGTCCCGTCGGCGGGCGCCCGGCGGCTCGCCTGAGCTGCCGTCAGCCCAGGCGTTTGGTCAGGGTGTACTCCGTGATCCCCGGCGGGTAGTCGGGGATCACGCACACCACGTCGTAGCCCTGTCTGCGGTAGAAGCCGGGGGCCTGGAAGTCCCAGGTCTCCAGGCGGGCGGAGGTGCAGCCGCGGGCGGTGGCCAGGCGCTCCGCCTCGGCGAGGAGGCGGGAGCCGAGGCCCGCGCCGCGGTGCCGGGTGTCCACCCACAGGTAGGTGACGTGCAGCCAGGCCGTCCAGGTGTGGCCGACCAGGCCGCCCGCCAGGTCGCCGGCGGCGTCCAGCGCCCACACGTGCAGCGGGGCCTCGCGCTCGCCGGGGGTGCCGCGCAGCGCGGCCAGCACCGGGGACGCCGTTGTGTTGGTGTCCCGCAGCCGCGAGCGGAGCAGATCACGTCGTGCCTTGTCGACTTCCGTCTCGATACGAAACATGCGGCACACCATAAACGTGCCGGACGGCCAGTTCTGCAAATCTCCTTCCGCTGCGTGCCTGCATCCGTACTCTGAGGGACAGCACCGGTGGGGGCCGGTGCCGCTCAGGGGGCGAGACGCGCGGGTTCGGCGCCCGCGGTGGGGCAGCAGTCTCCGCGACGGCGGCGGCCGTGCGGCGCGTTGTCCCCGACCGTGGGCGCCGTACCCGCACCCCGTCGTCGTTCCCCGGACGTTTTCCGGGTATTTCCGAAAACCTGCCTGTTCCGGAGTCTTCCGGACCTTGGACATCCCCTGCTCCACGCGGAGCCCGGGGAAGGGGGTTACGTGGTTCGTATCCGAGTCCTGGTCGTCGACGACCACCGGATCTTCGCCGAGTCGCTGGCCGCCGCCCTGGCCGCCGAGCCGGACGTCGACGTCTTCGCCGCCGGCAGCGGCCCGGCCGCGCTGCGCTGCCTGGAACGGGCGGCAGGCGAGGGGCGCCGTTACGACGTGCTGCTGGTCGACGCCGACCTGGGCGGCCCCCCGCCCGGCGCCCGCCCGGCCGTACCGGTGCGGGACGGCAACGAGGAGGGCCTGGTCGACGGCATCTCCCTGGTCGCCGGGGTGCGCACCGCCCAGCCCGGCGTCCGCAGCGTCGTCCTCGCCGAGAAGGACGACCCGCGCCGCGCGGCCCTCGCCCTCCAGGCCGGCGCCTCCGGCTGGGTCGCCAAGGACTGCTCGCTGTCCCGGCTGCTGACGGTGATACGGGGCGTGCTGCGCGACGAGACGCATCTGCCGCCCGCGCTGCTCACCGGGGTGCTGAAGGAGCTGACGGCGGCCCGCCGGCACCGCACCGAGAGCGAGCGGCTGGTGGAGTCCCTCACCCCCAGGGAGCGGGAGGTGCTGCGCTGCATGGTCGCCGGGCTGGGCCGCAAGGCCGTCGCCGAGCGGCTGTTCCTCTCCCCGCACACCGTCCGCACCCATATGCAGAACGTCCTCGGCAAGCTGGGCGTCCACTCCACGCTGGCGGCCGTGGCGCTCGCCCGGCGGGCCGGGGTGGGGCCGGTGGACCTAGCCGGGGATGTTGTCGAACGGGGCGGTCAGCTGGCGTAGCAGCCCGGCCAGTTCCGCCCGCTGGGCGCGGGACAGCTCGGCGAGGATCGCCCGCTCCTGCTCCAGCAGGCCCGCCAGCGCCTGGTCCGCGCGGTCCCGGCCCTCGTCGGTCAGCCGGACCAGCACGCCCCGCCGGTCGCTGGGGTCCGGCAACCGCTCCACCAGGCCCTTCTTCGCCAGCCGGTCGATGCGGTTGGTCATCGTGCCCGAGGTGACCAGGGTCTGCGTCAGCAACTGGCCGGGGGAGAGCTGGTACGGCGTGCCCGCGCGCCGCAGCGCGGTCAGCACGTCGAACTCCCAGGGCTCCAGCTGGTGCTCGGAGAAGGCGAGCCGGCGCGCGCGGTCCAGGTGCCGGGCGAGCCGGCTCACCCGGCTCAGTACTTCCAGCGGCTCCACGTCGAGGTCCGGGCGCTCCCGGCGCCACGCTGCGACCAGCCGATCGACCTCGTCCTCCATGGAGATCAGTGTAGTGGTTGTGTCGACGTGAAGTCTCTTGATATCGACTCTCTTGACGTCGAGAGAAATGAGGGGGGAAGGTGGAGCGCATGACCACACCCCGCTGGGACCCCGCCCAGTACCTGCGCCACGCCGGCCACCGCGCCCGCGCCTTCACCGATCTCCTCGCCCGCGTCCCGGACCCGCCCCGCGACCGGCCCCGCGTCGCCGACCTCGGCTGCGGCCCCGGCAACGTCACCGCCCTGCTCGCCGCACGCCTGCCCACCGCCCGCATCACCGGCTACGACAACTCCCCGGAGATGCTCGACCGGGCCCGCACCGACCACGAGGGGCCGACGGCGGGCGGCGGCCGGCTGGACTTCGCCCACGCCGACGTGCGCACCTGGTCGCCCGGGGAGCCGTACGACCTGATCGTCTCCAACGCCACCCTGCAGTGGGTGCCGGGCCACGCCGGCCGGTTCGCCGACTGGACCGCCGCCCTGGCACCCGGCGGCACCTTCGCCTTCCAGGTCCCCGACAACCTCGACGCCCCGCTGCACGTCCTGCTGCGCGAACTCGCCGCCGCCCCCCGCTGGCGCTCCCGCCTCGCCGGCCTGCCGCGCGCCACCGACTCCGTGCACACCCCCGGGTTCTACCTGGACCGCCTCGCCCGGCTGGGCTGCGCGGCCGACGTGTGGCAGACCACGTACCAGCACGTCCTCACGGGCGAGGACCCGGTGCTCGACTGGGTGAAGGGCACCGGGCTGCGGCCGGTGCTGACCGCGCTCGCCGACGATCCCGGGGCACGCGAGGCGTTCCTCGCCGAGTACCGGGACCTGCTGCGCACCGCCTACCCGAGCGCCCCCTACGGCACGGTCCTGCCGTTCCGCCGCCTGTTCGCGGTCGCGGTGAAACCGGCGCCGTGAAGCGCCCTACGCCTTCCGGTGCCCTATCAACCGCGGCTTCGGCTCCAGCCCGTCCAGGCCGTGCCACGCCAGGTTCACCAGATGCGCCGCCACCTCCGCCTTCTTCGGCCGGCGCACATCCAGCCACCACTGCCCGGTCAGCGCCACCATCCCCACCAGCGCCTGGGCGTACAGCGGGGCGAGCTTCGGATCGAAGCCCCGCGACTTGAACTCCCGGCCCAGAATGTCCTCCACCTGGGTCGCGATGTCCGAGATCAGCGACGCGAAGGACCCCGTGGACTGAGGGATGGGCGAGTCCCGGACCAGGATGCGGAACCCGTCCGTGTACTCCTCGATGTAGTCCAGCAGCGCGAACGCCGCCTGCTCGCACAGCTCACGCGGATGACCGGCGGTCAGCGAGCTGGTGACCATGTCCAGCAGGCGGCGCATCTCCCGGTCCACCACCACCGCGTACAGCCCCTCCTTCCCGCCGAAGTGCTCGTACACCACCGGCTTGGACACCCCGGCCTTCGCCGCGATCTCCTCCACCGACGTGCCCTCGAAGCCCTTCGCCGCGAAAAGGGTGCGACCGATCTCCAGCAGCTGCTGGCGGCGCTCGGCACCGGTCATACGGGTCCGGCGGGTCCGCCGCTGCTTGTCGTTGCCTGGAGTGCTGCTGGAGTCGGTCGCCACGGCGTCAATCATGCCGCCTCGGCGGGCTCCCTCCGGCGCCGGGAGCCGCCTTCCTCGGTGTTCCGCCGGGAATCGATACGCGAGCGTGACGGCCAGCGCACGTCATACGCCCAGCCCAGCCGCTCGAACCAGCGGATGAACCGCGCCGAGGAGTCCAGCTGCCCGCGCATCACCCCGTGCCGCGCCGAGGTCGGGTCGGCGTGGTGCAGGTTGTGCCACGACTCGCCGCACGACAGGATCGCCAGCCACCACACATTGCCCGAACGGTCCCGCGACTTGAACGGCCGCTTGCCCACCGCGTGACAGATCGAGTTGATCGACCACGTCACATGGTGCAACAGCGCCACCCGGACGAGTGAACCCCAGAAGAACGCGGTGAACGCGCCCCACCACGACATCGTCGCCAGCCCGCCGATCAGCGGCGGCAGCAGCAGCGAGACCAGCGTCCACAGCACGAACTGCCGGGAGATCGCCCGCATCGCCGGGTCCTTGATCAGATCCGGGGCGTACTTGTCCTGCGGGGTCTGCTCCTCGTCGAACATCCAGCCGATGTGCGCCCACCACAGGCCCTTCATCAGCGCCGGAACCGTCTCCCCGAACCGCCACGGAGAGTGCGGGTCGCCCTCGGCGTCGGAGAACTTGTGATGCTTGCGGTGATCGGCCACCCACCGCACCAGCGGTCCCTCCACCGCCATCGACCCCATGATCGCCAGCGCGATCCGCAGCGGCCGCTTCGCCTTGAACGAACCATGGGTGAAGTACCGGTGGAAACCGATCGTGATGCCGTGGCACCCGAGGAAGTAGAAGAACACCAGCAGGCCCAGATCGAGCCAGCTCACCCCCCATCCCCAGGCCAGCGGCACCGCCGCCAGCAGCGCCAGGAACGGCACGGTGATGAAGAGCAGCAGCGTGATCTGTTCGATCGAACGCTTCTGCTCACCGCCCAGCGTGGCGGAAGGAGCGGGTGTGTCGGTGGCCTCGCGGGCCTCGTCGATCACATCGGAGCTTGAGGTCATACGCGTCCCCTGTGGGGTCGAGGGTCGAGTCGGGATGCCGGGGGCCGCCGGGACCGGACGGGACTCGACGGTACTTCCCTACGGTTCCGTAACCTACGGCATCGTAAGTATGGCAGCGCGTCACGCGGCGGCAAGAGCCCCAGAGCCTGCGCGTCCACATCGCCACCTATCCTTGGAACCGGTCGGACAGCGCGGTCCGCTGAAGTTTCCTTCCCGGACGCCCCGGCCCGTATGCGGCGCCCCGCCGCGTGGAGGCCGGCCGGGTTCCCCGCCAGCCGAGCTTCAACACTGCAAGGAGCCGCAACCCGTGAGCAGTGCCGACGACCAGACCACCACAACCAGCAGCGAGCTGCGCGCCGACATCCGCCGGCTGGGCGACCTGCTGGGCGAGACCCTCGTCCGGCAGGAGGGCCCCGAACTCCTCGAACTGGTCGAGAAGGTCCGCCGCCTCACCCGAGAGGACGGCGAAGCCGCCGCCGAGCTGCTGCGCGGCACCGAACTGGAGACCGCGGCCAAGCTGGTCCGCGCCTTCTCCACCTACTTCCACCTCGCCAACGTCACCGAACAGGTGCACCGCGGCCGCGAGCTGCGCGCCCGCCGCGCCGCCGAGGGCGGCCTGCTCTCCCGCACCGCCGACCGGCTCAAGGACGCCGACCCCGAGCACCTGCGCCAGACCGTGCAGAACCTCAACGTCCGCCCGGTCTTCACCGCCCACCCCACCGAGGCCGCCCGCCGCTCCGTCCTCAACAAGCTGCGGCGCATCGCGGCCCTCCTGGACACCCCCGTCCTCGACAGCGACCGCCGCCGCCACGACGTCCGCCTCGCCGAGAACATCGACCTCGTCTGGCAGACCGACGAGCTGCGCGTCGTACGCCCCGAACCCGCCGACGAGGCCCGCAACGCCATCTACTACCTGGACGAACTGCACGCCGGCGCCGTCGGCGACGTCCTGGAGGACCTCACCGCCGAACTCGAGCGCGTCGGCGTCAAGCTCCCCGACGACACCCGCCCGCTCACCTTCGGCACCTGGATCGGCGGCGACCGCGACGGCAACCCCAACGTCACCCCCCAGGTCACCTGGGACATCCTCATCCTCCAGCACGAGCACGGCATCAACGACGCCCTCGAGACCATCGACGAACTGCGCGGCCTGCTCTCCAACTCCATCCGCTACGCCGGAGCCACCCAGGAACTGCTCGACTCCCTCCAGCAGGACCTGGAACTGCTCCCCGAGATCAGCCCCCGCTACAAGCGCCTGAACGCCGAGGAGCCCTACCGGCTCAAGGCCACCTGCGTCCGGCAGAAGCTGGTCAACACCAAGCGGCGCCTCGCCAAGGGCACCCCGCACGAGGACGGCCGCGACTACCTCGGCACCGGCGAGCTGCTGAAGGACCTCCGGATCATCCAGGCCTCCCTGCGCGAACACCGCGGCGGCCTGTTCGCCGACGGCCGCCTGGCCCGCACCATCCGCACCCTGGCCGCCTTCGGCCTCCAGCTCGCCACCATGGACGTCCGCGAACACGCCGACGCCCACCACCACGCCCTCGGCCAGCTTTTCGACCGCCTCGGCGAGGAGTCCTGGCGCTACGCCGACATGCCCCGCGAGTACCGGGCCAAGCTCCTCGCCAAGGAACTCCGCTCCAGAAGGCCGCTCGCCCCGAGCCCGGCCCCCGTCGACGCCGCCGGGGAGAAGACCCTCGGCGTCTTCCAGACGGTCAGGAAGGCCCTGGAGGTCTTCGGCCCCGAGGTCATCGAGTCCTACATCATCTCCATGTGCCAGGGCGCCGACGACGTCTTCGCCGCCGCCGTCCTCGCCCGCGAGGCCGGCCTGATCGACCTGCACGCCGGCTGGGCCCGGATCGGCATCGTCCCGCTGCTGGAGACCACCGACGAGCTGAAGGCCGCCGACACCATCCTGGAGGACATGCTCTCCGACCCGTCCTACCGGCGCCTGGTCGCGCTGCGGGGCGACGTCCAGGAGGTCATGCTCGGCTACTCCGACTCCTCCAAGTTCGGCGGCATCACCACCAGCCAGTGGGAGATCCACCGCGCCCAGCGCCGGCTGCGCGACGTCGCCCACCGCTACGGCGTCCGGCTGCGCCTCTTCCACGGCCGCGGCGGCACCGTCGGCCGCGGCGGCGGCCCCTCCCACGACGCCATCCTCGCCCAGCCCTGGGGCACCCTGGAGGGCGAGATCAAGGTCACCGAGCAGGGCGAGGTCATCTCCGACAAGTACCTCATCCCCTCCCTCGCCCGGGAGAACCTGGAGCTGACCGTCGCGGCCACCCTCCAGGCCTCCGCCCTGCACACCGCCCCCCGCCAGTCCGACGAGGCCCTCGCCCGCTGGGACGCGGCCATGGACGTCGTCTCCGACGCCGCCCACGCCGCCTACCGCCGCCTGGTCGAGGACCCGGACCTGCCGACGTACTTCCTCGCGTCGACGCCGGTCGACCAGCTCGCCGACCTCCACCTGGGCTCCCGGCCCTCCCGCCGCCCCGGCTCCGGCGTCTCGCTCGACGGCCTGCGCGCCATCCCCTGGGTGTTCGGCTGGACCCAGTCCCGGCAGATCGTCCCCGGCTGGTTCGGCGTCGGCTCCGGCCTGAAGGCCCTGCGCGAGGCCGGCCTGGACACCGTCCTCGCCGAGATGCACCAGGAGTGGCACTTCTTCCGCAACTTCATCTCCAACGTCGAGATGACCCTCGCCAAGACGGACCTGCGGATCGCCCAGCACTACGTCGACACCCTCGTCCCCGACCAGCTCAAGCACGTCTTCGACACCATCAAGGCCGAGCACGAGCTGACCGTCGCCGAGGTCCTGAAGGTCACCGGCGAGAAGGAACTGCTGGACGCCCAGCCCGTCCTCAAGCAGACCTTCGCCATCCGCGACGCCTACCTGGATCCCATCTCCTACCTCCAGGTGGCCCTGCTCAAGCGCCAGCGCGACGCGGTCGCGGCCGGCGTCGACCCCGACCCGCTGCTCTCCCGCGCTCTGCTCCTCACCGTCAACGGCGTGGCGGCGGGCCTGCGCAACACCGGCTGATCACCGTCCGGTCACCGGCCGGTCATCTGCGGAAAAAGGGTGCCCCCGAGGTCGTACGACCCCGGGGGCACCCCCCTTCTGTCCCGGTCCGGCTCACTGCACCGCCACGAACGCCGCCGTCAGCAGCCCCACACCGGCCAGCCCCAGCACCCACGCCGCCCGCGCCAGCCGCATCCCGCCCGCGACCACCACCGACGCCAGCAACAGCGCCCCGCCCAGCGGCAGCCAGGCCAGCAGGATCCCCGCCGGACCCGACCGCACCGCCTCACCGGTACCGGGCTTGAGCACCACGTCGTACGCCGTCCCCGTACGCACCGCCACGGACCGGTCCAGCTCCACCCGCGCCCGGGCCCGTCCCCCCGCCGACGCCGGGGTGAACGGCCCCGTACAGACGTCCCCGGCACACCGCGCCACCCTCATCGTGCCGGCCTCACGCCCCTTCGCGAACATCACATGCTGTGCGGTCCCCCAGGAACCCCACACCCCGGCGGACAGGATCAGCGCGGCGAGCGCACCCATCACGGCGACCCGGCCGAACCGCAACGCGGCCCCGGACGCCTCACGAGCGGTACTGGCGGTGGCAGGCATGGCCGGGATCATTGGCCATACCCCTACGACCGGTCAACTCCCGTGGGCGGCCCGGACGGACATGTCACCAGTTGTACGACACCCCGCCCGCCGAACACCCGCCCTCACGAGTTGTACGCGCTCTGCGCCCGCTCCAGCCCCTCCGCCACCAGAGCCTCCACCGCGTCCGCCGCACGGTCCACGAAGTAGTCCAGCTCCTTGCGCTCCGCCGACGAGAAGTCCTTCAGCACGAAATCGGCCACCTGCATCCGCCCCGGCGGCCGCCCGATCCCGAACCGCACCCGGTGGTAATCCGGCCCCATCGCCTTCGTCATCGACTTCAGACCGTTGTGCCCGTTGTCCCCGCCGCCCAGCTTCAGCCGCAGCGTGCCGTAATCGATGTCCAGCTCGTCATGGACCGCCACGATGTTCCCCACCGGAACCTTGTAGAAATCCCGCAACGCGTTCACCGGACCACCGGACAGGTTCATGAACGACATCGGCTTCGCCAGGATCACCCGACGGCTCGCCGGCCCCGCGGGACCGATCCGGCCCTCCAGCACCTGCGCCTGCGCCTTGCCCGCCCGCTTGAACTTCCCCCCGATCCGCTCCGCGAGCAGGTCCGCCACCATGAAACCGACGTTGTGCCGGTTCATCGCGTACTCCGGCCCCGGATTGCCGAGCCCGACGATCATCCAGGGGGCACTGGCGGGAGTGGTCACGTCCATCTCTCCTTGCATACGCGCCAGCCGCTGCCCCCCACGGGAACAGCGGCTGACGAAACGACGACTACGAGGATCAGGCCTCGGCGGCCTCTTCGCCCTCGCCGGCCTCGCCCGCGGTCTCCTCGGCCTGCGCGGCCAGGACCTGGAGGACGACCGCGTCCTCCTCGACGGCCAGCGTGGTGCCGGCCGGCAGGGGGATGTCCTTGGCGAGGATGGAGGCGCCGGCCTCCAGGCCCTCGATGGAGACGGTGACCGACTCCGGAATGTGCGTGGCCTCGGTCTCGACCGGCAGCGCGTTCAGAACGTGCTCCAGCAGGTTGCCGCCGGGCGCCAGCTCACCCTCGGTGTGCACGAAGATGTCGACGTTGACCTTCTCGCCCCGCTTGACCAGCAGCAGGTCCACGTGCTCCAGGAAGCCCTTCAGCGGGTCACGCTGCACGGCCTTCGGAATCGCCAGCTCGTTGGTCTTGCCGTCGATGTCCAGCGAGATCAGGACGTTCGGCGTACGCAGCGCCAGCAGCAGCTCGTGACCCGGCAGGGTCAGGTGCACCGGCTCGGTGCCGTGGCCGTACAGCACGACCGGCACCTTGTTCTCACGGCGGATACGACGGGCCGCACCCTTGCCGAACTCGGTACGCGACTCGGCGGCGAGCTTCACCTCGGACATAACAATCACTCCTCGCAGGAACTAGGAACGGACGTGGTCACCCGGCCACGAACGGCCTGCTACGAAGAGCGCGTCGATAACGGACCGCCGTATTCGCAGACGCGAGTACGGCCTCCCTCGCCGAGCAACTCCAGCAGTCTACTCGGAGAGGGAGGCCGCACCCAAAAGGATCAACCGCTAGCCCGCGCCACGGACCAGCAGAAACCTCACTGCTCGTCGAACAGGCTCGTCACCGAACCATCCTCGAACACCTCACGCACCGCACTCGCGATCGTCGGAGCGATCGACAGCACCGTGATCTTGTCCAGATCCCGGCCCAGCTCCGCCGGCGTCGGCAGCGTGTTCGTGAACACGAACTCACTCACCCGCGAGTTCTTCAGCCGGTCCGCCGCCGGACCCGACAGCACACCGTGCGTCGCCGTCACGATGACATCCTCCGCACCGTGCGCGAACAGCGCGTCCGCCGCCGCACAGATCGTGCCGCCCGTGTCGATCATGTCGTCCACCAGCACACACACGCGACCCTTGACCTCGCCCACGACCTCGTGGACCGTCACCTGGTTCGCCACGTCCTTGTCACGGCGCTTGTGCACGATCGCCAGCGGCGCACCGAGCCGGTCGCACCACCGGTCCGCCACCCGCACCCGGCCCGCGTCCGGAGACACCACCGTCAGCTTGTTCCGGTCCACCTTCCGGCCCACGTAGTCCGCCAGCAGCGGCAACGCGAACAGGTGATCCACCGGACCGTCGAAGAAGCCCTGGATCTGGTCCGTGTGCAGATCCACCGTCAGAATCCGGTCGGCACCCGCCGTCTTCATCAGATCCGCGATCAGACGCGCCGAGATCGGTTCACGACCCCGGTGCTTCTTGTCCTGCCGCGCGTAACCGTAGAACGGCACGATGACGGTGATCGACCGCGCCGAAGCCCGCTTCAGCGCATCGATCATGATCAGCTGCTCCATGATCCACTGATTGATCGGAGCCGTGTGGCTCTGGATCACGAAGCAGTCCGCACCACGCGCCGACTCCTGGTAACGGACGTAGATCTCACCGTTCGCGAAGTCGAAGGCCTTCGTCGGGACGACCCCGACACCCAGCTGCTGGGCGACCTCCTCGGCAAGCTCGGGGTGGGCGCGGCCGGAGAAGAACATCAACTTCTTCTCGCCGGTCGTCTTGATCCCGGTCACAGCACAGTCTCCTCAGAGGTTGTCTCAGCCAGCCGGCTGCTCTGCGACCTCTCGGCTGGGCAGGAGAGGCCGAATCAGCTGGTAAGGGTGCGGGGTGCACATGTGCGGATGTGCACTTATCACGGTACGCCGACTTTGACGCACACGTTTCCGGTCAGTCCTCGCTCTCGCCCCGCCGGGACACCGCCTCGGCCGCCTTCGCCGCCGCGCTCCCCGGCCGCTTCCGGGCCACCCAGCCCTCGATATTCCGCTGCTGACCACGGGCCACGGCCAGCGAACCCGGCGGTACGTCCTTCGTGATCACCGACCCGGCGGCGGTGTAGGCACCGTCCCCGACCGTGACAGGAGCCACAAACATGTTGTCCGAACCGGTCCGGCAGTGCGACCCGATCGTCGTGTGATGCTTGTCCTGCCCGTCATAGTTCACGAACACGCTCGCCGCGCCGATGTTCGTGTACTCCCCGATCGTCGCGTCCCCGACATACGACAGGTGAGGCACCTTCGTGCCCTCCCCGACCGACGCGTTCTTCGTCTCCACGTACGTCCCGATCTTGGCCTTCGCACCCAGCCGGGTACCGGGCCGCAGATACGCGTACGGACCCACGGACGCCCCCGCGCCGATCCGGGCCCCGTCGGACACCGTGTTGTCCACCCGGGCGCCCGCGCCCACGTGCGTGTCCTTCAGCCGGCTGTTCGGCCCGACCTCGGCCCCCTCGCCCAGATGCGTCGACCCGGTCAGCTGCACACCCGGCTGCACCACCGCGTCCCGCTCGAACGTCACGGTCACATCCACCCAGGTCGTGGCCGGGTCGACCACCGTCACCCCGTCCAGCATCGCCCGCGTCAGCAGCCGGTCGTTCAGGATGCGGCGCGCCTCGGCCAGCTGCACCCGGTTGTTGATGCCCGCGATCTCCCGGTGATCCTCCGCGATGGACGCGCCCACCCGGTGCCCCGCGTCCCGCAGGATCCCGAGCACGTCCGTCAGGTACTCCTCGCCCTGGCTGTTGTCCGTCCGCACCTTCTTCAGCGCGTCCGCCAGCAGCTGCCCGTCGAACGCGAACACACCGCTGTTGATCTCCCGGATCGACCGCTGGGCGTCGGTCGCGTCCTTGTGCTCCACGATCGCGGTGACGGCGCCCGTCGCCTCGTCCCGCACGATCCGGCCGTAACCGGTGGCGTCCGGCACCTCGGCGGTCAGCACGGTCACGGCGTTGCCGTCCGCGTGGTGCGTCTCGGTGAGCCGTCGCAGCGTCTCGGCGGTCAGCAGCGGGGTGTCGCCGCACACGACCACGACGGTGCCGTCCACGGCGCCGCCCAGTTCCTCCAGGCCCATCCGCACGGCGTGCCCGGTGCCGTTCTGCTCCGCCTGTACGGCGGTCCGGGTCTCCGGGTCGATCGCGGCGAGGTGGGCGGTGACCTGCTCACGGGCGTGGCCGACCACGACGACGAGGTTCTCGGGGGTCAGCGCGCGGGCGGCGGCCAGGACATGGCCGACGAGGGAGCGGCCGCAGATCTCGTGCAGGACCTTCGGTGTGGCCGACTTCATACGGGTGCCCTCACCCGCTGCGAGAACGACGACGGCTGCCGGGCGGATGGCACTCACGGGGTTGCCCTTCGGCTGGGGTGGGTGGGGTGACAGCCGCAGGATACCGGGGGGTGGGGCGGGGGGTATGGGGGCGGGCCCTGACGGTGGTGTCAGGGCCCGGTGATGGTGTGAGCTCCCCTGCCAGGACTCGAACCTGGAACAAATCATCCAAAGTGACCCGTGTTGCCCATTACACCACAGGGGAGTGTATAGACCACCTAAACGGACATTTCGCTAGCCCGCTGAGGTCGCCGCCCCTACTATGCCGCACCACCAGCCTTCGATGCGACGGTACAACTCGGCGCCCTTCAGGACTTTGATCACCAGGCAGCCGCGATAGGCGTCCCCGGTGTTCTTGCGGACCGTCTTGGGGTTGTGCTTCTTCAGGGTGGTCTTGTTGAAGGCCGAGATGTCGGCGCCGATCAGGTCGGCCCAGTAGCGCTCGGCCCCCTCGACGTCGGCGTTCTCGTGGATCATCACGTTGAATCGCAGGCGCTCGCGTTCCACTTGGAGCAGGTCGAGCCATGCCAGATAGACTTTGATCATCCCGGGATCGCTGTTCACGAAGATGACGTTCTCCCGGCGGGCGTATGGCTTGTCCTTGCTGCCCTCGGCCCAATACAGGCCCACGCCCACCAGGAAGAGTTCGCGTCCCGACAGCTCGCCGACCGACCGCTTGGCCTTCTCCTTCGTCCGGCGCCGTTCCTCGTCCCGGATGCGCAGCTTCTCCTCCCAGCCCCTGCGGGCGATGGCCGCCGCTTCCTCGCGGGTTCGTCGCCGCTCCGGCTTCGGCAGATCCCGTACCCACAGCGAGATCGAGCTCTTGGAGCACCCCAGCTCCAGCTGGATCCGGTCGTACGTCCAGCCCTGGAGGCGCAGCTCCCTCGCCCGGTCCCGCAGGTCGTCCTTGGCGTTCGGGCGCTTTGTCCACTCGGGTGGTGGCTCGCCCTCCAGGAGGCGGTTGAGGATGTCGTTGTTGTCGACGTGCAGCCGGTCGCGGATCTGGCGCCGGCTCAGTCCTTCCCGACGCAGCGCCACCGCCCGCTCCCGCAGCCCCTCGAAGTCGGTGTATTTGCCGAATGTCTGTGCCATGGACATACCGTCCGGCCGGAATGGGAGGTTCCGGGGTCGAACGGGAAAGGTTCATCAGTTCGAGGGATAGGGGGAGGTTTCGAGGGCGTTCGGTTACGGAGTGTGGTGTGTGGAGGCAGGGGAAAGTCACCGGAAAAGCCGCACCCGGCGCCCGTAGGCTGGAGGCATGACCACGACGGGGGAAGACCATGCCAGGGCCCTGACCGGCCCGTGGTGGTGGGCGAGGTGGCGCAGCGCGGTGCTCGACGGGGGTCTCGCGCTGCTGTCCGCCGCGGAGTGTGCCGCGGAGGGGGTTCCGTTCGCCCGGGAGGCGGGGATCCCGGTGTCCGTGGGCATCGTGTTCGGGCTGATCGCCGGTGCGGTGCTGCTGGTGCGCCGGAAGTGGCCGATCGCGGTGGTGCTGGTGGCGATCGCGGTGACGCCGGCCGAGATGGGCTTCCTGATGGGGGTCGTCGGCCTGTACACGCTGGCGTCGTGCGAGCTGCCGCGCCGGGTGATCGGTGCGCTGTCGGGAATGTCGTTGCTGGGCACGGCGGTGGTGACGTTCGTGCGGGTGCGGCAGGACATGGCGCGCGGTGATCTCACGCTGGGTGACTGGTTCCTGCCGTTCGCGGCGGTGACGACGTCGTTGGGGCTGACGGCTCCGCCGGTGCTGCTGGGGTTGTACGTGGGGGCGCGGCGGCGGTTGATGGAGAGTCTGCGGGAGCGGGCGGATTCGCTGGAGCGGGAGCTTCAGCTGCTCGCGGAGCGGGCGGAGGAGCGGGCCGAGTGGGCGCGCAACGAGGAGCGGACGCGGATCGCGCGGGAGATGCACGATGTGGTGGCGCACCGGGTGAGTCTGATGGTGGTGCATGCGGCGGCGTTGCAGGCGGTGGCGCGGAAGGATCCGGAGAAGGCGGTGCGGAACGCGGCTCTGGTGGGGGACATGGGGCGGCAGGCGTTGACGGAGTTGCGGGAGATGCTCGGGGTGTTGCGGGCGGGTGGGGAGGCGGTGCGGCGTCCGGGTGCGGTGCCGTTGGCCGCGATGGGGGAGGCGGCCGAGGCGGCGGCGTCGCGGGCGGCGGTGGCGTCGGAGGCGGTGGAGGGGCCGTGTCTGTCGGAGCTGGAGGAGTTGGTCGGGCAGTCGGCGGCCGCGGGGATGGTGGTGGATCTGTCGGTGGAGGGGGAGGTGCGGTCGTATCCGGCGGAGATCGAGCAGACGGCGTACCGGGTGGTGCAGGAGGCGCTGACGAACGTCCACAAGCACGCGGCGGGTGCGAAGACGTATGTGCGGTTGGCGCACCGGGTGTCGGAGATCGCGATGCAGGTGGAGAACGAGCCGCCGCCGGAGCCGGCGTCGGCGTCGGCGGCGGGGCTGCCGTCGGGTGGGAACGGTCTGGTGGGGATGCGGGAGCGGGTCGTGGCGCTGGGCGGGGTGTTCGTGTCGGGGCCGACGGACGCGGGTGGGTTCCGGGTGTCGGCGGTGATTCCGGCGGCGTGAGGGGTGGGTGCGGGGTCAGCCGGCGGTGAGGCGGACGGGCTGGACGCCGGTGAGGAGGGTGGTGAGGGCGTGGTCGATGTCGGGGCCCGCGTACCAGTCGCCGGTGTGGTCGATGGTGTAGACGCGGCCTTCGGTGTCGATGGCGAGGAGGGCGGCGGTGTCGGTTTCCTCGCCGAGGGGGCAGAGCTGGGTGCCGAGGGCGCGGCCGAGGTCGCCGAGGGTGCGGGCGAGGTGGAGGCCGTGCAGGGGGTCGAGGTGGAGGGTGGCGGGGGCGATCTGGCGGCCGGGGCCGGTGGGGGTGACGGTGAGGCCGCCGAATTCGGCCCAGGCTTCGACGGCGGCGGGGAAGACGGTGTGCCGGTGGCCGGCGGGTGAGGTGTGGGTGCGCAGGGCGTCGGCCCAGATCTCGGCCTGTTTGATGTCCCAGCGTCCGGGGTGCCAGCCGGCGGCGCGCAGGGCGGCGTCGACGGGTACGGGGAAGCGCGATGGGGGTCCCCCCGGTCGAGCGGAGCCGGGATGGGGGGAGGAGGTGCGGTCGGGGTGCATCTGCCCTTCGTTCGTCGAGCTTGCCGGGGTGGTTCGGGTGGTGGCGGGGTCAGCCGTCGGTGGGGGTGGGGTCGACGATGCGGATGCCGAAGTGGGCGCTGAGGGCGGTGCAGGCGCGGCAGGGGGTGGCGAAGCGGCCGTGCAGGGGGTCGCCGTCCTCGCGTATGCGGCGGGCGGTGAGTTTGGCGTGTTTGAGGGCTTTGCGGGCTTCGCCGTTGGTCATGGGTCTGCGGGCGGCGCGTTTGCTGCGTGCGGCGTCGGCGGTGGTGAGGTGCCGGGAGATGAGGATGGTTTCGGCGCAGCGGCCGGTGAAGCGGTCGCGTTGGGCGCTGGTGAGGGTGTCGAGGAAGTCCTGGACGAGGGGGTGCAGGGTGGGGGGCTGGTCGCCGCGGGCGGCGGTGCAGGTGAGGGTGGTGCCGCGGACGGAGAGGGCGGCGGCGACGGCGGGCAGGATGCCGTCGCGGCGGTGCCGGAGGGTGGGGGTGGGGGGTGTCTCGGTGCCGCTCCAGTCGATGCGAGGGTCGCCGGCCCGCACGTCGGCACCTCCGGTCTGCATGGTCGTCATGATCGTTTCCCTCCCCTGGGGCATCCCCCCGAAGGACTTAGGGTGCCAAATGCCGTGGCTGGTGGGGAAGCTGGGGCGGTGTGACACGCCCGTTCCGGGGCGTGCGGTGACGGTGGGGTGACGGCCGGTCACGGCGGTGGGCGGGGGTGTGGCCGGGGGGGCGCGGGCGGGGGGTGTGGGCGGGTTGCGGCGGGCCGGTGACCGGGGTGGGCGTACCGCATAGGCTGGGCGGCGTCCGCGATCGACACCGCCGTTTACGGCCAGAGAGAACGCCGCAGGGGGCATCCGCCATGACGACAGGTCGGCTGGGGCAGCGAGCCGCGCCGCCGAACGCGGCCTACGCCGGGCAGGTCGTGCACTTTCCGGATCCGGTGCGGGCGGCGCGTCACCCGAGAGGGGTACGGGTCGATGAGCGGGGTTACCCGGATTTCTCGCCGTACGCGCGGGTGGCGGTGGAGATCGCCGAGCCGCCGGAGGGGTTCGGGGTCGATGAACTGCGGCTGACGGACTATGTGTCGGCGAACGCGGCGCTGGCGGCGACGGGGCACGAGTGGTGGGACACGGTGCCGAAGGTGGCGACGCCCCATGGCTGGACGTGGCATCACGTGGCGGGTACGCGGCGGCTGGAGCTGGTTCCGGTCGAGGTGAAGGCGTTGCTGAGGCATCACGGCGGGGTGGCGACGGCGGCGGTGGACCACGCGAAGCGGGGGACGCGGCCGTTGCAGGAGTCGCGGCCGGCGCACTTCGGGCTGCCGAAGTCGGGGGTGGCGGTGTCGGAGGCGCAGGTGCAGGGGGTCGAGGAGGAGCTGGGGTACCGGTTGCCCGGTGCCTACCGTTCGTTCCTGAAGGCGGCGGGCGGTTGTGCGCCGGTCGGTACGGCGCTGGACGCCGGGCTGGGTCTGCTGGTGGACCAGCCGTTCTTCACGGTGCGGGACGAGGCGGCGGTCAACGACCTGGTGTATGTGAACAAGTGTCTGCGGGACCACCTGACGAAGGATTATCTCGGGGTGGGGTTCGTGCAGGGCGGGCTGCTCGCGGTGAAGGTGAAGGGTGAGCGGGCCGGTTCGGTGTGGTTCTGCGCGTACGACGATGTGCGGGACGTGGATCCGTCGTGGTCGCCGGCGGAGCGGGTGGAGCGGCTGCTGCTGCCGTGCGGTGACGACTTCGACGCGTTCCTGTCCCGGCTGGCGGGCAGTCCGCCGGAGTTGGAGACGGTGGCGGGTCTGATGGTGGACGGCGGATTCGCCCGGGTCGTCCCGGTGTCTTCCGGTCCGGTGGGGGAGTGAGCTGCAGGCGATGGTGACGTACGCGCAGGCGCAGGAGCGCGCCGAGGAGTGGATCAACGGCGACGTGCCCGTGTACCAGCACCGTGAGGTGCGGGTGCGGGAGTTCGAGCTGGGGTTCGTGGTGTGGGGTGAGGACCGGGCGGAGGGTCCGCGGTCGGACGCGGGGGGCCAGCGGCTGGTGATCGCCCGGGACAGCGGGGAGGCCACGCTGTGGCCGGCGCTGCCGGTGGGTGAGGTGATCCGCCGGTACGAGGAGGAGTACGGCCGGGCCGGCGAGCCGCAGGACGCGGTTCCGGCGCCGGTGCGGCTGGACCTCAACCAGACGTCGTTCCTGCTGACTCCGCCGGAGTGGTTGCAGGAGGCGGCGGACAAGCTGGGGCTGGGAGAGCGGGGGGCGGATGGTGCGCCCTCGGCTTCGGCTCCTTCCTCGGCTTCGGCTTCGGCTTCGGCTCCGTCCTCGGCTTCCGCTTCCGCTTCGGCTTCGGCTTCGGCTTCGGCGGAGTCCGATGGTGGTACGGCGCCGGGCACTCCGGGCGCGTCCGGTGCGCCGGGAGTGCCCGCTTCCGCGGAGGTGCCCGCGGGTGCCACGCCCTGGGCCGGGACCGACACGAACGCGGGGTCCGGTGAGGACGACCGTTCCGTACCGCTGCCCGCGACGGTGTTCGCGCCCCCGTTGAGCGACCCGGACGACGCGGCGCGTCCCCCGGCGGTCGCGGCGGACGCGCCGACGGCGTTGATGTCGGGCGGCAGTCAGCTGCCGCCGACGGCGGTCGCGCCGGCGCAGACGGCTCCGGGTACGCCTCCGCCGGGTGTACCCCCGTACTCTCCGGCGCCCGGCGCTGTGCCTCCCGCGGCTCCCGGTGCGCCGGGGCACGGCTATCCGCCGGCGCCGGGCGGCGCGCCGCAGCCCCCTGCGGGGCCGGGTGCGCCCGGGCGTCCGCTGCCGCCCCACGCGGGGGACATCGCGGACGCCGCGACGAGCAAGGCGGCGCCGCCGCCGAGGAAGGGGCGCGGGGGAGTGGGTGCGCCGCCTCCGCCTCCGCCGCCGGGCGCTCCGGGCATGCCGGGCGTGCGCCCGGGGAGTGCGACGCCGCCGCCCGCGCCGGGTGCCCCCGGTGGCGGGTACGTACCGACGCAGCTGGTGTCGGCGCTCGGGCCGGAGGGTTCCGAGGGGCAGGCCGGTCCGGGGAGCGCGGAGGGAGCGGGGGCGCCGGGCGCGCCGAACGTTCCGGGTGCCCCCCGTCCGCCCGCCGCGCCGCCGGGCGGCCCGGGTGGTACGCCTCCGGGCGGTGTGCGCCAGGCGGTCACGATGCCGGCCGACCCGAGCCGACCGGGCACAGCCGCCCCGCAGCCTCCGGGTGCCCCCGGCATGCCTCCGGTGCCGGGCGCCCCCCAGCCTCCCGCGGGCCCCCACGCCCCGGGCGCCCCCGCTCCGGGCCCGTCGGGCGCCCAGGGCGGTCCGGGTGCCCCCGGTGCCGTGCACCAGGCCGAGACCATGCTGGCCGCTCCTCCCATGGCCGGTCCGCACGCCGGTCCGCACGCCGCGCCGCCGCCCCCGCCCGCTCCCGGCATGCCCCCGGGTGTTCCGGGCGCCCCGGCCCCCGTGCCGCCCGGCGCGATGCCTCCGCCCGGCGCGATGCCTCCGCCCGGCGCGATGCCTCCGCCGGGTGCACCCGTGCCGGGGCAGGCTTACGGGTATCCGCAGGGGCAGCCGATGGTGGGCCCGGGCTATCAGGCCGTGCTGCGTTACCGTGCGCAGGACGGTTCCGAGCAGCAACTGATCCGGCGTTCGGCGCCGGGCGTGCCGCACCCGGAGTGGCAGATCTTCCACGAGCTGCGGGCCATGAACGTACCGCCGGACCAGGTGCTGGAGCTGCACACCGAGCTGGAGTCGTGTGAGCTGCCGGGTGCCTACTGCGCGCGGATGATCCGTGAGCAGTGGCCGCAGGCGCGGATCACGAGCATCGCGCCGTACGGCACGGACCACGCGAGCCGGCGTCAGGGCATGCACCAGTTGCTGGCGCACCAGGGTGAGTTGCACCAGGTGGCGGACGGTCCCGCGCGGCCGGCGCCGGTGCGGGCGCCGCTGCCGCCGGTGCAGGCCGTGCCGCCGGTGCCGCCGGAGGGGGTCGCGCAGGAGCTGGCGGCGGCGTTCGGGCCGGGGATCTTCCGGTTCGAGCAGCAGGCGGTGTCCCGGCAGGGCGTGCCGCCCGTCGTGGCGCACACCCTGGTGGTGGCCGGTCTGCCGCTGGACATGGGCCCGTTCTTCTGGGCGCAGGCGCAGCCGGGCCGTCCGGTGCCGACGCTGGCGGAGCTGGCGGCCGAGCGCGGGGTGGCGGCGGCGCCGGACGCGGGCTCGTACCTGGTGATGGGCACCGATTTCGGCAAGGCGCTCTGTGTGCAGTACGGGACGGCGAACATCGTGGCCGTGCCGGTGGAGGCGGGGCCCGGGGGTGCGCCGGTGCCGCCGCAGTTCGTGAACTCCGGGCTGCCGGAGTTCGCGCGCTGCCTGGCGCTGCTGGGGCGGATGTGGCGCCTGAGGTACGGGCTGAACCAGGAGCAGGCGGGCCGCTGGACCGTCGACTTCCAGGCGCAGCTGGCCGCGCTGGACCCGGCGGCGCTCGGTTCGCCGGAGAGCTGGTGGTCGGTGCTGCTGGAGCAGATGTGGGACGGGCTGTTGTAGCCCGTTCGGCGCAGGGGCGGTCGCTGTGCGCCGTCGTCGGGCCCTCCACGCGGGTGCGTGGAGGGCCCGGTGCGTGTCCGGTGTGCGTTCCGTGTGCGCGCGCCGTTCTGCGGAGTGTCGGATGGTGACCCCTTATGTCCGATCCATCAAGATATGCACGAAATCATCCTGTCGTGCAGGTCCGGTGGAGAGGAGTCCCCAGGGTGAGCAGCGCATCGATGCCGCCGCACGGCTTCGCGACCGTCCGGGGGCGCGGCTACCGCCCCGACCAGGTCGACGCCTGTCTGGAGGCGCTGTCCGAGGAGCGGGACGCCGCCTGGGAGCGGGCCGCCCGGCTGACCGTGCTGGCCAAGGACATGGAGGCGGAGGCGGCCCGGCTGCGCGAGACGGTCGCCCGGCTCCAGCCGCAGACGTACGAGACGCTGGGGGAGGGGGCGCAGCGGCTGTTCCAGCGGGTGCAGAGCGAGGCGGCGGACCTCCGGGAGCGCACCCGGCGCGCGGCCGGGCAGCACGTCGCGCGCGCCGAGGCGGAGGCCGAACGGGTCCGCCGGGAGGCGCGGGAGGCGGCGGACGCGGTCCGCGCGGCGGCCGACGAGCACGCGCGCGGGCGGATCCTGGCGGCGCGGGGCGAGGCCAACGGCATCCGGGTCGGGGCCCGGCGCGAGGTGCGGGCGGCGCGCATGGAGGCCCTTGCCCTGGTGCGCGAGGCACGGCAGCGCGCCGCCGGGATGCTGGCCGAGCACTCCAGGGAGAACGCCGGCCGCTGGGCGGCGGCCGAACGGGAGGCGGCGGAGCGGGCGGCCGAGCTGGACGCCCGGCACGCCGAGCGGGCGAGCCGGGCCGAGGCCGCGCTGGCGGCGGCCGGGCGGGCCGTGGAGGAGGCCGGCGCGTACGCGCGCCGCTGCGAGGAGCGGGCCCGCGCACGCGCCGCCGAGATCGTCGCGGACGCGCGCGTGCGCGAGGAGCGCATCGCCCAGGAGACCGAACGGGTGCTGCGCGAGCACGGCGACACCTGGGACGCCGTCCAGGCGCACGTGGACTTCGCGCGCGACCGTCTGATGTCGCTGACCGGCAGGGCCGTCAACGAGTAGGCCGGGCCCGCCGGTTCACTCGGGGAGCACCGGGAACCGTCGCGGCGCGACCAGCAGCAGCACCGCGAACGCCAGGGCCGCCGCGCCCGCCGCCCCGAGGTAGACGGCGTGGACGGCGTCGGCGATGGCCCGCCGGGTCGCCTCCGGGGCCGTGCCGGCGTCCAGCGCGCGGGTGACGGAGTCCAGGTCGCCGGCCCCGCCCAGGCGTGCGGCCAGTACCCCGTTGGCGACGGCGCCGAACAGGGACGCGCCGAGGGTCTGGCCGGTCTGCCGGCAGAACAGCACCGAGGCGGTCGTGGTGCCCCGCTCCGACCAGCCCACGGTCGACTGCACCCCGACGATCAGCGGCAGCTGGAACAGGCCCAGCGCCCCGCCCAGCAGCAGCATCAGCAGCGTCGGCTGCCACCAGGCCCCGGGATACGGCAGGAACGGGAACGCCAGCAGGATCAGCGCGCCGAGGCCGATGCCGAGCAGCGCGGTGTCCCGGAAGCCGATCCGCCGGTACACGTGCTGGCTGAGCGCGGCGGACACCGGCCAGCTCAGCGTCCACACCGACAGCACGAACCCGGCGGCCACCGGGCCGAGTCCGAGCACCGACTGGGCGTACGTCGGCAGGAACACCGCGGGCGCCACCATCAGCAGGCCCAGCGCGCCGAGCGCCAGATTGACGGCGGCGATCGTCCGGCGCCGCCACACCCACCCCGGGATGACGGGCTGCGCGGCCCGCCGCTCCACCGCCACCACCACGGCGACCAGGGCCAGGCCCGTGCCGAACAGGGCCAGTGACGGCGCCGACAGCCACGGCCAGGCGACCCCGCCCTGCACCAGCGCGGTCAGCAGCACCCCGCCGCACGCGAACACCGCGAGCGCGCCGGCCCAGTCCACGCGTGCGCGGCCGGCGTTCTCCCGTCCGGGCTCGTGCAGGTGACGCACGATCAGCCACAGGGCGGCGGCGCCGATCGGCAGGTTGATCAGGAAGATCCAGCGCCAGTCGGCGTAGGCGGCGAGCACTCCGCCGAGCCCGGGGCCCGCCACCGCGGAGACCGCCCAGACCGTGGACAGCCGGGACTGGATCCTCGGGCGCTCCGCCAGCGGGTACAGGTCGGCGGCGAGCGTCTGCACGGTGCCCTGCAGCGCTCCGCCGCCCAGGCCCTGGACGATCCGGAACGCGATCAGCGCGCCCATGTTCCAGGCCGTCGCGCACAGCAGCGAACCCGCGAGGAAGACGGCCGCGCCCACCACCAGCACCGGTTTGCGGCCGAAGGTGTCGGAGAGCTTGCCGTAGACGGGGAGGGTGACGGTGACGGCGAGCAGATAGCCGGAGAACAGCCAGGAGAAGACGGAGAACCCGCCCAGGTCGCCGACGATCTGGGGCACGGCCGTGGAGACCACGGTGGAGTCCAGCGCGGCCAGGGCCATCGCCAGCATCAGCGCGGCCACCACCGCCCTCCGGCGCCGTTCCCCCTGGCGCCGGGCGGCGCCGCCGCGTATCGCGGGTGTCGTACTCCCCACCGCAGACCCCTCCCCTGCTTCCCGTCGGAAGCTACCCAGGTGCCCCCTGCACCTATGTCCGGGACGCCAGCATTCCACGGGCGACGGGCCGGGGCCGGGCGGGGCGCGGGGTGGAGGCCGCGCCCGCCGAAGGGTGGAGGCGTCCCCGAGAACCCCTCCACCCGTCGGTGGAGTCCCCCTAGGGGTTCCTCCGTACCCCGGCTCGGGGCGGGGTCGTCCCGGCGGAGGAGGAGCCCGGCCGGGTGCGCTCCGTAACCTGGTGGCACGCCGCTGGGGGGCGGCGGACCGCACCGGCGGGGGTGGGGTTTTCCCCCCGTGAAGACGGGGCTCCGCACCAGCGCGCGACACCCCCGCCGACCGCGAGACTCATCGACGTACTCAGGACGACACCCGGAACCACCGGGCGCTGTGCACCGACCTGTCGACCGACATAGGAGACATCACGTGACTTCGGCTGTAACGATTCCCAGGCACGGGGGTACTGGAGGGCGTACGGCCGTTGCCGCGCGGGCGCGGCAGGTCGTGAAGGCGTACGGGACGGGGGAGACGCGTGTCGTCGCGCTGGACGGCGTGGACGTGGACATCGCCCGCGGCCGGTTCACCGCCATCATGGGCCCTTCCGGGTCCGGCAAGTCGACCCTGATGCACTGCCTGGCCGGCCTGGACACGGTGACGAGCGGCCACATCCACCTGGACGAGACCGAGATCACCGGCCTGAAGGACAAGAAGCTCACCCAGCTGCGCCGGGACCGCATCGGCTTCATCTTCCAGGCGTTCAACCTGCTGCCCACGCTGAACGCCCTGGAGAACATCACGCTGCCCATGGACATCGCCGGCCGCAAGCCCGACCGGGCCTGGCTGGAGCGGGTGGTGGAGACCGTCGGGCTCGCCGGGCGCCTCAAGCACCGCCCCACCCAGCTCTCCGGCGGCCAGCAGCAGCGGGTCGCCGTGGCCCGCGCCCTCGCCGCCCGCCCGGAGATCATCTTCGGGGACGAGCCGACCGGAAACCTCGACTCGCGCGCGGGCGCCGAGGTGCTGGGCTTCCTGCGCCGCTCGGTGGACGAACTCGGCCAGACCATCGTCATGGTCACCCACGACCCGGTGGCCGCCTCCTACGCCGACCGGGTGCTCTACCTCGCCGACGGCCGCATCGTCGACGAGATGTACCAGCCGACGGCCGAACAGGTCCTGGACCGCATGAAGGACTTCGACGCCCGGGGGCGTACGTCGTGACCGTCCTGAAGACCTCGATGCGCAACTTCCTCGCGCACAAGGGACGCATGGCGCTGTCGGCGGTCGCCGTGCTGCTGTCGGTGGCGTTCGTGTGCGGCACGCTGGTGTTCACCGACACGATGAACACCACCTTCGACAAGCTGTTCCAGGCCACGGCCTCCGACGTCCAGATCAGCGCCAAGAGCGCCTCCGACACCGGGCAGACCACCTCCCGCACCGGCAGACCGCCGGTCCTGCCGGCCTCCGTCGTCGGCGAGGCCCGCTCCGCCCGGGGCGTGAAGTCGGCCGAGGGCACGGTGTTCTCCACCTCGGTGACCGTCGTGGACGCCGACAAGGACAAGCTGTCGCCCAGCAGCGGCGGACCCACCATCGTCGGCAGCTGGAACGGCAACGACGCCCGCACCATGGAGATCACCTCCGGTACGGCACCCAAGGGCCCCGACCAGGTGATGGTCGACGCCGACACCGCCGACCGGCACGGCCTCAAGCGCGGTGACGAGATCGGCCTCATCACGGCCCTCGGCACGCACCACGCACGCGTGTCCGGCACCGCCGCCTTCAAGGTCACCAACCCCGGCGCGGCGATCTTCTACCTGGACACCAGGACCGCCCAGCAGACCCTCGTCGGCCGCACCGGCGTCTACACCAACGTCAACGTCACCGCCGCCAAGGGCGTGAGCGACGAGCAGCTGAAGAAGAACGTCGTCGCCGTCCTCGGCCACGGCTACAAGGTGCAGACCGCCAAGGAGGTCGCCGCCGCCAACCAGAAGCAGCTCCAGAGCTTCCTGGACGTCATGAAGTACGCGATGCTCGGCTTCGCCGGGATCGCCTTCCTGGTCGGCATCTTCCTGATCGTCAACACCTTCTCCATGCTGGTCGCCCAGCGCACCCGGGAGATCGGCCTGCTGCGCGCCATCGGCTCCTCCCGCAAGCAGGTCAACCGCTCGGTGCTGGTCGAGGCCCTGCTGCTGGGCGTGGCCGGCTCCGTCCTCGGTGTCGGCGCGGGCGTCGGCCTCGCCATCGGCCTGATGAAGCTCATGGGGCAGATGGACATGAAGCTGTCCACCGACGACCTGACGGTGGCCTGGACGACCCCCGCGCTCGGCCTGCTCCTGGGCGTGGTCGTCACCGTCCTCGCCGCGTATCTGCCCGCCCGGCGCGCCGGCACGGTGTCCCCGATGGCCGCCCTGCGCGACGCCGGCGCCCCCGCCGACGCCCGCTCCGGTGCCGTCCGCGCCGCCCTCGGCCTGCTGCTGACCGCCGCCGGCGGCTGGAGCCTGTACATGGCCGCCACCGCGGACCAGGCCAAGACCGGCTCCGGCTGGCTGGGCCTGGGCGTGCTGCTCACCCTGATCGGCTTCGTCGTCGTCGGCCCGCTGCTCGCCGGCGGCCTGGTCCGCGTCCTCGGCGCGGTCCTCCTGCGGATCTTCGGGCCCGTCGGCCGGATGGCCGAGCGCAACGCGCTGCGCAACCCGCGCCGCACCGGCGCCACCGGCGCCGCCCTGATGATCGGCCTGGCCCTGGTGGCCTGCCTGTCGGTGGTCGGCTCCTCCATGGTGGCCTCGGCCACCGACCAGCTCGACAAGACGGTCGGCACCGACTTCATCGTCCAGGAGGACAACGGCGACATCATCAACAAGCAGGCCGTCCAGGCCGTCAAGGACACGCCGGGCCTGGCCCGGGTCACCGAGTACAAGCTCCTCGACGCGGCCCTGACCACGCCGGACGGCCGCACCACCAAGAAGGAGACGATCAACGCGGCCGACCCGACGTACGCCCAGGACGTGCGCACCAAGACCGTCGCCGGCACCCTCGCCGACGCCTACCGGCCGGACTCGATGTCCGTCTTCGAGGGCTTCGCCGAGGACCACGGCATCAAACTCGGCTCCACCGTCGCCGTCCACTTCGAGGACGGCCGGACGGCGAAGCTGACCGTCCGCGCGATCACCAGCGACGAGGCCGTCGTCGACAAGGGCGCGATGTACGCCTCCATCGCCACGGTCGCCAAGTACGTCCCCGCCGACCGGATGCCGCTGGACGACCTGCTGTTCGCCACCGCGAAGGACGGCCAGGAGAAGGCCGCCTACCAGGCGCTGAAGTCGGCGCTGCACGAGTTCCCGCAGTACACCGTGCGCGACCAGACCGACTACAAGCAGGAACTGAAGGACCAGATCGGCCAGCTCCTGAACATGATCTACGGCCTGCTGGCGCTCGCGATCGTCGTGGCGGTCCTCGGTGTGGTGAACACCCTGGCCCTGTCCGTGGTCGAGCGCACCCGGGAGATCGGCCTGATGCGGGCCATCGGCCTCTCCCGCCGCCAGCTGCGCCGCATGATCCGCCTGGAGTCCGTGGTGATCGCCGTCTTCGGAGCCCTGCTGGGCCTCGGCCTCGGCATGGGCTGGGGCGCCACCGCGCAGCAGCTCCTCTCCCTGGAGGGCCTGAAGATCCTCGACATCCCCTGGCCGACGATCACCGGGGTGTTCATCGGCTCGGCCTTCGTGGGCCTGTTCGCCGCGCTGGTCCCGGCGTTCCGGGCGGCCCGGATGAACGTGCTGAAGGCGATCGCGACCGACTAGCACACCGGCCCCGCCCACGGCCACCGCACACGGGGGCTGCGGGGGAACACCCGGCGCCGGGGAGTCCTCAGGACTCCCCGGCGCCGCGTCGTGCGCACGCGGTCACCCCGGGTTGTCCACAGGGTCCTTGCCCAGGGTTGTCCACAGCCCCCCGCGTCCCCGCCGACACCGTCGTACGCTGGACAGCCCCGGCCCGTCGCACGAGTCGGGCCCTTCGTGTTGCCGACCCCCGGACGGAAAAAGCCTCCATGAGCCTGCACGGTCTGCTCGACGCCGTCGTCAAGGACTCCGCCCTCGCGGAAGCGATGCGCGCGGCAGCGGACGGCAACCGCCCGCACGTCGACCTGGTCGGCCCCCCGGCGGCCCGGCCCTTCGCCGTCGCCGCCCTGGCCCGGGACGCCGGCCGCCCGGTGCTGGCGGTCACCGCGACCGGCCGCGAGGCCGAGGACCTGGCCGCCGCCCTGCGCTCCCTGCTGCCGCCCGAGGGCGTCGTGGAGTACCCCTCCTGGGAGACCCTCCCGCACGAGCGGCTCAGCCCCCGCAGCGACACCGTCGGCCGCCGCCTCGCCGTCCTGCGCCGCCTCGCCCACCCCAGCGCCGACGACCCCGGGGCCGGCCCTGTCTCCGTCGTCGTCGCCCCCGTGCGCTCCGTGCTCCAGCCGCAGGTCAAGGGCCTCGGAGACCTGGAGCCGGTAGCCCTGCGCGCCGGCCGGAGCGCCGACCTGGACGACGTCGTCGAAGCCCTCGCGGCCGCCGCCTACGCGCGCGTGGAGCTGGTCGAGAAGCGCGGCGAGTTCGCCGTGCGCGGCGGCATCCTGGACGTGTTCCCGCCCACCGAGGAACACCCCCTGCGCGTCGAGTTCTGGGGCGACGAGGTCGAGGAGATCCGCTACTTCAAGGTCGCCGACCAGCGCTCCCTCGAAATCGCCGACCACGGCCTGTGGGCGCCCCCCTGCCGCGAGCTGCTGCTCACCGACGACGTCCGCGCACGCGCGCGTGCCCTCGCCGAGGACCACCCCGAACTGGGCGAACTGCTCGGCAAGATCGCCGAGGGCATCGCGGTGGAGGGCATGGAGTCCCTGGCCCCCGTCCTGGTCGACGACATGGAGCTGCTGCTCGACGTGCTGCCCAAGGGCGCCATGGCCGTCGTCTGCGACCCGGAGCGGGTCCGCACCCGCGCCGCCGACCTCGTCGCCACCAGCCAGGAATTCCTCCAGGCGTCCTGGGCGGCCACCGCCGGCGGCGGCGAGGCCCCCATCGACGTCGGCGCGGCCTCCCTGTGGTCCATCGCCGACGTCCGCGACCGCGCCCGCGAGCTGGACATGATGTGGTGGTCGGTCTCCCCGTTCGCCGCCGACGCCGACGCCATGGGCGACGCCGACACCCTCAAGCTCGGCATGCGCGCCCCCGAGACCTATCGCGGCGACACCGCGCGCGCCCTCGCCGACACCAAGGGCTGGCTCGCCGACGGCTGGCGCACGGTGTTCGTCACCGAGGGCCACGGCCCGGCCGCCCGCACCGTCGAGGTCCTCGGAGGCGAGGGCATCGCCGCCCGCCTGGACGCCGACCTCGGCGCACTCGCCCCCTCCGTGGTGCACGTCTCCTGCGGCTCCATCGAGTACGGCTTCGTCGACCCGGCGCTCAAGCTCGCCGTGCTCACCGAGACCGACCTGACCGGGCAGCGCACCGCCGGCCGCGAGGGCGCCCGCATGCCGGCCCGCCGCCGCAAGACCATCGACCCGCTCACCCTGGAACCGGGCGACTACATCGTCCACGAACAGCACGGCGTCGGCCGCTACATCGAGATGGCGCAGCGCACCGTGCAGGGCGCCACCCGCGAGTACCTGGTCGTGGAGTACGCGCCCGCCAAGCGCGGCCAGCCCGGCGACCGGCTGTACATCCCGACCGACCAGCTGGAGCAGATCACCAAGTACGTCGGCGGCGAGGCACCCACCCTGCACCGCCTCGGCGGCGCCGACTGGACCAAGACCAAGGCCCGCGCCAAGAAGGCCGTCAAGGAGATCGCCGCCGACCTGATCAAGCTGTACAGCGCGCGCATGGCCGCCCCCGGCCACGCCTTCGGCTCCGACACCCCCTGGCAGCGCGAGCTGGAGGACGCCTTCCCCTACGCCGAGACCCCGGACCAGCTCACCACCATCGCCGAGGTCAAGGAGGACATGGAGAAGTCGGTCCCGATGGACCGCCTGATCTGCGGCGACGTCGGCTACGGCAAGACCGAGATCGCGGTCAGGGCCGCCTTCAAGGCCGTACAGGACGGCAAGCAGGTAGCCGTCCTGGTCCCCACCACCCTGCTGGTGCAGCAGCACTACGGCACGTTCTCCGAGCGGTACGCGCAGTTCCCCGTCAACGTGCGCGCCCTGTCCCGCTTCCAGACCGACACCGAGGCCAAGGCCGTCCTGGAGGGCCTGAAGGACGGCTCGGTGGACGTCGTCATCGGCACCCACCGCCTGTTCTCCTCCGAGACCAAGTTCAAGGACCTCGGCCTGGTCATCGTCGACGAGGAGCAGCGCTTCGGCGTCGAGCACAAGGAGCAGCTCAAGAAGCTCCGCGCCAACGTCGACGTGCTGACGATGTCCGCGACCCCGATCCCGCGCACCCTGGAGATGGCGGTCACCGGCATCCGCGAGATGTCCACGATCACCACACCCCCCGAGGAGCGCCACCCGGTGCTCACCTTCGTCGGGCCGTACGAGGAGAAGCAGATCGGCGCCGCCATCCGCCGCGAACTGCTGCGCGAGGGCCAGGTCTTCTACATCCACAACCGCGTCGAGTCCATCGACCGCGCGGCGGCCAGGCTCCGCGAGATCGTCCCCGAGGCACGCATCGCCACCGCCCACGGCCAGATGTCGGAGTCCGCGCTGGAACAGGTCGTGGTCGACTTCTGGGAGAAGAAGTCCGACGTACTGGTCTCCACCACGATCGTGGAGTCCGGCATCGACATCTCCAACGCCAACACCCTGATCGTGGAGCGCGGCGACACCTTCGGCCTGTCCCAGCTGCACCAGCTGCGCGGCCGGGTCGGCCGTGGCCGCGAGCGCGGGTACGCCTACTTCCTGTACCCGCCGGAGAAGCCGCTGACCGAGACGGCGCACGAGCGGTTGGCGACCATCGCCCAGCACACCGAGATGGGCGCGGGCATGTACGTGGCGATGAAGGACCTGGAGATCCGCGGCGCCGGCAACCTGCTCGGCGGCGAGCAGTCCGGCCACATCGCGGGCGTCGGCTTCGACCTGTACGTCCGCATGGTCGGCGAGGCCGTCGCCGACTACCGGCGCCAGCTCGAGACCGGCGAGGCCGAGGAGGAGGCGCCGCTGGAGGTCAAGATCGAGCTGCCCGTCGACGCGCACGTCCCGCACGACTACGCGCCCGGCGAGCGCCTGCGCCTCCAGGCCTACCGCTCGATCGCCTCCGCCAACAGCGAGGAGGACATCAGGGCCGTCCGCGAGGAGCTCACCGACCGCTACGGCAAGCTGCCCGAACCGGTGGAGAACCTGCTGCTGGTGGCCGGCCTGAGGATGCTCGCGCGCGCGTGCGGCGTCGGCGAGGTCGTGCTCCAGGGCACCAACATCCGCTTCGCGCCGGTCGAACTGCGCGAATCGCAGGAGCTGCGGCTCAAGCGGCTCTACCCCGGTACGGTCCTCAAGCCGGCCGCCCACCAGGTGCTCGTCCCGCGCCCGAAGACAGCCAAGGTCGGCGGCAGGCCGCTGGTCGGCCGCGAACTGCTGGCCTGGGTCGGCGAGTTCCTCACCTCGGTCCTGGGCTGACCGGTGCCGGGTCGGGGAACGGCGGACGACAGCCGGGGCAGGCGGACGGGCACGGGGGGCGCGCGTGCGGATCGGTGAGCTGGCCGAGGCCACCGGAACGACACCGCGCGCCCTGCGCCACTACGAACAGCAGGGGCTGATCACGTCCACGCGCGCGGCCAACGGCTACCGCGCGTTCGACGCCGGCCCGGTCGTACGGGTGCGCAACATCCGCCGGCTGCTGGGGGCGGGCCTCACCCTGGACGACGTACGGGTGTTCCTGCCCTGCCTGGACGGCGACATCACCGCCGGCCCCGCCTCCGCGAAGGCGCTCAGGGTGGCCCGGGACCGGCTGGCCGTCCTGGACGCCCGCATCGCCGCCCAGACGGAGCTGCGGAACCGGCTGGCGACGGCGTTGCGGGAGGCGGGGGCCGGGGTCCCCTGACGGGGTGCCGGGCCTCCTCGGAAGGGACCGGTCAGGAGACGAGCGCGCCGCCGTCCACGGGCAGCACCACCCCCGTCACGAACGACGCCCCCGGGGAGGCGAGGCGGGTGATGGCCCAGGCGACCTCCTCGGGGCGGCCGATCCGGCCGAGCGGGGTGTGGGCGAGCTGCCACTGCCGGATGCCGGCCCGCTGCTCGGGGGTGTGGCCGGCGTGGTCGGCGATCGGCGTCTCGATCGCGCCCGGGGCCACCGCGACCACCCGGATGCCGTGCGGCGCCAGTTCCACCGCCCAGCTGCGGGTCAGCACCTCCAGGGCCGCCTTGCCCGCCGCGTACAGGGAGTTGCCGGGCCAGCCCCGCTGGCCCACCGCCGTCGTCACGTTCACCACGACCCCCCGGCTCTCCTGAAGCGCGGGCAGCGCGGCCTGGGTGAGCAGCACGGGCGCGAGGAGGTTGGTCTCCAGCAGCGGCCGTACCGACGCGCGGGTGTAGCCGCGCAGGGAGTCGGCGGTGACCACGGCCGCGTTGTTGACCAGGACGTCGATCCTGCCGTGGCGCTCCAGCGTGCCCCGTACGACGGTGGCGGGCCCGTCCTCGGCGGTCAGGTCGGCGGGCAGCGGTGTGATCCCGGGGTGCCCCTCGGCGGTCTCGGCCAGCGGCGCGGAACGGCGGCCGACGGCGACGACCCGGTCGCCCCCGGCGGCGAACGCGCGCGCGGTCGCCCGGCCGATGCCGGTGCCCGCGCCGGTCACGAGCACGGTACGAGGGTGAGCGGAGGGGCTGGTGCCCAAGGTGCTGTTCTCGGTCATGCCGGGATCGTCCGACCCTGACGCCGGTGACAAGGTCAAGCGGCAACGCCGCGCCGAACAAAACCACTCTTGTCCTGCTATTGACTGATTACGCCCCATCTGCTGGGCGCGGACGGGAAGTTACCGTGGAACGCGGAACGACCCGCCCCGCTCGGAGGGCGGACCAGCACGAGCAAGGGGGGCGCACCGTGACGCGTCTGAGGGGCGGGGTGGTCACCGCCGTGGCCCTGCTGGTGGCCGTGACCGGCTGCACGGCCGAGCAGGACAAGGGATCCGCCGGGCCCGGGGGCAAGGGAGGCGGCGGCGCGGCCCTGACCGCCGCCGGCTCACTGACCGTCAAGGGCCGCGCTCCCAAGACCGGTTACTCCCGCGACCGGTTCGGCTCGGCCTGGGCGGACACCGACTCCAACTCCTGCGACACCCGTGACGACATCCTCAAACGCGACCTGAAGGACGTGAAGGTCACCGGCGGCACCTGCAAGGTCACCTACGGCCTGCTGGACCCCGACCCCTACTCCGGCAAGGAGATCACCTACCGGCGCGGCCGCAGCCAGGTGGACATCGACCACGTCGTGGCCCTTTCCGACGCCTGGCAGAAGGGCGCCAAGTACTGGGACCCCGGCAAGCGCATCGCCCTCGCCAACGACCCGCTCAACCTCCTGGCCGTCGACGCGCGCACCAACCGCGGCAAGGGTGACGGCGACGCGGCCACCTGGCTCCCGCCCAACAAGGACTACCGGTGCGAGTACGTCGCCGCGCAGGTGGCGGTCAAGAAGAAGTACGGCCTGTGGGTCACCGCCGCCGAACAGTCGGCCATGAAGAAGGTCCTCGCCGGCTGCCCGGACCAGAAGCTGCCCACCGGCGGCAACCCGACCCGGGCACCCGAGCGCTTCCGGGCCCGCTGACCGGGTGAACCGCTGTCCCGGCGGGCCCGTCCGGTCTACCGTGATCCGCATGGAGATCAAGGTGAGCAGCCTCGCCGAGCGGCCCGACCGGCTGCCGGAGGTGCTCGACATGCCCGACACCTGGCCGGAGTTCGTCACCCATGACCTCGTGGGCGCCGCCCACTACGGCCGCATCCCCACCGAACTGCCGGAATACGCCCTGTTCGCCGAGGACGAGGACGGCCGGGTCGTCGCCCACGCCTACAGCGTGCCCTTCGCCCTGCACGCGCCGGGCCGGGGCACCCTGCCCGCCCGGGGCTGGGACCAGGTCCTCGCGTGGGCGTTCGCCGACCTGCGCCGCGGCACCCGCCCGGACACGGTGAGCGCCATCTCGGTCACCATCGCCCCGCACGCCCAGGGCCGGGGACTGTCCGCCGTCCTGCTCTCCGCGCTGCGGGACAACGCCCGCGCCCGGGGCTTTGGCGAGGTCGTCGCCCCCGTCCGGCCCAGCGCCAAGCACCGCGAACCGCACACCCCGATCACCGAGTACGCCCACCGGGTCCGCCCCGACGGGCTGCCCGAGGACCCGTGGCTGCGCGTCCACGCCCGGGCCGGCGCCACCGTCGACTCCGTCGCCCCGGCCTCCATGACCGTCGGCGGCTCGCTGGAGGAATGGCGCCGCTGGACCGGGCTGCCCTTCGACCGCCCCGGCGACATCGAGGTGCCCGGCGCGCTGGTCCCGGTGCGCTGCGAACCGGAGCGCGGGTACGCCGTCTACGTCGAACCCAACGTCTGGATGCGGCACCCGCTGTGACCCCGCGCCGGGCCCGGCCCCGTACCGGCCCTTACAGCGCGTCCAGGTCGATGACCTTCCCCGTGGGCTTGTCCGCGGGGACCGGCCGGTCGAAGTCGCTGAAGGACAGGTGGACCTGCTCCTTGGCCGTGGCAGCGCTTTCGATCCGCAGCACGTACGGCTTGCCCTCCGTCGCCACGAACGCCCTGTAGTCGTCCTTGCCGTCCTTCTCGTGCAGGACGATCGCGGGCTTGCCGTCGACCTTCGTCGTCTTGCCGCGGGTCGCCGACTCGTCGCCGTCCTCCATGGCGCCGAGGACCGTGTCCAGGTCGCAGAAGCTCGCGATGTCCTTGGCGTCCTGGCCCTTGGCGGCCATCTTGGTCCACTTCCCGGCGAGCATGCCGACCGCTGTGTCGGTGTCCTCCTTGGACTCGCCCTCGCTCTGGGCCCGCAGGAACTTCTCGTCGTACTTCATGTAGAGCGTGCCGCCGGACTTGATCAGGTCGGCCTTGCCCTCACCGTCCATGCTCACCGTGCCCGCGCACCGGCCCTGCTTGTCGAGCGCCATGTCGATGTCGATGAAGCCCTTGCTCTCGTCGTCGGGAACCCGGCCCTTCACGCGCAGCGACGAGGAACCGGTGGTGGCCTTCATCGCCCGCTCGACTATCTGACCGCCGCTCAGCCCGGCGAACGGGCCCTTCGGCTTGCCGGCCGAGTCGTCCCCCGACTGGCAGCCGGTGGCGAGGCCGGCGGTGGCCGCGGCGGCGAGACAGAGAGCGGCAAAAGCGGTACGACGCATGAGGGTTCCTTGTTGGAGAGTGGTACTGATGAGCGGGGAGCCGGACGGCTCCGTCAGGGTGAGCGGTACGGGGATGAGCCGCGCGGAGGCGGACGGCGCGGGGAGTGGAGGTCCCCGCGCCGGGGTGGGCGAACGGGTCAGGCCTTCTTCCAGTCGCCGCAGTCGTTCGTCTTGAAGTAGGCATCCGAGGCGCTGATGGTGACGACGGCCGTGCCGGTCACGTTGTCGTTGGCGAGGATCGAGTCCATGCCGTCTTCGGCGTCCTTGGCGCGCTCCCAGTAACAGGAGTCGTCGGCGTTCCCGGTCGACCTGTAGGTGCCCGGCGCGATGTCCGTCCCCACCTTGAACATGCCCCCGTCGCCTTCCACGGAGGTGGCGGGCGTGCCCTTCGCGTTGGGGTCCACGGCGGCCCAGTCGGCGCAGCCGCTGGACTTGAACACCTTGTCGGTGGCTTTGACGGTCACGTAACTCGTCCCGCTGACATTGTCGTTGGCGAGCACGGAGTCCGGTTCACCGGAGGCGTCCTTGGCGCGCTCCCAGTAGCACATGTCATCCGTGTTGCCGGTCGTGCGGTACGTCCCCGGCTTGATGTCGGTGCCCACCCGGTAGGTGCCGTCGCCTCCGAAGGCGGCCTTCGCCCCCTCCTCCCCCTCGGCCGTCCCGGTGCCGTCGGAGTCGTGCGAGCCGCCGCCCGCGTCCTTTCCGTCGCCGGGCCGGTGCCCGGCCGAGGTCGAGGAGCCGGCCTTGGCGCCATCGCCGGTACCGCCGCTCTTGTCGCCGCTGCCGGCGGTGGCGGACACGGTCCCGATGACGGCGATCCCCACTACCGCGCCGATCGCGAGCCTGGCTTTCATGCCCATGGCGAATCCCTCCCCGAATGCGGCGGCCTCCCCCTCCGGCGACCGCTCGTTCGCTGGGTCAATAACAACAGAGCTTGTGAACCGAGTCAACACGGTTCACACCTTGGTGTGAGTACACGGACGTGAACTCCTGGATCTTTGTGTACGCCGGTATGCTCGGCGCACACACGGGACGAGGGGAGCGAAGCCGGTGCAGGACAACGCGACAGAGGTGACCGCAGCGGGAATCGCCCGACTCGCCGGAGTGGGCCGGGCCGCCGTCAGCAACTGGCGCCGCCGGCACGCCGATTTCCCCAAGCCGGTCGGCGGCACCGAGACCAGCCCGTCCTTCGCCCTCGCCGAGGTCGAGGCCTGGCTGCGCAAGCAGGGCAAACTCGCGGAAGTACCGCTGCGCGAACGGGTCTGGCAACAACTCGCCGGCCACCCGGAAGGCCCGTTGACGGCCTTGGTGCACACCGGTTGCGTGCTGCTGCTGATCCATGAACGCCCCACGGTCTGGCTCGACGCGAGCGCCGGCTCGGACGCGCGGCTGGCCGCGATGCTGCCGGGCGCCCTGGAGAAGGTGCTGGCGCCGCGGGTGGGGGGCGTGCGGGGGCGCGGGGGTGCGGGCGGGGGTACGGGCGCTGTTGGTGCCGGTGCCGGTGCCGGTGTCGGTGTCGGTGGCCGTGGCGGTGCTGGTGGCCGTGGCGGTGGTGGTGTGAGCGGGGCTTTCGGGCGGGTTGAGGTGGGTGGTGCGGGCAACGCGGGGGGTGTGAACCGGGGTTACACGGGTTCTGCTGTGAACAGGGGTTCCGCCGCGCCCGGTGTGAACTCGGTCCCGGCGGCATCCGGTGTGAACGCCGGTCCGACACCGACCGGTGTGAATCCGGCGCACCCGGCGGTCGGTGTGAACTCAGGCCCCTCAGCGCCCGCTGTGAACTCCGCCCCCACCACCCCCGCTGTGAACCCCTCACCGACGGCACCGATTGTGAACCCGTCCCCCACATTTCACACCGAAGCAGCCCCCAACAACCCGCCAGCGCAGCCCACCCCACCCCCCGTTCACACTCCACCCCCGGTACACATCCCCCACCCCGCCCTCACCACCCCCACCGGCCCCCAACTCCTCCCCTCCGCCCCCCTCCTCCGCGGCGCGGCCGAACTCGCCGCCGAGATCGGCGCCCGGCAGACCTTCGAGTTCCTGCTGGGCCGGCACCTGGACGCCAACCCCCGCCAGTACACGCTCACCCCGGCCGAGCTGGCGGGCCTCATGGCCGACCTGGCCGGCCCGGCCCGCACCGTCCTGGACCCGGCCTGCGGCACCGGCGCCCTGCTGCGCGCCGTGGACCCGCGCCCCGGCCAGGAGCTGTACGCCCAGGACAGCGCGCCCGAACTCGCCGCGCTCAGCGCGCTGCGGCTGGCGCTGCACAGCCGGGCCGCCGTGCGCGCCGCCGTGGGTAACACCCTGCGCGCCGACGCCCACCCCGGGCTGCGCGCCGACGCGGTGCTGTGCCATCCGCCGTTCAACGAGCGCAACTGGGGCCATGACGAACTCGCCTACGACTCCCGCTGGGAGTACGGCTTCCCGGCGCGCACGGAGTCCGAGCTGGCGTGGGTGCAGCACGCGCTGGCCCGGCTGACCGATGGCGGTACCGCCGTCCTGCTGATGCCGCCGGCCGCCGCCTCCCGCCGTTCCGGGCGCCGGATCCGGGCCGATCTGCTGCGCCGGGGCGCGCTCCGGGCGGTGGTCGCGCTGCCGGTCGGCGCGGCCCCGCCGTACAACATCCCGCTGCACCTGTGGGTGCTGCGCCGGCCCGACCGGACACCGGCGGCGCCCGAGGTGCTGCTCGTGGACACCGGACGGTTCGCCGGGGAGGCGCGCGGCGGCCCGGACTGGGAGGCGGTGCGGGAGGCCGTACTGGACGCCTGGCGTGCCTTCGCGCGCGCGGGGCGGCTCGCCGAGCGGCCCGGACTGGCCCGTTCCGTGCCGGTCATCGAACTCCTCGACGACGACGTGGACCTCGCCCCCGCCCGCCATCTGCCGCCGGCCGCGGTGGCCGACGGCGCGGAGCAGCTCACGCAGGTCCGTGAACGCCTGGGGGAGACGCTGCGGCTGACCGCGGACCTCACCCCGCCGCCCGCCGGCCCGGCCGCGCCCGCGCGCTGGCCGCTGACCACCGTCGGCGAGCTCGCGCGCGGGGGCGCGCTGGTGATGCGCAGCGGCGGAAACGGCGGCCACGCGCGCGT
Source organism: Streptomyces sp. NPDC038707 (assembly GCF_040636485.1). Classification (NCBI taxonomy): domain Bacteria; kingdom Bacillati; phylum Actinomycetota; class Actinomycetes; order Kitasatosporales; family Streptomycetaceae; genus Streptomyces; species Streptomyces sp. NPDC038707. The sequence continues at coordinate 330,229 of NZ_JBEZUP010000004.1, forward strand.
GCCGGTGCTCACCGACCACGACGTCCTCGCCGGGACGGCACCCTCCGGCACGCTGCCCGAGAGCGAGGAGGAAGCCGTGCTGACCGAGCCGGGCGACGTCGTCGTACCCGTGCTCGGCGGGGGCGCGGTGGCGCGCGTGATCGACGCGGCGACGGGGGGCGCCGCCCTGGGGCGCAACCTGGTGCTGCTGCGCCCCGATCGCACGGCGCTCGATCCGTGGTTCCTGGCCGGGTTCCTGCGCGGTACCACCAACAACCGGCAGGCCAGCAGCTACGCCTCCACGGCGACCCGGCTGGACGTGCGCCGCCTCCACCTGCCCCGCCTCCCGCTGGAGGAGCAGCGGCGCTACGGCGCGCGGTTCCGCGCACTGGACGAGTTCGAGCGGGTGCTCAGGCACGCGAGCCGCCTCGGGGAGCAGTTGGTGCGCGGGATGTACGACGGGCTCACCGACGGCACCGTGGCACCGGACTGAGCCCGGGCCGGCGGCCGGACAACGGTTCGGTACAACCCTGATCAGTTGTCCGTGCCGGGCCATATGCTCGAAGCGACCATCACACGAGTGGCGTGATCCGCGCGTCCGCGGGCCGCGCCGGGCGGGCGGGTACGCCCACGTCCAGGATCGGGAGCAGCCATGCAAGGCCACGGCTACGGACAGCCGGCGAAGCAGCCGCCGCACACCGGGTGGCTGGTTCTGCTGCGTGTGCTGTTCGTGGCGCTCGGGATCCTCTCCCTCGGCTTCCTGTCCTGGGCGATGCTGCTGCGGCTGGCGATCGTCACGCGCCGGTCGCTGGACTGGGGGCTGTTCGTGGCGGTGCTGACCGCCGACGTCCTGGGCTTGACGCTGCTGGGCGCCGAGCCCGGCGACGAGATCCACACCGTGGGCGGCTATGTGGGCCTGCTGCTGGTGCTCGGCACGCTCGTGGGCACGATCGCGTACTACCTGGCGGCGGACATCCACCACTTCGTGGTGCGCCGGCAGGCGTACCCGGCGGCGCCCGGGCCCGCGCCGTACGGCTACCCGGCCCCCGCGGTGCCGTACGGCGCGACGACCGTACCGACCGCGCCGGCCGCTCCGCCGATACCGGTCGCGTCGGCCGCTCCGCCGATACCGGCCGCCCCTCTCCCGCACCAGGCGTCCGGCGGGCCGCACGCGCCCGTGCCCGGTCCCCCGCCGGCCGCCCCGCCGCAGCGGCCCCCGGCGCCCGCGCGGATCGACCAGGTGCGCGCGGAGCTGGACGAGCTGAGCGACTACCTGCGCCGGCAGGACGGCCACGAGGGCGGCCGGTGAGCGGGGGCACCGGACGCGTCGTCGCCGGCCGCTACGAACTGGCCACGCTCATCGGCCAGGGCGGCATGGGCCAGGTCTGGACGGCGTACGACCGGCGGCTGGACCGGCGCGTGGCGGTGAAGCTGCTGCGCCCGGACAAGGTGGCGGGCCAGGAGGCGGACGAGCTGCGCCGCCGTTTCCTGCGCGAGTGCCGGGTCACCGCGCAGGTGGACCACCCCGGCCTGGTGACGGTGCACGACGCGGGCAGCGAGGGCGACGAGCTGTTCCTGGTCATGCAGTACGTCGACGGCGCCGACCTGTCCGACCACCTCGCCGAGCACGACCCGTACCCATGGCCGTGGGCGGTCGCGGTGGCCGCGCAACTGTGCGCCGTGCTGAGCGCGGTGCACGCCGTGCCGATCGTGCACCGCGACCTCAAGCCGCGCAACGTGATGGTGAAGCAGGACGGCACGATCACCGTGCTCGACCTGGGCGTGGCCTCGGTGATGGACACGGACACCACCCGGCTCACGCACACCGGCTCCCCGATCGGCTCGCCCGCCTACATGGCGCCCGAGCAGGCGATGGGCGGCGCGGTCGGCCCGTACACCGACCTGTACGCGCTCGGTGTGCTGCTGCACGAACTGCTCAGCGGCGAGGTGCCGTTCGCCGGGTCCACGGCGCTCGGTGTGCTGCACCGGCACCTGTACGAGCCGCCGCTGCCCGTGCGCCGGATCCGCCCCGAGGTGCCCGAGGCACTGGAGACCCTGGTGCTGCGGCTGCTGGCCAAGGACCCGCAGCACCGGCCGGCGTCCGCGCAGGAGGTCTACGAGGACCTGGCGCCGCTGCTGCCCGCGCGCGGCACACCCACCGGGGCGCCCCTTGACCCCACGCGCCCCTTCCTGCGTCCGCACGCCCCCTGGCCGGACCGGGCGCGGACCCCCGCGCACCAGCCCGCACCCGTCGCGCCCGCGCCGCCGGTGGCCGAGAAGCCCGACGTCGCCGCCGCCGTGGACGAGGTCAAGCGGCTGCTGGGGGAGGGCCGTATCACCCAGGCCGTGGACATCCTGGGCGCGATCCTGCCGGCCGCCGCCGAGCAGCACGGCGAGCGCTCCCCGGTCGTACGCACCCTGCGCAAGCAGTACGCGGCCACACTCCTGGACGACGGCCAGTACCGGCGCGCGCTGCCCGAACTGCGCCGGCTCGCCGACGAACGCGCCGCCGAGGCCGGCCAGGCGGACGCGCAGTCGCTGCGCTACCGCTACGAAGCCGCGCAGTGCCTGGAGCAGCTGGGCGAACCGGCGGCGGCCCTCGCCGAGTACCGCGCGCTGCTGCCGTACTACGAGAACCAGTACGTCTCCGGGGACCCGCAGCTCGCCCACGAGGTGCGCCGGCGCGTCGGCCATCTGCTGCTCGCGCTCGGCGACCGGCAGGCCGCCCACGACACGCTCGTGCGGCTGGTGATGGACGTCGAGCGGCTGCACGGCCCCGGTCATCCGCTGGCCGTGGAGGTCCGGCGGACCCTTCAGTGGCTCGGACAGGTGCGCGGATAGATTGTCCGTCGCTTCGTCTTCGTCAGGCACGCACGGGCGCGAGCCGCCGTGCACGAACAGGGGTGGGATTCATGGCCGGACACCGGCAGTCCAAGAAGCGCAGATACATCGCGTGGGGAGTGGCCGGCGCGGCGGTGGTCGTGGGCGGCGGCATCGCCGCCCAGACCTCCATGGCCGCCACCAGCTGGCCCGCGCAGAAGACGTTCACCGGCCGCGCGTTCGACACCTGCACCGCGCCCTCGCTGTCCGCGATGAAGGCCTGGCACACCGGCTACTACGGCGCCGCGGCCGTCTACGTGGGCGGCAAGAACCGCGGCTGCGCCCAGCCCAACCTCACCGCGTCCTGGGTGAAGTCGGTGAACTCCCTCGGCTGGAAGCTGATCCCGATCTACGTCGGCGCCCAGCCGCCCTGCCAGACCGGCTCCAGCCCCGAGAAGCTGACCGCCTCGACGGCCGCCTCCCTGGGCGCGAAGGACGCCGCCGACGCCGTGGCCAAGGCGTCCGCGCTCCGCATGAAGGCCGGCAGCCCCATCTATCTCGACATGGAGGCGTACGACATCAAGAACAAGGCGTGCAACGACGCCGTCCTGACGTACGTGCGCTCCTTCACGAAGACGCTGCGCGCCAAGACCTACCGCGCCGGCTACTACGGCTTCACCAGCTCCAGCGCCAAGGCCGTCGCCACCGCCGCCGACAAGAAGGACCTGCCGGGCAACCTCTGGTACGCGCTGTACGACAAGAAGGACACGACGACCGCGGACTGGCCGTGGGGTGCCGGCCAGTTCACCCCGCACAGCCGCGGCCACCAGTACCTGGTCAACAGCAAGGAGACGCGCGGCGGCGTCACGCTGACCGTCGACCGGGACTCCTGGGACGCGCCGGTCGCCATCATCGGCTGACCCGGCGGTCCGCTCCCGGGGCGGCGCGGCGGTGCCCGAAGCGGGCGCGAATCGTTGGTCGAATGGGTTGGCCGCGGCCTGCCCACTGCCTACCATCGATCACCGCAAGACTTTGTGCACCGTCGCACAATCTCCCCCCAGGAGGTCTACCTTGCACCGCCGCCGTCGCACCGCGCTCGTCCTCACCGCCGCGATCGCCGCCGCGGCCCCCCTGCTGACCGCCTGCGGAAGCGAGGCGCACCCGGGCGCCGCGGCCGTCGTCGGCGGGCAGCGGATCACCGTCGCCCAGCTGGAGAACCGGGTGGCGGAGGTCCGCCGGGCCCAGCGGGCCGCGGTGCCGGACGAGACGCAGTACCAGCAGGTCGTCTCCTCCACCAGCAGCCTCACCCGCGACACCCTGCACAACATGGTGCTCGACCGGGTGCTGCACCGCGCCGCCCGGGACGAGGGCATCACGGTCACCCGGGCGGAGATCCAGCGGATGCGCGCCGGCCTGGAGCAGCAGACCGGCGGCGGCAAGGGCCTGGAGACGGCCTGGCTGCAGAAGTACGGCATCGCGCCGGCCCGCCTCGACGACAATCTGCGCCTGCAACTGGAGGCCCAGAAGCTCGCCGCCAAGCTCGGCACGGACACCAGCCGGCCCGAGTTCTGGCAGGCCCTGTCCAAGGCGTCCACGAACCTCCACGTCGACCTCAACCCGCGCTACGGCACCTGGGACGTGCAGAAGAGCAGCCGGGTGGACGCCAAGACGCCGTGGATCCGGGAGGTCACGGCGACGGGCGGAGAGCCGGTGACGGCGTAGGCGGGGGCCGGGCGGGGCGGCGCCCCGGTCCGGAACCGGAATCCGGAACCGGAATGCGGAACCGGAATCCGGAACCGGAATGCGGAACCGGAATCCGGAACCGGAATGCGGAACGGAAACCGGAATCCGGAATCGGGGTCTCCGGTCGTACGATCACACGAGCGCCCCGGTCCTGTGGATAGCTCGATCCACCCTTTCGCGCCGTGGGTTACGTTCGGATCGTGAACGAATCCAGCGCCGAAGCCCGCCCCGAACCCAGCCCCGCCCCCGGCCGGGAAGCCGCCCCCGGCCGCGTCGTCCTGCTGACCACCAGCCACCGCGTCGCCCCCGGCCTGCTGTCCTGGCCCGCCTGGCAGGCCCTGCGCGCCGCCGACGCCGTGCTGTGCGCGGACGGCGCACACCCGCAGCTGCCGTATCTGCGGGAGGCCGGGATAGCGGTGGCAAAGGAGTCCCCCACCGCGAGGGAACTGGTCGACGCCTGTGCCGGCGGGCGGACGGTGGTGGTCGTGGCGACCGGTGAGGGCGAACCGGAGCTCACCGACGGCCTCGCCCGGCTGGCCGGCTCCGGCCGGGTCGCCATGCCGGAGCTGGAGCTGCTCCCCGCCTCCTACGACCTGCCCGGCGCCCGCCTGCTGGACCTGGTGCAGGTCATGGACCGCATCCGCGCCGAATGCCCCTGGTCCTCCCGGCAGACCCACGAGGGCCTGGCCAAGTACGGCATCGAGGAGGCCTACGAACTGGTCGAGGCGATCGAGGCCGGCGACCGCACGGAGCTGCGCGAGGAACTGGGCGACGTCCTCCTCCAGGTCGTCTTCCACTCCCGGATCGCCGAGGAGCACCCGGAGGCGCCGTTCTCCATCGACGACGTGGCCGGCGGCATCGTCGCCAAGCTCATCCGCCGTCACCCGCACATCTTCGGTGACGAGCAGGCCGAAACCCCGGAGGACGTCAGGGCGCAGTGGCTGCGCGTGAAGGCCGACGAGAAGCGGCGCACGTCGGTCACCGACGGCGTCCCGCTCGGCCAGCCCGGCCTGGCCCTGGCCGCCAAGCTCGCCTCCCGCGTCCGCACGGCGGGCCTGGAGGTGCCCCTGCCCCGCGGTGAGGGCATCGGGTACGAACTGCTGGCCCTGGCGGTCCGCGCCGAGGCGGACGGCGTCGACCCCGAGGCGGCCCTGCGAGCGGCGGCCCGGGTGTACCGGGACGCGATCAAGGACAGCGAGGCGGCACGCACGGCCGGCGGCGCGGAGGGGGACGAGGGGTAGGCAGGGTCCCCGGCCGGCGGCGCGGAGGGGGACGAGGGGTGGGCGGGGTTCCCGGCCGGCACCTGGAGGGGCGCTGTGCGGGGCCGGTGGTGGAGGAAGGCGAGGGGCGGGCGGCCCGGCACCTTGAGGCGGCACACACAGCCGGCGGTGGAGAGGGGACGAGGGGCGGGCGGCCCGGCACCTGGTGAGGCGGTGTGCGCGGCCGGTGGTGGGGAGGGGGGACGAGGGGTGGGCGGGGGTTTCCGTCCGGCACCTCCGGAGAGGGCCCGCTGCCGGTACCGAGGCCGCCGTCCCTCGGCCGCCCCCGCCCGGAAGGCCCTCGGCGAGCCGCCCGGCACTCCGGATACCGTCGAGGAGTGACCGACCAGCACCACCCCGACCAGCCGGCGTCTGCCGACCAGCCGGCCCCCGCCCTCTTCACGTGGGAGTTCGCCGCCGACCCCTACCCCGCCTACGCCTGGCTGCGCGAGCACGCCCCCGTGCACCGCACACGGCTGCCGAGCGGTGTCGAGGCGTGGCTGGTCACCCGGTACGCCGATGCCCGGCAGGCCCTGGCCGACCCGCGGCTGAGCAAGAACCCGGCGCACCACGACGAGCCCGCGCACGCCAAGGGCAAGACCGGCATCCCCGGTGAGCGCAAGGCCGAGCTGATGACGCATCTGCTGAACATCGACCCGCCGGACCACACCCGGCTGCGCAGGCTGGTCAGCAAGGCGTTCACCCCGCGCCGGGTCGCCGAGTTCGCCCCACGGGTGCAGGAGCTGACCGACCAGCTCATCGACCGGTTCGCGAAGACGGGCTCCGCCGACCTGATCCACGAGTTCGCCTTCCCGCTGCCCATCTACGCCATCTGCGACCTGCTCGGCGTCCCGCGCGAGGACCAGGACGACTTCCGGGACTGGGCGGGCATGATGATCCGGCACGGGGGAGGACCGAGGGGCGGGGTCGCGCGGTCCGTCAAGAAGATGCGCGGCTACCTCGCCGAGCTGATCCACAGGAAGCGCGCGGCGCTGTCCGCCACGCCCGCGCCCGGCGAGGACCTGATCTCCGGCCTGATCCGGGCCTCGGACCACGGCGAGCACCTCACCGAGAACGAGGCCGCCGCCATGGCGTTCATCCTGCTGTTCGCCGGCTTCGAGACGACCGTCAACCTCATCGGCAACGGCACCTACGCGCTGCTCACCCACCCCGGCCAGCGCGCCCGCCTCCAGGACTCCCTGGCCCGCGGCGAACGGGACCTGCTGGAGACGGGCGTCGAGGAACTGCTGCGCTACGACGGCCCGGTGGAACTGGCCACGTGGCGGTTCGCCACCGAGCCGCTGGCCCTCGGCGGGCAGCGCATAGCGCCGGGCGACCCGGTGCTCGTCGTCCTCGCCGCCGCCGACCGGGACCCGGAGCGGTTCGCCGACCCGGACGTGCTCGACCTCGGCCGCCGCGACAACCAGCACCTCGGCTACGGCCACGGCATCCACTACTGCCTGGGCGCGCCGCTCGCCCGGCTGGAGGGGCAGACCGCGCTGGCCACCCTGTTCACCCGCCTGCCCGACCTGCGGCTGGCCGCCGATCCGGCCGACCTGCGCTGGCGCGGCGGGCTCATCATGCGCGGCCTGCGCACCCTGCCGGTGGAGTTCACGCCGACCGCCTGAACACAGGTCCTCCAGGAGAAGGTGACACTTTCTCAACTCTGTGATCTTCACGTGATCTGTGCGGCATGAACTTGTGACAAGTGATCGTCTGCCGATACGTTCACCCATCAGCGCGGCGAGCGGCTTCGACCGCCGCGCCGGTCCTGCTGTCGCTCGAAAGGCTTCTGCATGCTCTCCGGGAACGGTCGACACCGTCGCCCCCGCCAGGCTCCGGCCCTCCTCGTCGCGGCCGGAGTGACCGGCTCCGCCATCGCCATCCCGCTCCTCGGCGCCGCGAGTGCCAACGCGGCCGACGGCACCACGTGGGACAAGGTGGCCGAGTGCGAGAGCGGCGGCTCCTGGAGCGCGGACAACGGAAACGGGTACTACGGCGGCCTGCAGATCTCGCAGGACGACTGGGACGCGTACGGCGGTGGCCAGTACGCGGCCAGCGCCGACCAGGCCAGCCGTCAGCAGCAGATCGCCGTCGCCGAGAAGATCCTCGCCGACCGGGGCACCGCCCCCTGGGCCACCTGCGCCCTGCTGTCCGGTCTGACGCAGAACTCGGGGTCCGTGGACGTCGACACGGGCGTCGGCGGCTCCCATGACACCGGTGCCCCGAAGGACCCGTCCGGACCGGCCGGCACCTCCGGCACGGACAAGACTCCGGGGACCTCCGACCCGTCCGGCCGGCCGGACGCGACGCCCTCCACCGGCTCCGGCACCGGCCCGGGTTCCTCCGCGGAGCCGACCGAGGCGCCCACCTCCGAGGATGACAAGGGCGACAAGGGCGACAAGGGCGACAAGAACAACAAGAGCGGCAAGGAAGGCAAGGGCGACAAGGGCGGCAAGGAAGCGGGTCAGGCCGCCGACGACGCCGGCGAGGCGGCGGGCGAGGGCGCGGACGCGACCCCCGGTCCCGCCGGGACCGGCACCCCCGAGGCCGCCGGGACCTCCACGCCCGACACCGGCGGCTCCCAGACTCCCGGAGGGGCCCCGACGGCCACCCCGGACGCCGGGACCGTGCGCAACCCGCAGCAGGCGGCCGGTTCTTGGAGCCTGGTCGACACCGGCGCCGTCGGCACCGGCGGCCGGCACCGGGGACCCAGCGCGGACGAAAAGGTGACAAAGGGTCAGAACGGGGCCCCGTCCGGCCGGCACGCCTCCCGCGGACCGGACACCTACACCGTCCGCCAGGGCGACTCCCTGTCCTCCATCGCCGACTCCCTTGACGTCGACGGCGGATGGCACGCGTTGTACACCGGCAACAAGAAGGCCATCGGCGCCGACCCGAATCACATCACCGCCGGTCAGACCCTGGATGTCCAGGGCGAAACGGGCGCAAAGTAGCGGGACTTGACGTCCTGTTTAACGCCCTAATGTCCGGTTTGGCGAAAGTGTGGGATGAGTCTCAGAAGCCCTGATCGTCTTTGAAATTCCGGCGATCACCTGTCTACGGTCGAGGCCGCTCGTTCACCGCGAGCCCCGGCATCCACCACGCCGAATCCTGCCAGTGGTTGCCCGGGAACAGTCGTCGCGAACAAGCGCCGTAGGCAGGAGCGGGGGACCCAAGGTAGGCGCCGGGCCCAGCAGTTGAGCTGGGACCGGCTGGGGGTGAAGCCGCGTCACGCGCAAGCGGATGACGCGGCCGGGCAACTCAACCGGCCCGAACCCGACAGCTCACCTCGTAGGCGTCGGTGAGGGGAATCGATCCATGCTGTTTACCGGCAAGGGCAAGCACCGTCGTCCGTCCAAGGCCGTCCGCGCCATCACGCTCGCCGGTGTCACCGGTGCCGCCGTCGCCGCTCCGCTGATGGCGGCCGGCAACGCCTCCGCCGCCACCGCCTCCCAGTGGGACGCGGTCGCCCAGTGCGAGTCCGGTGGCAACTGGTCCATCAACACCGGCAACGGCTACTACGGCGGTCTGCAGTTCTCCGCCTCCACCTGGGCCGCGTACGGCGGCACGCAGTACGCCTCCACCGCCGACAAGGCGAGCAAGTCGCAGCAGATAGCCGTCGCCGAGAAGGTCCTCGCCGCCCAGGGCAAGGGTGCCTGGCCGGTCTGCGGCACGGGCCTGTCGGGCGCCGCCTACAACGGCTCCGCCCCGAGCGCCCCGGCGCCGTCCACCCCGTCGTCCACCCAGGGCTCGGGCACCTCCACCCGCTCCGCCGACCAGCAGGCCGCCTCCCGCTCCGCCGAACGCCCGGCCGCCTCGACGAACAAGAGCACGGGCACCGGCAACAGCACGAGCACCGGCAGCACCGGTGGCAGCGCGGGCAAGACCGTCACCACCCCGACCGGCAAGAAGGTCAAGAAGGGCGACGGCGAGTACAAGGTCGCCCAGGGTGACACGCTCAGCACCATCGCCGCCCGGCACAAGGTCGCGGGCGGCTGGCAGAAGCTGTTCGAGCTGAACAAGGACATCGTCCAGGACGCCGACCTCATCTACCCGGGCCAGCAGCTCCACCTGAAGTAGCCCCCGGGCCCCCAGGGTCCGCGCATCCCGGCGGCCCCTCCGAGGCCCCGTGCGGGCCACCCCCGTCCCCATGGGCCCCCGCCCCGGCGCGTCTTCCCCCGTACGCGCCGGGGCGGGGTTTTTCCGCACACGCCCCAGAGCCCCCGCCCGGCGCCCCCGTCCCGGGGTGCCTGCCCCGGCGCCCCCGTCCCGGGGTGCCTGCCCCGGCGCCCCCGTCCCGGCGCGTCTGTCCGGCGGCCCCGTTCCGGGGTGTCTGCCCCGGCGGCCCCGTTCCGGTGTGTCTGCCCGGTGGCCCCGTCCCGGGGTGCGTGCCCCGGTGGCCCCGTCCCGGCGTGCCCGCCCGGCGCCCCCGCCCCGGCGTGTCTGCCCGGCGGCCCCGTCCCGGGGTGCCCGCCCGGCGCCCCCGCCCCGGCGCCCCCGCCCCGAGGTGCCTGCCCCGGCGGCCCCGTCCCGGGGGTGCCTGCCCCGGCGGCCCCGTTCCGGGGTGCCTGCCCGGGTGGCCCTGTTCCGGGGTGCGTGCCCCGGTGGCCCCGTTCCGGCGTGCCCGCCCGGCGCCACCGCCCCGGTGTGTCTGCCCGGCGGCCCCGTTCCGGGGTGCCTGCCCTGGCGCCCCCGTCCCGGGGTGCCCGCCCGGTGGCCCCGTCCCGGGGTGCCCGCCCGGCGCCCCCGCCCCGGCGTGTCTGCCCAGCGGCCCCGCCCCGGCGCCCCGCCTCGAGGTGCCTGCCCCCGGCGCCCCCGTCCCGAGGTGCCCGCCCGGCGCCCCCGCCCCGGCGCGCCCGCTCAACGCCCCGCCCCCGCCCCGGCGCGCCCGCTCAACGCCCCCGGAGAGGCGTCCTGGCCCCGGAGCGATCCGGACCTTTGTTTTGAGCTGAAACAAAAGGTACGGTCGCCCTGTCCACGGGGCGGTCGGTCGCGGGCCGAGCGGCCCGGGACGGTTAGGCTCTAGTCGCAAGGCACACCAGCCCCGCACTTCCAGCGTCACATCCAAGAAGGAGATGCTCGTGCCGTCCATCGACGTCGTCGTAGCCCGGGAAATCCTGGACTCCCGAGGCAACCCCACGGTCGAGGTCGAGGTCGGCCTCGACGACGGCAGCACGGGTCGTGCCGCCGTGCCGTCCGGCGCCTCGACCGGCGCCTTCGAGGCCATCGAGCTGCGCGACGGTGACCCGAACCGCTACCAGGGCAAGGGCGTCGAGAAGGCTGTTCTCGCCGTCATCGAGCAGATCGGCCCCGAGCTGGTCGGCTACGACGCCACCGAGCAGCGCCTGATCGACCAGGCCATGTTCGACCTGGACGCCACCGACAACAAGGGCTCCCTCGGCGCCAACGCCATCCTCGGCGTCTCGCTCGCCGTCGCCCACGCCGCCTCCGAGGCCAGCGACCTGCCGCTCTTCCGTTACCTGGGCGGCCCGAACGCGCACCTGCTGCCGGTGCCGATGATGAACATCCTGAACGGCGGCTCGCACGCCGACTCCAACGTGGACATCCAGGAGTTCATGATCGCCCCGATCGGCGCGGAGTCCTTCTCCGAGGCCCTGCGCTGGGGCACCGAGGTCTACCACACCCTGAAGAAGGTCCTGAAGAACAAGGGCCTGTCCACCGGCCTCGGCGACGAGGGCGGCTTCGCCCCGAACCTCGGCTCCAACCGCGAGGCCCTGGACCTCATCCTCGAGGCGATCAAGGAGGCCGGCTACACCCCCGGCGAGCAGATCGCCCTGGCGCTCGACGTCGCCGCGTCCGAGTTCTACAAGGACGGCTCGTACGTCTTCGAGGGCAAGAACCGCACCGCCGCCGAGATGACCGAGTACTACGCCGAGCTGGTCGAGGCGTACCCGCTGGTCTCCATCGAGGACCCGCTGTTCGAGGACGACTGGGAGGGCTGGAAGACCATCACCGACAAGCTCGGTGACAAGGTCCAGCTCGTCGGCGACGACCTGTTCGTCACCAACCCGGAGCGCCTGGCCCGGGGCATCGAGGAGGGCGCCGCCAACGCCCTGCTGGTCAAGGTCAACCAGATCGGCTCGCTGACCGAGACCCTGGACGCCGTCGAGCTGGCCCAGCGCAACGGCTTCAAGTGCATGATGTCCCACCGCTCGGGCGAGACCGAGGACGTCACCATCGCCGACCTGGCCGTCGCCACCAACTGCGGTCAGATCAAGACCGGCGCCCCGGCCCGCTCCGAGCGCGTCGCCAAGTACAACCAGCTGCTGCGCATCGAGGAGATCCTCGACGACGCCGCGGTGTACGCCGGCCGCAGCGCCTTCCCGCGGTTTCGCTCCGCGAACCAGTAGGCACAGCAAGGGCTGAGCCGACCCCACCTGGGGCAAGTCCTAGCCAGTCGTACGTACGTCCCCGGACCCGGTCCCGTACCGTGTCCGGGGACGTACGCGCGTGTGACGGGAGGCGGGGAAGATGGGCGTGAAGGACCGTGACCGGTTCTCCACCGCGACCAGGATCAGGCTGCTCGGCGAGCAGACCGCGGCCCGCGTCTACCGCTCGCAGAGCAAACGGCAGGCCCGCCGCTCCCGGCTCACCGGCCGCGCGGCGCTGCTCGCGCTGGTGCTGTGCACGATGGTCGTCGCCCTCGCCTACCCGATGCGGCAGTACGTCTCCCAGCGCGCGGAGATCGCCGACCTCCAGCACCGGCAGCGGCAGGCCCGCGAGCGGGTCGAGCAACTGCGGGACCTCAAGGCGCGCTGGCAGGACGACGCCTACGCCGAGCAGCAGATCCGTCGCCGGCTGCACTACGTACGGCCCGGCGAGACCGGGTACGTGGTCGTCGACCCCGGCGCGGCCAAGCAGTCCCGCGCCGACCTCGGGGCCGCCCGCCGGCCCTGGTACGCGAACGTCTGGGAGGGCGTCGACAAGTCCGACGCCTCCGACCAGTGAACCGACAGAAAGTCTCCGACAGCCAGTCATGGAAACCCCTCCGCCGCCCACTCCGCGCACCGAGCCCACCGACGCGGACGTAGAGGCCTTCAAGCAGCAGCTGGGCCGCCCCCCGCGGGGCCTGCGGGCCATCGCGCACCGCTGCCCGTGCGGTCAGCCGGACGTCGTGGAGACGGCGCCGCGCCTGCCCGACGGCACGCCCTTCCCGACGCTGTACTACCTGACGTGCCCGAAGGCGTCCTCCGCCATCGGCACACTGGAGGCGAACGGCGTGATGAAGGAGATGACCGAGCGGCTCCAGAGCGACCCGGAGCTGGCCGCCGCCTACCGGGCCGCGCACGAGGACTACATCCGGCGCCGGGACGAGATCGAGGTGCTCCAGGGCTTCCCGAGCGCGGGCGGCATGCCCGACCGGGTGAAGTGCCTGCACGTCCTCGTCGCCCACTCGCTGGCCGCCGGACCGGGCGTGAACCCGCTCGGCGACGAGGCCCTGGCGATGCTGCCCGAGTGGTGGCGCAAGGGCGCCTGCGTGACCCTGGACGAGACCGAGGGGGACGAGAAGTGACCCGTGTGGCCGCCGTCGACTGCGGCACCAACTCCATCCGGCTGCTGGTCGCCGACGCCGACCCGGCGACCGGGCAACTGACCGAGCTGGACCGCCGGATGACGATCGTACGGCTCGGCCAGGGCGTCGACCGCACCGGCCGGCTCGCCCCCGAGGCGCTGGAGCGCACCTTCGCCGCCTGCCGCGAGTACGCCGGGGTCATCAAGGAGCACGGCGCCGAGCGGGTCCGCTTCGTCGCCACCTCCGCCTCCCGGGACGCCGAGAACCGCGAGGACTTCGTGCGCGGGGTGCTGGACATCCTCGGGGTGGAGCCGGAGGTCGTCACCGGCGACCAGGAGGCCGAGTTCTCCTTCACCGGCGCCACGAAGGAGCTCACCGGCCGCACCGACCTCGCCCGCCCCTACCTGGTGGTGGACATCGGCGGCGGCTCCACCGAGTTCGTCGTCGGCGACGACCGGGTGCGCGCCGCGCGGTCGGTGGACATCGGCTGTGTGCGGATGACCGAGCGGCACCTGGTGCACGGGGGCGAGGTCTCGGACCCGCCCACCGGGGAGCAGATCGCCGCCATAAGGGCCGACGTGGAGGCCGCCCTGGACCTGGCCGAGCGGACGGTCCCGCTGCGCGAGGCGCGCACCCTGGTGGGTCTGGCCGGATCCGTGACCACGGTGTCCGCGATCGCCCAGGAGCTGCCCGCGTACGACTCCGCGCGCATCCACCACTCCCGGATCTCCCGGGACCGGGTGCGGGAGATCACCGAGTGGCTGCTGCGCTCCACGCACGCCGAGCGCGCCGCCGTCCCGTCGATGCACCCCGGCCGGGTCGACGTCATCGGCGCGGGCGCCCTGGTCCTGCTCGCGATCATGGAGCGCACCGGCGCCGAGGAGGTCGTGGTGAGCGAGCACGACATCCTGGACGGCATCGCCTGGAAAGCGGCAGAGGACCTGGAGTAGCAGTCCGCGCCCTGCCCGGCGGCATCGCGTGGGCGGTGGCGTGGCACCCTTTTGTTACTCGGGGGTAGCCGACCGCTGAGCAGGTTGGATAACGTTTGAGCGGTCCGGAGGGCCCCCTCGGGGGCCCTCCGTCGCATGCGGGCGGAAAAGTTCGTGAAGTTCTTCACAAGGAATTGGGTCCCGAGGGGTCGCCGAACAGGGCCGGTTGGCCCTTCCGGGGCATCAAAGACCGTTTGAACATGTTCAGATGAAGGGCGTGAGCGGGCCCTGGAGGAGGTTGTTCCGGAGGCGTCACGACACTCTCACGGCCACCCCGCGACTCCGGAGAGGCTGCTCACGCGGCCTTGACAACGGGGCGAACCGCCGCGCGGTTCGCGCCGGTCCGCACGGTCCGGGCTATGCGGGGCGCGGAGTTTAACACAGGCCCTGTCGGTTCTTGTGAAGGGGCGCACGAGCACCCCCCCTGGGGCGGGTGGATACTCGATGGCATGAGCACCACGGAGCGTCCCAGGATCCTCGTAGTAGGCGGTGGGTACGTAGGCCTGTACGCAGCTCGGCGCATCCTCAAGAAGATGCGCTACGGCGAGGCGACCGTCACGGTCGTCGACCCCCGGTCGTACATGACCTACCAGCCCTTCCTCCCCGAAGCCGCCGCCGGCAGCATCTCCCCTCGGCACGTCGTCGTCCCGCTGCGACGCGTGCTGCCGAAGGCGGAGGTCCTCACCGGTCGGGTCACCACCATCGACCAGGACCGCAAGGTCGCCACGATCGCCCCGCTGGTGGGCGAGGCGTACGAGCTGCCCTTCGACTACCTGGTCATCGCCATGGGCGCGGTCTCCCGCACCTTCCCGATCCCCGGCCTCGCCGAACAGGGCATCGGCATGAAGGGCATCGAGGAGTCCATCGGCCTGCGCAACCACGTCCTGGAGCAGCTGGACAAGGCCGACTCCACGACCGACGAGGAGATCCGCCGCAGGGCGCTCACCTTCGTCTTCATCGGCGGCGGCTTCGCGGGCGCGGAGACCATCGGCGAGGTCGAGGACATGGCCCGGGACGCGGCCAAGTACTACAAGAACGTGTCCCGCGAGGACATGCGTTTCATCCTCGTCGACGCCGCCGACAAGATCCTGCCCGAGGTCGGCCCCAAGCTCGGCCAGTACGGCAAGGAGCACCTGGAGAGCCGGGGCGTGGAGATCTACCTCTCCACCTCGATGGACTCCTGCGTCGACGGTCACGTGGTGCTGAAGAACGGCCTCGAGGTCGACGCCAACACCATCGTGTGGACGGCCGGCGTCAAGCCGAACCCGGCCCTCGCCCGCTTCGGTCTGCCGCTCGGCCCGCGCGGCCACGTCGACTGCGAGCCCACGCTCCAGGTCAAGGGCACGGACTACATCTGGGCCGCCGGTGACAACGCACAGGTCCCGGACCTCGTCGGCCGCAAGGCGGGCAACGAGAACGCCTGGTGCCCGCCGAACGCCCAGCACGCGCTGCGCCAGGCCAAGGTCCTCGGCGACAACGTGATCTCCGGCATGCGGGGCTTCCCGCAGAAGGAGTACGAGCACGCCAACAAGGGCGCCGTCGCCGGCCTCGGCCTGCACAAGGGCGTGGCGATGATCGTCATGGGCAAGATGAAGATCAAGCTCAAGGGCCGCCTCGCCTGGTACATGCACCGTGGCTACCACGGTCTGGCGATGCCGACCTGGAACCGCAAGATCCGCATCTTCGCCGACTGGACCCTCGGCATGTTCCTCAAGCGCGAGGTCGTCTCCCTCGGCGCCATGGAGAACCCGCGCGAGGAGTTCTACGAGGCCGCCAAGCCGGCGCCGGTCGCCGCCGCCAAGCCGGAGGAGAAGGCCAAGGCCTCCTGACCTCCCGTCACCTGTCCTGTCCCGAAGGGGCCGCCTGCCATCCGTGGTGCGGGCGGCCCCTTCGGCCTGTCCGGCACCCGGCCGCCCCCGCGCGCGGCGCGCGCCCGCTTTTTACCCAGCCGCAACACGGCGTGGGGACTACCGCCCGGCCCCGCATGTGTTTACGTGGTGTTGGCATTCCGGGATCGTCCGTCACGGAGGTGTGCGTCATGGCCGACGCCGCGCAGCGGCTGAGGAGTCTTGCCGAGCAGGTGCTGGGGGCCCCGCTCCCGGTGCGGCTGAAGGCCTGGGACGGCTCGCAGGCCGGTCCGCCGGACGCGCCGGCGCTCGTGGTGCGCAACCGCCGCGCCCTGCGCCGCATGCTCTTCAAACCCGGCGAACTGGGCCTCGCCCGCGCCTGGGTCTCCGGTGACCTGGACGTCGAGGGCGACCTGTACACCGTGCTGGACGCGATGGCGGGCCTGATCTGGGAGCGCGGCGAGGACGCCCGCACCCTGCGCCAGGCCGTACGCGACCCCGCCGTCCGGGCCGCCGCCCGCGACCTGCTGAAACTGGCCGGACCCCCGATCCCGCCCACCCCGCCGCGCGAGGAGATGCGCAGACCCCGCCGGCACCTGCACACCCGCCGCACCGACAAGCGGGCCATCAGCCACCACTACGACGTCGGCAACGACTTCTACGAGATCGTCCTCGGCCCCTCCATGGTGTACTCCTGCGCCTACTGGGAGGAGGACGGCACCCTGGAGACCGCCCAGCGCGACAAGCTCGAACTGGTCTGCGCCAAGCTGGGCCTGAAGGAGGGTCAGCGGCTGCTGGACGTCGGCTGCGGCTGGGGCTCCATGGCCATCCACGCGGCCCGTGAGCACGGGGTGAGCGTCGTCGGCATCACCCTCTCGCAGGAGCAGGCCGCGTACGCCCGCAAGCGCGTCGCCGACGCGGGGCTGACCGACCGGGTGGAGATCAGGGTCCAGGACTACCGGGACGTGGTGGACGGCCCCTACGACGCGATCTCCTCCATCGGCATGGCGGAACACGTCGGCGCCGAACGCTACCTGGAGTACGCCCGCCAGCTGTACGCCCTGCTGGTGCCCGGCGGCCGGCTGCTGAACCACCAGATCGCCCGCCGCCCGCAGCGGGACGAGTCGGCGTACCAGGTGGACGACTTCATCGACGCCTACGTCTTCCCCGACGGCGAACTCGCCCCCATCGGCACCACCGTCACCCAGCTGGAGCGGGCCGGGTTCGAGGTGCGGGACGTGGAGGCCATCCGCGAGCACTACGCCCGCACCCTGCGCCGCTGGGTGGGCAACCTGGAGGACGACTGGGACCGGGCGGTAAGGCTCACCAGCCCCGGCCGGGCCCGGGTGTGGCGGCTGTACATGGCCGCCTCCGCCCTCGCCTTCGAACGCAACCGGATCGGCGTCAACCAGGTCCTCGCGATCCGCACCCCCGTCTCCGGCGCCTCCGGTCTGACGCTGCGGCCCCGCACCTGGCACGGCTGACCGCCCGCACCGGACAGCCGGTACGCACGGCAAGGGGGCCCCTTCCCGAGGGGCCCCCTTCATCGTCGTACGACGGCTGCTGCGCCGGCGACCGGCTACTCGGCCTTGATCGCCGCGAGCATGTTCAGCCGGGCCGCGCGGCGGGCCGGCCACAGGGCGGCCAGGACGCCGATCAGGCCCGCCAGCAGCAGGAAGACCGCCATCCGGCCCCACGGCAGCTGCAGTTCGTACGTCGGTATCTCCGTGGCCAGCAGCTCGCCGGCCGCCCAGCCGAAGAACACGCCCAGGCCGAGGCCCAGCACGCCGCCGAACAGGGAGATCACCAGGGACTCCAGGCGGACCATCCGCTTGACCGCCCGGCGGTCCAGACCGATCGCGCGGAGCATGCCGATCTCCTGCGCGCGCTCGAAGACGGACATGGCCAGCGTGTTGACGACGCCCAGCACGGCGACGATCACCGCCATGCCGAGCAGGCCGTAGACCATGTTCAGCACCTGGGTGAACACATTCCCGATCTCACGGGAGATGTCCTGCTTGTCCTGGATCTTGACCGCCGGGTTGACGCCGAGGGTCTTCACCAGTCCGTCCTTGGCCGCGTCGGACGCGCCGTCCGCCATCTTGACCATGACCCGCATGTCGGCCGGGTCGGCCAGGTGCGGGGTGAGGACCTTGTTGTCGAGGATGATCCCGTTGAACATGTCGTTGCCCTCGTAGACCCCGGCGACGGTCAGCCGGCGGGCCGCGCCGTCCTCGAAGTGCGCGGTGAGCCGCGAACCGGGCTTCCAGCCGTGCTTCTCGGCCCGGTCCTCGTCCACGACGATCCGTGTGCCGCCCACCGAGAGGGAGCCGGCGGTCACCTTCAGGTCGGTCAGCTTGCCGATGGCCGCGCCGTCGACGCCGGTCAGCCACTGGGTGCCGCCGTCGATGCGGGACTCGCCGTTGCGCAGCGGGCTGCTGGCGGTGACCCCGTCGGCGGTGGCGAGCTTCTTCGCCACGTCGGGGGAGAGCGGGCCCTGATTGGCCATCGAGACGACGTAGTCGGCGCGGATCGCCGAGCTGGCCATCCGGTCGATGGAGCTCTGCAGGCTGCCCGCCATCACCGTCATGCCGGTGATCAGGGTCAGGCCGATCATCAGCGCCGAGGCGGTGGCCGCGGTACGGCGCGGGTTGCGCACCGAGTTCTGACGGGCCAGCTTGCCCGACACCCCGAAGGCGCGCAGCAGCGGCGCGGCGGCGGCGATCAGCGGGCGGGACAGCAGCGGGGTCAGCACGAACACACCGACGATCAGCAGGACCGCGCCGATGCCCATCGGGCCCTGGGCGGCGTCGGCGTCCATGTTCGTGGCCATGAGGATCACCGCGACGCCGGCGGCCGCGAACAGCGAGCCGAGCGTGTTGCGCAGCACCAGGGACTTGGTGGTGGCCTTGGCGTGCAGGCTGCTCATCGCCGCCACCGGCGGGATCTTCGCGGCCCGGCGGGCGGGCAGCCAGGCGGCGAGCACGGTGACGAGGATGCCGACGGCGAGGGCGGCGACCACCGCACCGGAGCCGATCACCAGCGGTCCGTCGGGCACGGTCTCGCCGAAGGAGCCCAGCAGGGAGCGCAGGCCCGCGCCGATGCCGATGCCGGTCACCAGACCGGCCACGCCGGCGACCGCGCCGACCGCGAACGCCTCGATGAGCACCGAGCGGGTGACCTGGCGGCGGGAGGCACCGACCGCCCGCAGCAGGGCCAGCTCGCGGGTGCGCTGGGCGACCAGCATGGTGAAGGTGTTGGCGATGATGAAGGTGCCGACGAACAGGGCGATGCCCGCGAACACCAGCAGGCTCTTCTTCAGGCCGCTCAGGGAGTCGGCGATCGCCGCCGCCTGGTCGTCGGCGAGCCGCTCGCCGGTGGTGGTCTCCACCATCCCCGCGGGCAGGGCCTTGTCCAGCGTGGCCTTCAGCGCCTCCTGGCTGGTTCCGGCAGCCGCCCGCACGTCGATCTCGTCGTACGTGCCCTTCTTGCCGAACAGGGACTGCGCGGTCGGCGTGTCGAACAGCGTGAGGCTGCCGCCGGCGGCCACGTTGCCGTCGTCGGTGGTGAAGATGCCGCTGACGGTGGGGGTGAGGACCGGGCCGTCGACGGAGAGGCGCACGGTGTCGCCGACCTTGAAGCCGGCCCGCTTCGCCGTCGCGGAGTCGATCAGCACCTCACCCTTGCCGCGCGGGGCGTGACCGCTGACCAGGGGGTAACGGGGGTCCTTCGTGCCCCAGTAGTTGCCGCCGGCCGACTGCCAGTCGCCGCCGACGAGTTCGCCGTCCTTGCCGGCGACCGCGGTGAAGCCGGTGACGACACCGGTGGCGGAGGCGGCCCCGGGGACCTTGGCGGCCCGGTCGAGCAGCGCCTGCGTCAACTCGGGCGTCCTGCCGACCTGGTCGCCCTTGGAGTCCTGGTACCTGGGCTGTACGGCCACGTCGACCTGGTCGAAGCCCTTGGCGAAACTCTTCTGGTAGGCGTCGGAGAGGGTGTTGGTGAAGACCAGCGTGCCGGAGACGAACGCCACGCCGAGCATGACGGCGAGCACGGTCATCAGCAGCCGGGCCTTGTGCGCGAGGACGTTGCGCAGGGCGGTGCGGAACATCAGCTGGTACGGCCCTTCGCGTCGAACTGCTTCATCGTGTCGAGGACGGACTCGGCCGTGGGGCCGTACATCTCGTCGACGATCCGCCCGTCGGCCAGGAAGATCACCCGGTCGGCGTAGGCGGCGGCCACCGGGTCGTGGGTCACCATGACGACCGTCTGGCCCAGCTCGCGCACGGAGTTGCGCAGGAAGCCGAGGACCTCGGCGCCGGAGCGCGAGTCCAGGTTGCCGGTGGGCTCGTCGCCGAAGATGATCTCGGGCCTGGAGGCGAGGGCCCGGGCCACGGCGACGCGCTGCTGCTGGCCGCCGGACAGCTGGGAGGGCCGGTGGCCGAGCCGCCCGGACAGCCCCACCATCTCGATGACCTGGTCCAGCCACGCCTTGTCCGGTTTCCGCCCGGCGATGTCCATCGGGAGGGTGATGTTCTCCAGCGCGGTCAGCGTCGGCAGCAGGTTGAACGCCTGGAAGATGAAGCCGATCTTGTCCCGGCGCAACTTGGTGAGCTGCTTGTCCTTCAGGGAGCCCAGCTCGGTGTCGCCTATCCGCACGGAGCCGGAGGAGAAGGTGTCCAGGCCGGCCACGCAGTGCATCAGCGTGGACTTGCCGGAACCCGACGGGCCCATGATGGCGGTGAACTCGGCGGCCCGGAAGTCGACGGAGACCCGGTCCAGGGCGACCACCCGGGTCTCGCCCTGCCCGTAGATCTTCGACAACTCCATGGCGCGTGCGGCCACGGCGGTGGTCCGGCCGGCGGTGGGTGTGGTGGTCACGGGGCGGTGCTCCTGTCGGGACGACGTGTTTCCTGGGGACCGTTCCATCGTCCCGGCGCGCCGCGGGCGGGGAGTCAGCCGCTGTTCCGGTTCCGGGGGGCGACCCGGGTCGGACGGGAGGCCGTCGTGTCATACCTGGGGAGGACGGCCGACCCTGAGACGGCGCCGGGACGCCCCGGCGGCCGGCCGGTGTCCTGTTAACAGGGTGACCGGTCTTGTTCGGGCGGTGAAATTCCGTCATTTCGCGTACAGGCGCACACGTCCCGGGCCAGGCTATTGGCAAGTGCGGATGGCTCGTTCCGTCCGCTGATGCACCCTCAGACGTCAATAAAATAAGACAACATCGGTGCACCCATCCGCTGTTCGGGCGATGGGTCCCGATAGGCTCGGACCCCTTGTTGCGGAGCCCTGGCAAGCCCGGATGGTGGAATGCAGACACGGCGAGCTTAAACCTCGCTGCCCCTTCGCGGGCGTGCCGGTTCGAGTCCGGCTCCGGGCACTCTCCGCCGCATTGCACCTTTTGTGCGGGTGTGACCCCTGTGTGACGGCGTCTCGCCTCCGTGCATCGCACAACGCGCGCCCCCCTCCGCGTCCTTGATGCCGGAATCCTCCCCCGGCCCTCGGGTGAGCCGTTCGCGGGGATGTGCGGCGTGACCATTGACAGTGAGGTACGCGGAGCGGAGACTCGCGGGCAGTTGGTGAAGGAAATTTCACCAGACGAACAGTCCTGAGAGAAGGGGACGGCGATGCGCACCACCGTGGGGATCATCGGGGCGGGACCGGCCGGGCTGCTGCTCGCGCGGCTGCTCCATCGCGCCGGGATCGAGTCGGTCGTCCTCGAGAGCCGCGACCGCGCCTACGTCGAGCAGCGGCAGCGGGCCGGGATCCTGGAACAGGGCACGGTGGACGTGCTGCGCGCGGCCGGCGCCGGGGAGCGGATGGACCGGGAGGGACTGCGGCACGACGGGATCGAGCTGCGCTTCGGCCGGCGCCGGCACCGCGTCGACTTCCCCGCGCTCACCGGCGGGCGGTCCGTGACCGTCTACGCCCAGACCGAGGTCTGCAAGGACCTCATCGCGCTCCAGCTGAAGGAGGGCGGGCCGCTGCTGTTCGAGGCCGAGGCGCTGGCCGTCCAGGGCGCCGAGGGCGACCGGCCGCGCGTCCCGTTCCGGCACCAGGGGCGCGAGGACGTGCTGGAGTGCGACTACGTCGTCGGCTGCGACGGGTTCTGGGGGGTGGCCCGCAAGGCCGTCCCGGCCGGGGTCTCCCGGGTGTTCGAGCGGTCGTACCCGTACGCCTGGCTCGGCGTCCTCGCCGATGTCGCCCCCTCGCACGACGAACTCGTCTACGCCCGCCACGACCGCGGCTTCGCCCTGCTGTCCATGCGGTCCCCGGCCGTCTCCCGGCTCTACCTCCAGGTCCCCGCGGGCACGGAGGCCGGGCAGTGGAGCGACGAGGAGATCTGGGACGAACTGGAGCGGCGGCTGGAGACGGACGACGACTGGCGTCTTGAGCGCGGCCCCCTCACCCAGAAGTCGGTCACCCCGATGCGCTCCTTCGTGCACGAGCCGATGCGGCACGGCCGGCTCCTCCTCGCCGGCGACGCCGCCCACATCGTGCCGCCGACCGGCGCCAAGGGACTGAACCTCGCCGTCGGCGACGTCGTCACCCTCGCCCGGGCCCTCGCCCACGAGCGGGAGACCGGCTCCCCGGACCTCCTCGACGCCTACTCCGCCACCTGTCTGCGCCGCGTCTGGCAGGCCGAACGCTTCTCCTACGACATGACGACCCTGCTGCACCGCGCCCCGGACGCCACCCCCTTCGATGCCCGGCTCCAGCTCGCCCGGCTGGAGCGCATCGCCTCCTCCCGCGCCGCCGAGACCGACCTGGCGGAGGCGTACACCGGGTTCCCGCTCGCCTAGCGGAACGCCCGTGGCCGGGAATCGGACGTGCGCGTAGCGTGTTGGGCAGCATGCAAGGGGAAGGATCCTCCTCAAGTATCATGGTCGATCCTTTGCCAATCCATTACTCTTGAGCCAAGACTGCACTCGGCAGTCATGGAGGAGTGAAATGAGGAGCAGCAACCCGGTCTTCTCGCGACGGGGCTTCAGCCGCGACAACGGCTACGCCGGCTTCAACACCGCGCCGCAGGCCGGGTACGCACAGGGCAACCCGTACGCGCAGGACCCGTACGCGCAGAATCCCTACGCCCAGAACCCGTACGCGCAGGCGGACGTCCAGGCGCCGGCCACCACCGACCGGATGACCATGGACGACGTCGTCGTCCGCTCGGCCCTCACGCTCGGCACGGTCGCCGTCGGCGCCGTCCTCGCCTGGGCGCTGCTGCCCGTCTCGGGCACCAGCTACGGCCTGGCCGTCGGCTCCGCGCTGATCGCGTTCGTGCTGGCCATGGTGCAGAGCTTCAAGCGCACCCCGTCGCCCGCGCTGATCCTTGGCTACGCCGCCTTCGAAGGCGTCTTCCTCGGCGTCTTCAGCGAGATGTTCAACAGCCGCTGGAGCGGCGCCCCGTTCCAGGCGGTGCTCGGCACGATGGCGGTCTCGGGCGCCACCCTGCTGATCTACAAGGCCGGCTGGATCCGCGTCACCGCCCGGTACGCCCGCATCGGCATGTCCATCGCGATCGCCTTCATGGCCGTCATGGCGGTCAACCTGCTGCTGGTCGTGTTCGGCGTCGCCGACGACGGCGGGCTGCGCAGCTTCGGCCCGCTCGGCGCGCTCGTCGGCATCCTCGCGATCGTGCTCGGCGCGTTCTTCCTGACCCTCGACTTCAAGCAGATCGAGGACGGCATCGCCTACGGCGCCCCGCGCAACGAGTCCTGGCTCGCGGCGTTCGGCCTCACCATGACCCTGGTGTGGATCTACGTCGAGATGCTGCGGCTGGTGGCCATCTTCAGCAGCAACGACTAGCGGCGGTCACGAACGCGACGAAGTGCCCCGGGTGCGTCACCCGGGGCACTTCGGCGTTCAGAGCAGCCTGCGCGCCGCCCTCCTCAAGTCGTACTCGTGCACGATCGCCTTGGCGTGGCCGTACGCCAGGTCGTACTCGTGCCTGAGCCAGCTGACCTTCTCCTCGAAGCGGAACAGGGCCGGGCCTTCTTCTACGGCACGCAGCCAGTCGGACACCTCACGACCGGTGCAGTGCGGGATACGGGCGAGCAGGTTGCGGTGGGTCTCCTCGGAGAAGACGTGGGACATCGGCGCCTCCGGTACAAAGGGGATGTAAGCCGGTCCTTCACGTCACCGTGCCTGAGCGTTCGCGTATTGGCAACAGTGCGGCACGTTACCCTCGGCGGGTGGTTGATACGACGCCCTTGACCCAAGCAGTGGACCACTTCGCCGACCGGTTGCGGGCCGCACCGCAGAGCCGGCTCCAGCGCGGGGCCGCGGCGGAGGCGCTGGCACTGGCCCGGGAGCTGTCCGGCTGGGCCCAGCGGGAGGAATCGCCCGGCACCGAGCCCCGTGAGATGCCGGACGCCGGGATGTTCGCCGCCGCCGACCAGATCCTGGTGGCCGCCCATGACCTCGCGGTCGTGCTGGACCGCGAGGAGCAGGTCGCCGAGGCGGTACGCCTGGTGGAGGAGGCCCGGCAGCGGGCCGGGGTCTGAAGCGCCCCCACGGGTCCACGGGTACTACGGGGCCAGGGGTGGGCCGGGAGTGCTACGGGTACTACAGGGACGCGATCACCCGGTCGGCCAGGATGTAGACCGTCTCCTCGCCGCACGCGAAGGTCAGGGTGTACGCGCCCGAGACGCCCGAGCCGCCCAGGAGGTACGGCGCCTCGCCCGACTCCAGGGCCGCGGCCAGCCGTTCCGCCGTCTCGCGGTGGCCCGGGGTCATGCACAGCGTGGTGCCGTCGGCGAAGACGTAGACGTCCAGCGTGCCCAGCGGGCCGGGGCGCACGTCGGCGAGCCGCACCTGCTCGGCGGCCAGCTCCTCCAGAGCGGCCACCGTGCGCTCGTGGTCGTTGACGGCCGGCGGCTGCGCCGGGACGAAGTCCGGGTGCGAGGGGTGCCGGCGGCGGGCGGCGGCCAGCTCCGGGGACTCGCCCGCGGAGAACTCCTCGGCGTCGGCGCCCGGCTCGGACACCGGCTCCAGCGGCTCCAGCCCCGCGAAGTCCGCCTGCCGGGGCAGGAAGAGATCGGCGTCGGGCAGTCCGAACAGCATCGGCGCGTCGGAGGCGTCACGGGCCTCCTGGGCCGCCCAGAAGGCGCGCGCCTCGGCCAGCTCCCGCTCCCGCTCCTCGGCGAGCGCGTCAGCCACGGCCGCCCGTATCCGCTCGGCCTCCGTGGCGGCCCGGGCGCCGGGCAGCAGGGCGCGCGCGGTGGCCGCCCGCTCGTCGGCGAGCTGCTGCTGCAGCTCGGTGAGCTGGCGGCGCAGCCTCAGGACGGTGCGCAGGACGGCGACGCCCACGGCGCCGGTGGCTGCCGTGGTGAGCAGCAGGGCGATCGGCATGGCGCTCACTGACGTACTCCCGGTTCAAAGTCGACCCCCGACTTCCTACATCAGCTTGAAGGGCGGACTAACCAGCTGTCAGTGCGTAACGTCACGAAACGGGCAGGACGTACGGCACCTGGTTGCGTCGCGTACCAGGCCGGTCGGCGCTGACCTGCGGCGATATGCCGGGCAGGCGAGATAGGTCACATCCTGGGGGAGATTGGATCACGGAAAGACCCAAAACCGTGGGGTTTCCCCGGTTCTGGGCCCTTCTGCGACGTACCGTGCCAGGTCCGCTACGGACGGTGGCCCCCTGGGTCAGCTGAGGCGCTCGATGACCATCGCCATGCCCTGGCCGCCGCCGACGCACATCGTCTCCAGGCCGAACTGCTTGTCGTGCCACTGGAGCGAGTTGATGAGCGTGCCGGTGATCCGGGCGCCGGTCATGCCGAAGGGGTGGCCGACGGCGATGGCGCCGCCGTTGACGTTCAGCTTGTCGAGGTCGATGCCGAGGTCCCGGTAGGAGGGGATCACCTGGGCGGCGAAGGCCTCGTTGATCTCGACCAGGTCGATGTCGTCGATGGTCAGGCCCGCGCGCTTCAGTGCCTGCTTGCTCGCCTCGACCGGGCCGAGGCCCATGATCTCGGGGGAGAGGCCGGAGACGCCGGTGGACACGATCCGGGCGAGCGGGGTCAGGCCCAGCTCGCGCGCCTTGGTGTCGGACATGATGACCAGCGCGGCGGCGCCGTCGTTGAGCGGGCAGCAGTTGCCGGCCGTGACCAGTCCGTCGGGGCGGAAGACCGGCTTCAGGCCGGCCACGCCCTCCAGGGTGACGCCGGCGCGCGGGCCGTCGTCCTTGCTGACCACCGTGCCGTCGGGGAGCGTCACCGGGGTGATCTCGCGCTCCCAGAACCCGTTCTTGATGGCCTGCTCGGCGAGGTTCTGGGAGCGGACGCCGAACTCGTCCATCTCCTGCCGGGTGACGCCCTTCCAGCGGGCGAGGTTCTCGGCGGTCTGGCCCATCGCGATGTACGGGTCGGGCAGCAGGCCGTCCTCGCGCGGGTCGTGCCAGGTCGTGCCCTCCTGCCCGGCGACGGCCTCGGTACGGGCCTCGGCCTCGGCGAACAGCGGGTTGTGCGTGCCCGGCAGGCCGTCGGAGCTGCCCTTGGCGTAGCGGGAGACCATCTCGACGCCGGCCGAGATGAAGACGTCGCCCTCGCCGGCCTTGATGGCGTGCAGCGCCATGCGGGAGGTCTGCAGGGAGGAGGAGCAGTAGCGGGTGACCGTGCAGCCCGGCAGGTGGTCCATGCCCAGCTGTACGGCGACGACGCGGCCGAGGTTGTGGCCCTGTTCGCCGCCGGGGAGGCCGCAGCCGAGCATCAGGTCGTCGATGTCCCTGGGGTCGAGCTCGGGGATCTTGTCGAGCGCGGCCCGGATGATCGTGGCGGTGAGGTCGTCGGGGCGCAGGTCCTTCAGGGAGCCCTTGTTCGCGCGGCCGATGGGGGAGCGGGCGGTCGAGACGATGACGGCTTCGGGCATCACGGCTCCAGGGGAAGGGGGTTCGGGCAGGGCCGGTTCGGAAGTTACCCGGCCGTATGGCCCAGGTCACCGGTACGGCGGTGTGACACTGACCGCAGTTTTCTAAGCGCTTGCTTGGCCGCCCGGCCCTCGCCCGCCGCCCCGCCCGACCCGCCCCGCAGGAAAGCCCCGGCACCGGGACCCGGCCCGCGAACGGGCCCCGGCTGGGACGACGCGGGACGGGGGCCGGTTCGCGGGGCGCCTCGACAGACGGTGCCCCTGCCCCCGGGCGGGTCCGCCGCGTCGGGAGGACCGGCCCTCGGTCTTCCGGGCGTCTTGGGCGGGGGAGGGTTCGCTGTGCCGGGACTGGCCCGGGCGCGGGCAGCGGTGTCGCTGTGCTGTGCTGGGGAGGGCGGTGCCGGGCCCGGGCTTGCCGGCTCGCCGCGTCAGGTGGGGGTCGGTTCGCGGGTGTGTCGATGAGGGTGCCCCTGCCCCCGGGCGGGTCCGCCGGGCCGGGAGGACCGGCCCGGCCGCGAGCAGTGGTGCCGCCGTGCGGTGCCGGAGAGGGCGGCCCCGGGCTTCCCGGGGCACCGCGTCAGGCGGGCGGGTGGACCCGGTCATACCGACGGAGTCGCCGGTTCGGCTTCCGGGACGTGGCGGCGGCGTCTTCGCTTGAGCAACGCCCACGGCCCGCGCGGCCCGGTCGGCATCGCCGCCGTGACCTCCGTGCCCGCCTCCGACGCCGCCTCGGCCGCGGCCCGGGCGACCGGCAGGAAACCCTCGCGGCGCGACACGTCCGGCCGTTCCTCCTCCGCCGGCCACAGCCCCAGCGCCGCGCACACCGTCGGCAGGAGGGCCATCGCCGCCGTGGCGTACCCCTCCGCCGACGGGTGGTAGTTGTCCGGCCCGAACAGCTCCCGCGGATTCGCCTCGAACTCCGGCCCGAGCAGATCCCCCAGCGACACCGTCCGCCCGCCCTGCTCCACCACCCCGATCGTCTGGGCCGCCGCCAGCTGCCGGGACGCCCGCCGGGCCAGCCAGCGCAGCGGCTGCTGCACCGGCTCGATCGTGCCGAGGTCCGGGCAGGTGCCGACCACCACCTCCGCGCCGGCCGTGCGCAGCCGCCGTACCGCCGTCGACAGATGCCGTACCGACCGGGTCGGCGGCATCCGGTGGGTCACGTCATTCGCGCCGATCATGATCACGCACACGTCCGGGACGGGCCCCGGAGCGGACAGCACCAACCCCACCTGACGTTCCAGGTCGTCCGACCGGGCGCCGGTCACCGCCACGTTCCGCAGCTCCACCGGGCGCTCGGCCACCGCCGCCAGCCCCGAGGCCAGCAGCGCCCCCGGTGTCTGGCCCGCCCGGTGCACGCCCTGCCCCGCCGCCGTGGAGTCACCGAGCATGGCCAGCCGCAGCGGCGGTTCCCCCGGGATGTCGTAGGCGCGCCCGTACACGCCCTCGGCCGCCGGCACCCGGTCGCTGAGCCCGTTGCCCAGCTGCCGCCGGGCCAGCCGTACCTCCGCCAGCACCAGACCGACGACGGCCGCGCCGACCAGACCGGCCCCGCCACCGCCGTACGCCGCCCCGGCCGCGATGCGCCGGGCCACCCGCGCCCTCGACATGCTCGTCATGCGTCGCCGCCACCTCCTCGTAGCCGTACACCCACTCCTTGCCCCGTACGCACCGTGCGCCAATCTCGACGAGGAGTGAACGACCACGCTCTCCGGGCGCCTGGCCTTAGGCTGGCGACACCACTACGAACACGTCTTTTTTTGCAGCGACCGGAGACAACGGTGCAATACCACGACTCGATGATCAGCCTCGTCGGCAACACCCCGCTGGTGCGGCTCAACAACGTGACCAAGGGCATCCGGGCGACCGTCCTGGCCAAGGTGGAGTACTTCAACCCCGGCGGCTCCGTGAAGGACCGCATCGCCCTGCGCATGATCGAGGCCGCCGAGAAGAGCGGGGAGCTGAGGCCGGGCGGCACGATCGTCGAGCCGACCAGCGGGAACACCGGTGTCGGACTTGCCATCGTGGCCCAGCAGAAGGGCTACAAGTGCATCTTCGTCTGCCCGGACAAGGTGAGCACCGACAAGATCAACGTGCTGCGCGCGTACGGCGCCGAGGTCGTGGTCTGCCCGACCGCCGTGGCGCCGGAGCACCCGGACTCGTACTACAACGTCTCCGACCGGCTCGTCCGTGAGACCCCGGGCGCCTGGAAGCCCGACCAGTACTCCAACCCCCACAACCCGCTCTCGCACTACCACTCCACCGGCCCGGAGCTGTGGGAGCAGACCGAGGGCAGGATCACCCACTTCGTGGCGGGCGTCGGCACCGGCGGCACCATCTCCGGCACCGGCCGCTACCTGAAGGAGGCCAGCGACGGGAAGGTCAAGGTCATCGGCGCCGACCCGGAGGGCTCGGTGTACTCCGGCGGTTCCGGACGGCCGTACCTGGTCGAGGGCGTCGGCGAGGACTTCTGGCCGACCGCCTACGACCGTGAGGTCGCGGACGAGATCGTCGCCGTCTCCGACAAGGACTCCTTCCAGATGACCCGCCGGCTGGCCAAGGAGGAGGGCCTGCTGGTGGGCGGCTCCTGCGGCATGGCCGTCGTGGCCGCGCTGAAGGTCGCCGAGCGGCTCGGCCCGGACGACGTCGTGGTGGTCCTGCTCCCGGACAGCGGGCGCGGCTACCTCAGCAAGATCTTCAACGACGAGTGGATGGCCGACTACGGCTTCCTGGAGGACGAGGGCCCCAGCGCCCGCGTCGGCGACGTCCTGAGCGACAAGGTCGCCGGCTCCATCCCGTCCCTCGTGCACATGCACCCGGAGGAGACCGTCGGCCAGGCCATCGAGGTGCTGCGCGAGTACGGCGTCTCGCAGATGCCCGTCGTCAAGCCGGGCGCCGGCCACCCGGACGTGATGGCCGCCGAGGTCGTCGGCTCCGTGGTGGAACGGGAGCTGCTCGACGCCCTGTTCAGCAAGCGGGCCTCGCTGGACGACCCGCTGGAGAAGCACATGTGCTCCCCGCTGCCCCAGGTCGGCTCCGGTGAGCCGGTCGGCGACCTGATGCAGGTGCTGGGCGCGGCGGACGCGGCGATCGTGCTGGTCGAGGGCAAGCCGACCGGCGTGATCAGCCGGCAGGACCTGCTCGCCTTCCTGGCCAAGGGCGGCAACAAGTAACCGGGTCCGGCGGAGGGGACGGGGGTTCGCGCAAGTGGTACGAGCGTGTCACGTGCGCGCAGCACCCGCTTAACACGCGTCCGGCAGATTAGGGGGCGTCGGCAGGGCGGGTACGGCTCCCCGCCCGGGCCGGCGCCGAACGGCGCCAGGACCTCCGGAGCGGCTCCCGGACCTCCATGGACGCCACGGACGCGCACCACCGGTCCTGACCGGCCCGCGTCCCTCGCGGGGACCGCCGTCGTCCCGCCCCCCGGAAACGGGGGTGCGGCGGTCCCCGCGACAGTCTTCCCTGGGGCTACAGGGTGGCCCAACTTCCCAGCAGCGCCAGTCGTTCCGCCGTCTCCGAGCTCGGTTCCGGGGTGTAGACCACCAGGGTCTGGTCCGGCTGGGACGGTACCGTCAGGGTTTCGTACGGCAGGGTCAGCAGGCCCGCGACCGGGTGCTGGATCCGCTTCACGCCGTAGGCGCACTCCCGGACCTCGTGGTCGGCCCACAGGCGGCGGAAGTCGTCGCTTTTCAGGGAGAGTTCGCCGACCAGCGCGCACAGGCGGGCGTCGTCGGCGTACCGGCCGGCGCTGAGCCGCAGGTGGGCCACCGCCTGCGCGGCCACCGCCGCCCACTCGGGGTACAGCTCCCGGGCGCCCGGGTCGAGGAAGAGGTGCCGCGGCATGTTCCGTCCGGCCGGTGCCATCCGGCTGAAGCCGTTCACCGCGTCGCCGAGGGCGTTCCAGGCCAGCACGTCCATGCGCTGGTCCAGCACGAACGCCGGGCTGCGCTCCATGCCGTCGAGGAGCGCCTGGATCCCGGGGCGGACCCGGGACGGCCCGGCGGTCCCCGCGCGCCGCCGGCCGGGACGCGCCACCGTGCGCAGGTACGTGTGCTCGGTCTCGTCCAGCCGCAGCACCCGCGCGACCGCGTCCAGGACGGCGTCGCTGACGCTCGTGCCCCGGCCCTGCTCCAGCCGGATGTAGTAGTCGACGCTCACGCCCGCGAGCTGGGCCACCTCCTCGCGGCGCAGGCCCGGCACGCGGCGCCGCCCGTGCGCGGGCAGCCCCACCTCCTCCGGCCGGATGCGGGCGCGGCGCGAGCGCAGGAAGTCGCCCACCTCTGCTTCGGTCCAGTCCCCGTCCATGCGCCGATCGTAGGGGACCGGTGCCGGTCCCATCCTGGTACTGGCAGACCCAGGAAAAGCGCATCCCTGGGTACGGCGGCCGGACCCGGCGACAGTGGTGCCGACCGCCGGGGAAGCGCCCCGGACGGCAGTCACGAGGGAGCACCCCATGTCGTACGAGAGCCTGTCCGGCCGTACCGCCGTCATCACCGGAGCCGCCAGCGGCATCGGCGAGGCCGTCGCCCTGCACCTGGCCGCCGAGGGCGCCCGGGTCGCGCTGCTCGCCCGCCGCGCGGACCGCCTGGAGGCGCTGGTGGACAAGATCCGGGCGGCCGGCGGGCAGGCCCTCGCCGTGGCCGCCGACGTCACCGACGACGCGTCCGTGACGGCCGCCCGGGACCGGATCCACGAGGAGTTCGGGGCCGTCGACCTGGTCGTCAACAACGCCGGTGTCATGCTGCCGGGCCCGGTCGACGAGGGCCGGCTCGACGAGTGGCAGCGGATGCTGGACACCAACGTCACCGGAGTGCTGCGGATCATCCGCGCCTTCACCGCCGACCTGGTCGCCGCCGCGGCCGGGGGCGGCACCGCCGACCTGGTCAACGTCTCCTCCATCGGCGCCCACGTGACCTTCCCGAACTACGCGGTGTACGGGGCGACCAAGGCGGCCGTGACCTATCTGTCGCAGTCCCTGCGCGGCGAGTTCGGGCCGCGGGACGTCCGGGTCACCAACATCGAGCCGGGGCTGACCGAG
Organism: Streptomyces sp. NPDC038707; assembly: GCF_040636485.1. NCBI lineage: Bacteria > Bacillati > Actinomycetota > Actinomycetes > Kitasatosporales > Streptomycetaceae > Streptomyces > Streptomyces sp. NPDC038707. The sequence continues at coordinate 362,310 of NZ_JBEZUP010000004.1, forward strand.
ACCGAGCTGAAGACGCACGTCGGCAGCCCCGAGCTGTCCGGGCAGCTGGAGGAGATGTTCGGGGCGATCGGCGGGCTCTCGGCGGCGGAGGTGGCCGATGTCGTCGCCTACGCCACCAGCCGCCCCCGGCACGTCAACCTCCGCCAGATCATGGTGCTGCCGACCCGGCAGGCGTGACCCGTCCCGGCCTAGTGAGCGGTGGGTGCGGCCGCCTCGGCGCCGGCGGCCCCCGGTTCCGGCGCCGGGGCGGCCGGCGGGACGCGGCGGGCGACCAGCCGGTACAGCAGCGCCGGCACGGCCAGGCCGACGATCCAGGAGATGTCCGCGCCGCCGAGCGGGCCGACCAGCGGGCCGGTCCAGAAACCGGTGGCGAGGAACGGCAGCTGGGCGAGCAGACCGGCCGCGTACACCGCGAGGGCGTCCCAGCGCCAGGCGCCGTAGCGGCCGTGCGGGTCGGTGAGGGCCGCGAGGTCGTAGCGCTCCTTGGAGATCAGGTAGTAGTCGACCAGGTTGATCGCCGACCAGGGCGTGAAGAACGTCAGCAGGAACAGCAGGAAGTCCTTGAAGGAGGACAGGAAGCTGTCCTTGCCCAGCAGGGCCACCGCGGTGCCCGCCGCCATCACCAGCGATATGTACGCCACCCGGCCCGCCGGTGACAGCCGGCGCTGCCCGCGGAAGCCGCTCACGCCCGTCACCAGCGACATGAAACCGCCGTAGGTGTTGAGGACGTTCACGGTGAGCTTGCCGAGCGCGATGACGAAGTACAGGAAGGACGCGACCAGTCCGGTGCCGCCGAGGCCGACGACATACCCGACCTGGCGGTCCAGGAACGCCTCGCCGGCCGTGGCCGCGACCAGCACCCCGAAGGTCATCGACCACTGGGAGCCCAGCGCGGAGCCGGACAGCGTCCACCAGAAGGTCGCCTTCGGGGACGTGGTGCGCGGCAGATAGCGGGAGTAGTCGGCCACGTACGGCCCGAACGCCAGCTGCCAGGACGCCGACAGCGACACCGCCAGCAGGAACACCGGCAGCGAGAAGTGCGCGTCGTGCAGCAGCGCGGAGGTGTCGGCGCGGTCCAGCAGGCGTACGGCGAGGAAGACGAAGGCGAGCGCGCACACCGTGCTCGCCACCCGGCCGAGGGCGTGCACCACCCGGTAGCCGGCGGCGGCGATGACCCCGGTGACGGCGGCGAAGACGAGGATCCCGGTGGTGTCGTCCGTGTGCGTCAGCTCGCCCACCGCCTGCCCGGCCAGCACGCTGCCGGACGCGAAGAAGCCGACGTACATCACGACCACCAGCAGCAGCGGCACGACCGCCCCGCGCACCCCGAACTGGGCCCGGGACTGGATCATCTGCGGCAGGCCCAGGCGCGGCCCCTGCGCGGAGTGCAGGGCCATCACCGCGCCGCCGAGCAGGTTGCCGAGCAGCAGGCCGAGCACCGACCAGACCACGTCGCCGCCGAAGACGACCGCGAGGGCGCCGGTGACGACGGCCGTGATCTGGAGGTTGGCCCCCAGCCACAGCGTGAACTGGCCGAAGGCCCTGCCGTGCCGTTCCTCGTCCGGGACGACATCGATGGAGCGCGGTTCCACGAACTGTGCCATGCGTTCTCCCCACACCGGGCTGTATAACGGTATGCAGCGACACACTGTCTGAATAGGCGGCCGGTGTTTGTCAATGCCCCGGCGCTGTACTCTCCCGGGGCGTCGAGGAGATCTGGAGGGGGAGTACCGCATGAGCGCGAGCGACAGCCCTGCGACCCGGTTGCAGGCGCTCTTCGAGGGCCACCGGCTCACGCCGACCCAGCGCCGCATCGCGCACAGCATGGTGCGCCGGGCCGCCGACGTGCCCTTTCTGTCCAGTGTGGAGCTGGCCGAACTGGCCGGGGTCAGCCAGCCGTCGGTGACCCGGTTCGCCGTCGCCCTCGGCTTCGACGGCTATCCCGCCCTGCGCCGGCACCTGCGCGAGGTCGTCCCGGCCGGACCGGCCCCGGGCGACGGCGCCTACAACGAGTACCAGCAGGCCGTCGAGGCCGAGATCGAGAACCTGCGGCACCTGGCGGAGCTGCTCGCCGACCCGCGCCCGGTGCAGCGGGCCGGCCGGATCCTCGCCGCCTCCCGCCCGCTGCCGGTGCTGGGCCTGCGCGCCGCCGCCTCCCAGGCCTACGGCTTCGCCTACTTCGCCGCCAAGGTCCACCCGGACGTCCGGCTGCTCCACGAGGGCGGCACGATGATCGAGGACCGCATCGACGGCGCCGTCCGCGCCGGGGCCACCGCCCTGCTGTGCTTCGCGCTGCCCCGGCACCCGCGCGAGGTCGTGGACACCCTCGCCCACGCCAAGGACGCGGGCCTGACCGTGGTCACGGTCGCCGACTCGGCGTTCGCGCCCGTCGCCAAGCACTCCGACCTGCTGCTGCCCGCCGCCGTCGGCACCGGGCTCGCCTTCGACACCGCGTGCGCGCCGATGCTGCTCGGCCGGGTGCTGCTGGAGGCGCTGTGCGACAACCTGCCGGAGGCCCAGGCCCGGCTGGAGGAGTTCGACGCCAAGGCGGCGGCCCGGGGGCTGTTCGTGGAATGAACCGGGGGACCGGGCCCCGCCGCTCTCAGACTGGTCTCACGTTCTGCTATTAGCTTCCCTGCGAGACACAAGCGCTGTGTGGACACGTGACACGGGAGGCTGACGTGGCGCGCGGAGGACGTGGAGGACAGGGGCTGGCGCGGGTGGCCGTCGTCGTACGGGCGGGCGCCGCGCCGCTGTGGTGGCTCGGGGTGGTCGCCGCCGGGATCGGCGCCGTTCCCGAGGGGCTGACCGGGCGGCGGATCGGGGTGACGGCCGGGGCGGCGCTGTTCCTGCTCGGCGCGGCCGGTGTGCTGCTGGCCCACCGGGGCCGGTACCGGGCGCTGGCCCGCGGGGCGGCCCGCGCGGGCAAGTACGACGTGCTCCAGGACCGCGCGGTGACCGTGCGCCTGTGGCGCCGGGGGCACCGCTGGTGGCTGCTGCTGGGCTGGGCGCTCGCGCTGGGCTCGGCGTTCGCGGTGCCCGCGGCCGGCGGGCTGCTGCTGGCCGGGCTCGGGGCCGGGCTGTGGCTGAAGGCGGCCTGGATCGGGCGGCTGGAGCGGTCCGCCGAGGCCCTGCTGTGGGTGCGCGTCGACTGGCTCGGCCGCGGCGGCGGGCGCCCGGCGGGCAAGGCGGTCAGGAGCCTGCGGGCCACGGGTATCGCGGCCGGCGACGCGGCCCCGGGCGGGGCCCGCCGCCGTACCCCGGCGCTGGTCTGAGCTGCCGTCAGACCTCCAGGTCCTCCTCGATCCGGCGCAGCTGGTGCCGGGCCATCGCCAGGTTGGCCCGGCCGGCGTCCAGCACCAGGTAGAGGAACAGGCCGTTGCCGCCGCGGCCCCGCAGCAGGCGGATCAGGTGGTACTGGTCCGTGAGGGTGATCAGGATGTCCTCGATCTCGCCCTTGAGGCCGAGGAGTTCCATCGTGCGCATCTTGGCGCGGACGACATCGGTGTTGCCGGCGGCGGCGACGTTCAGGTCGAAGCTCTGGCCGCCGCCCAGCGTGCCCAGCGCCATCCCGCTGGTGTAGTCGACGAGCGCGGCTCCGGTGGCGCCCTCGATGGTGGTGAGGGCCTGCTTCAGCGCGGTCGCGGTGTCGGACATGGGGGTCCTCTCAGCTGTCGGTTGCGGTACGGGCCTCGGCGGCCGTGGTGCGCGGCGCGCGGGGGCCCTGGGTGCGTGCGGGGGTGGTGCCGGGGAGCGGACGGACGGCCTCGGCGGCGTCCAGCAGCTCCCCGATGCGGGCGCCGGCCCGGCGGCCCTCCAGGTGCAGCCGGCCCACGTTGACCCGGTCCTGGGCGAGCAGCGTCAGCACGGCGGTGCGGCCGGCCGCGTAGCTGGCGACATAGCCGTGCTCGCCGCGCACCAGCAGCTCCCGCAGGGCTCCCCGGCCGGTGGCGTCGGCGGTCCGTACGGCGACCCCGAGCGCGGCGGCGGTGAGCGCGGCCAGGCCCTCGGGGTCGACGCCGGGGGTGTCGTGGGCGACGACGAGGCCGTCGACGCCGGCCGCGAGGGCGCCGGTGAGCTGCGGGACCCGGGTGCGCAGCCGGTGCAGTTCGGCCAGCACGGTGCGCAGGTCCTCCTCGGTCACCATGAGCTGTCTCCTCTCGGCGGGGCGGTGCCGTTCAAAGCGCCTCCAGCGCATCCCTGAGCCTCTTCAGCAGCGCGATGTCGGGGTCGGTGGCGGCCGGGCGGGGCGCCGGTGCGGGCGGTGGCGCGGGCGGTGGCGCGGGGCCCGCGGACACCGGCGCGATCCAGCCGGCCGCCGTGAGCCGGCGGACGTCGACCAGCGTGTGGAAGGCCTGCCGGCCCAGGTCCCGGGCGAGGCCGGCGGCCGTGCGGACGCCGTCCACGCGGTCCAGGACGGCCCGCTGCCGGTGGGTGACCGGCGCGGCGGGGGTGCGGCCCAACGCCGGGTCGGCGCGGATCAGCGGGGCGCTGTCGGCGGCCGGGTCGGGCCACAGCCGGTGCAGCAGCAGCCGGCGGCGCAGCGTCTCGCGTTCCAGCGCGACCACCGGCACCGAGGGCAGCGGGCCGAGCCGTGGCCCGGGCTCGTACCGGAACCGGCCCGGGGTGCCGCTCGGTGCCAGCGCGAAGTACCCGGCGTCGTACAGCGCGTCCAGGTGGCACAGCTCCAGCGCGCCGGTGGGCAGCACCCCGGAGCGCAGCAGCAGTTCCGCCGCGTGCGCGGGGTCCGGGGCGTGGGCCGCCGCCCGCTGCCAGGCGGCGGTGGCGAGGGTGCCGTGGGCCGTGAGGAGCACGCCGAGATCCGGGGCGAGGGGGCTCTCGGCGTGCACCACCCGGCCCTCGGCGAGGTGCAGGACGCCGTGTTCGCGGACCAGGACGCCGGTGGCCCGCTCCTCGGCGAGCCGGGTCAGCATCGGGGACAGGGCGCGCGCGGCCCGCCGGTCCCGTACCGGCAGGGCCGGCGGAGGTGTCCGGACCATGGTCATCCCAGCACCAGCCGGGCGGCCATCTCGGCGAGCCGGATCCGGGCGAGCGCGAGGTTGCCCTCCTCGCGGCCGAGCCACAGGTGCAGGAACACGCTGCTGTCGAAGGAGGTGGCGACGAACCGCAGCAGGTGATAGCTCTCGCCGTTGCTGACGATCACGTCCTCCATGGGCGGCAGCCCCTCGCCGGCCGGGGCGAAGGTGCCGTGTTCGGCGGCCGTCCGGGCCAGTTCCGCGGCCTCGGCGGCGCTCGTCTCGTGGTCCCCGCCGGGGGCCTCGCCGACCGTGCCGAGGGCCAGTCCGCTGGTCCAGTCCACCAGCGCGGCTCCCCGGGCACCGGGCAGTCGCATCGCTTCCAGTAAGCACTCGTCGATTCCGGGCACCGTGGCTTCCTCCCGCCTGGGACTCCGGCTGAGTGACGTTGACACTACGCAACGTGTGTGCGGGACGCGGGGCCTTTGGCATTTTCCGATGGAACATGCGTCCGACGTACTAGAGTTGCCCAACTGACGTGTGTTCCGCGGCCGTTGCTCCCTCCGCCGGCGGCCACGCCCTCCCCCTCCCGGCCCCGGTTCCCTGCGCGGCCCTCCCGCGTCCCGCGCGGCCGGGTGCCCTTCCCGGGCCTCTCCGTTCCGCCCCCGGCTCCCGGCGCCTCCAGCCGGACACCTCCCGCGCCCGGACGGGACCGTGCCCCTATTGACTAGCTCTATTCAGCTCGACAGGATGTGAATAGTCGTAGGCACAGGAGGAGACAGAGATGTCGGGACCCCGCCCCGTACGAGCACCGCGCGGCACGGAACTCAGCGCCCTGGGATGGCAGCAGGAAGCCGCCCTGCGCATGCTGCAGAACAACCTCGACCCCGAGGTCGCCGAGCACCCGGACAAGCTCGTCGTCTACGGCGGAACCGGCAAGGCCGCCCGCGACTGGCGCTCCTTCGACGCCATGGTCCGCACCCTGAAGACCCTCAAGCAGGACGAGACCATGCTGGTCCAGTCCGGCCGCCCGGTCGGCGTGATGCAGACCCACGAGTGGGCCCCGCGCGTCCTCATCGCCAACTCCAACCTCGTCGGCGACTGGGCCACCTGGGAGGAGTTCCGCCGCCTGGAGGCCCTCGGCCTGACCATGTACGGCCAGATGACCGCCGGCTCCTGGATCTACATCGGCACCCAGGGCATCCTCCAGGGCACCTACGAGACCTTCGCCGCCGTCGCCGCGAAGAAGTTCGGCGGCACGCTCGCCGGCACCATCACCCTGACCGCCGGCCTCGGCGGCATGGGCGGCGCCCAGCCGCTCGCCGTCACCATGAACGACGGCGTCGCGATCTGCGTCGACTGCGACCCGCGCGCCATCGAGCGCCGCATCGAGCACCGCTACCTGGACGTCCGGGCCGACTCCCTCGACCACGCCCTCCAGCTCGCCGTGGAGGCCCGGGACGCCCGCCGCCCGCTGTCCATCGGCGTCCTCGGCAACGCGGCCGAACTGGTCCCGCAGCTGCTCGCCATGAACGCCCCCATCGACATCGTCACCGACCAGACCTCCGCCCACGACCCGCTGTCGTACCTCCCGGCCGGCGTGGCCTTCGAGGACATGGCCGCCGAGGCCGCCAAGGACCCGGCCGGTTTCACCACCCGCGCCCGCGAGTCCATGGCCCGGCACGTGGAGGCCATGGTCGGTTTCCTGGACGCCGGCGCCGAGGTCTTCGACTACGGCAACTCCATCCGCGGCGAGGCCAGACTCGCCGGCTACGACCGGGCGTTCGCCTTCCCCGGCTTCGTCCCCGCCTACATCCGCCCGCTGTTCTGCGAGGGCAAGGGCCCCTTCCGCTGGGCGGCCCTGTCCGGCGACCCGGCCGACATCGCCAAGACCGACAAGGCGATCCTGGACCTCTTCCCGGAGAACGAGTCCCTGGCCCGCTGGATCAGGCTGGCCGGCGAACGGGTCCGCTTCCAGGGCCTGCCCGCGCGCATCTGCTGGCTCGGCTACGGCGAGCGGGACAAGGCCGGTGAGCGGTTCAACGACATGGTCGCGAGCGGGGAGCTGGCCGCGCCGCTGGCCATCGGCCGGGACCACCTGGACTGCGGGTCGGTCGCCTCGCCGTACCGCGAGACCGAGGCCATGCTCGACGGCTCCGACGCGATCGCCGACTGGCCGCTGCTGAACGCCATGGTCAACGTGGCCTCCGGCGCGTCCTGGGTGTCCCTCCACCACGGCGGCGGGGTGGGAATGGGACGGTCCCTCCACGCGGGACAGGTGACGGTGGCCGACGGCACGAAGCTGGGCGGAGAGAAGATCCGGCGCGTGCTCACCAACGACCCCGGCATGGGCGTCATCCGGCACGTGGACGCGGGGTACGACATCGCCGAGTCGGTCGCGGCCGAGCGGGACGTGCGGGTGCCGATGCGTGAAGGTGACCCGGCGTGACGCAGGACGGCAACGCCCCGCGGAACGACCGCCCGCAGCCCGCGCGGGGCCACGACCCGGAGCCGGTACGGGGCGCCTCCTTCCACGAGATGTGGCGGGAGCTGCTCCCCCTCGGCCGGCACCCCGAGTCCGGTGGGTACCGGCGGTACGCCTGGACCGGCGCCGACGCCGAGTGCCGGGACTGGTTCAAGGAGCAGGCGAAGGCGCGCGGGCTGGCGTACGAGGTCGACCGGAACGGGAACCAGTGGGCCTGGCTGGGCGACCCGGCCGCCGGGGACGCCGTCGTCACCGGATCCCACCTGGACTCCGTACCCGACGGCGGGGCCTTCGACGGCCCCCTCGGCGTGGTGTCCTCCTTCGCCGCCCTGGACGAACTGCGCGGCCGGGGCGCACGGTTCGCCAGGCCGCTCGCCCTCGTCAACTTCGGCGACGAGGAGGGGGCCCGGTTCGGGCTCGCCTGTGTCGGCTCGCGGCTCACCGCCGGGCACCTGACCGCCGGGCAGGCGCACCGGCTCACCGACGGCGACGGGATCACCCTGCCCCGGGCCATGGAGGCGGCCGGGTACGACCCGGAGGCCATCGGACCCGACCCCGAACGGCTGGCCCGGATCGGCGCCTTCGTGGAGCTGCACGTCGAACAGGGCCGCGCGCTGGACCTGTCCGGCGACCGCGTGGGCGTCGCCAGCGCCATCTGGCCGCACGGCCGCTGGCGGTTCGACTTCCGGGGCGAGGCCAACCACGCCGGCACCACCCGGCTGGCGGACCGCCGCGACCCCATGCTGTCCTACGCCGAGACCGTGCTCGCCGCCCGCCGCGAGGCCTCACTCGCCGGTGCCGTCGCCACCTTCGGGAAGATCGCGGTGGAGCCGAACGGCGTCAACGCGATCCCCTCGCTGGTGCGCGGCTGGCTCGACTCCCGCGCCGCCGACCAGCAGACCCTGGACACCGTGGTGGCCGGCGTCGAGAAGGCGGCCCGGGAGTACGCCGACGCCCACGGCATCGCTCTCGACGTCGTCCGGGAGTCCTTCACCCCGGTGGTCGAGTTCGACCACGCCCTGCGGGACGAACTCGCCCGGATCCTCGGCAAGGACACCGGCCTGACCGTGCCCGTCCTCGGCACCGGAGCGGGACACGACGCCGGGATCCTGTCCGGGAGCGTCCCGACCGCCATGCTGTTCGTGCGCAACCCCACCGGCGTCTCGCACTCCCCGGCCGAGTTCGCGGCCGAGGACGACTGCGTGGCCGGGGTGCGCGCACTCGCCGACGTACTGGAAGGACTGGCCTGCCGGTGACCCAGGGAACCTACTGGCTGGAGCACGCCTGGCTCGGCGACCGGGTCGAGCCGGGCGTGGCCGTGGACGTGGCCGGCGGACGCGTCGGCGCCGTGCGCACCGGCGTGGACGCCCCGCCCCCGGGCGCGCAGGTGCTGCGCGGGCTGACCCTGCCGGGGCTCGCCAACGCCCACAGCCACGCCTTCCACCGCGCGCTGCGCGGCACCGTCCAGGTCGGCAGCGGCACCTTCTGGACCTGGCGCGAGGTGATGTACTCCGTCGCCGACCGCCTGACCCCGGACAGCTACCACGCCCTGGCCCGCGCGGTGTACGCGGAGATGGCGCTCGCCGGGATCACCTGTGTCGGCGAGTTCCACTACGTGCACCACGCGCCCGGCGGCACCCGGTACGCCGACCCCAACGCCATGGGGGAGGCGCTGATCGCGGCCGCCGCCGAGGCCGGCATCCGGATCACCCTCCTGGACACCTGCTACCTGTCCGCCGGCTTCGGCGAGCCGCCCAGCGCCCATCAGCTGCGGTTCTCCGACGGCACTGCCGCGGCCTGGGCCGAACGCTGTGGAGTTCTCAAGGAACGGGATCACGCGAAGATCGGGGCGGCCGTCCACTCCGTACGGGCCGTGCCCGCCGGGCAGCTGGCGACGGTGGCCGAGTGGGCCGGCGAGCGCCGGGCGCCGCTGCACGTGCACCTGTCGGAGCAGACCGCCGAGAACGAGGCCTGCCTCGCCGCGCACGGCCGTACCCCCACCCGGCTGCTCGCCGACCACGGCGTCCTCGGCCCGCGCACCACCGGCGTGCACAACACCCACCTGACGGATGAGGACATCGCCCTGCTCGGCGGCTCGGGCACCGGCACCTGCATGTGCCCCACCACCGAACGGGACCTGGCCGACGGCATCGGCCCGGCCGTGGCCCTCCAGCGGGCCGGCTCCCCGCTCTGTCTCGGCTCCGACAGCCACGCCGTCATCGACCTGCTCGAAGAGGCGCGCGCGATGGAGCTGAACGAGCGGCTGCGCAGCCGTACCCGGGGTCACTGGACGGCCGCCGCCCTGCTGCGGGCCGCCGGCGCCGACGGGCACGCCGCCCTCGGCTGGGACGACGCCGGCACCATCGAGCCCGGCGCGCTCGCCGACCTGACCACGATCGCCCTGGACTCGGTCAGGACGGCCGGACCCCTGCCCCGGCTGGGCGCCGAGACGGCCGTATTCGCGGCGGGCGCGGCGGACGTACGGCACACGGTCGTGGGCGGCCGGCACGTCGTGCGCGACGGGGCGCACACGCGCGTACCCGATGTGCCGCAGGCCCTGGCGCGGGCCGTCGCGGCCCTCCGCGCCTGACGATCACCCACGAGGACACCATGAGCAGCAGCACCGTCATCACCAACATCGCCACGCTGGTCACCAACGACCCCTCCCTCGGACGGGGAGGCTCCCCTCTCGGCCTGGTCCGGGACGCGGCCGTCGTCATCGACGGCGACCGGGTCGTGTGGACCGGTGAGTCAAGCAAAGCACCCGCCACTGACAACCGGGTCGACGCGGACGGCCGGGCGGTGCTGCCGGGCTTCGTGGACTCCCACTCCCACCTGGTCTTCGCCGGGGACCGGACGCAGGAGTTCAACGCCCGCATGTCCGGCCGCGCCTACAGCGCTGGCGGCATCCGCACCACGGTCGCGGCCACCCGCGCCGCGAGCGACGCGGAACTGGAGGCGAACCTCACCCGCTACCTCGCCGAGGCGCTGCGCCAGGGCACGACCACGCTCGAGACCAAGTCGGGCTACGGCCTCACGGTCGAGGACGAGGCCCGCGCCCTGCGCCTGGCCGCCCGGCACACCGAGGAGGTGACCTACCTCGGCGCGCACGTCGTCAGCCCCGACCACGCCGACGACCCGGCCGCCTACGTCGCCCTGGTCACCGGGGAGATGCTGGACGCCTGCGCGCCGTACGCCCGCTGGATCGACGTGTTCTGCGAGAAGGGCGCCTTCGACGGCGACCAGGCCCGCGCCGTCCTCACGGCGGGCAGGGCGAAGGGCCTGCACCCCCGTGTGCACGCCAACCAGCTCTCCTACGGCCCCGGTGTGCAACTGGCCGTCGAACTGGACGCGGCCAGCGCCGACCACTGCACCCACCTGACGGACGCGGACGTCGACGCGCTCGCGCACAGCCGTACGGTCGCCACCCTGCTGCCCGGCGCCGAGTTCTCCACCCGCGCCGAGTGGCCCGACGCCCGCCGCCTGCTGGACGCGGGCGTCACCGTCGCCCTGTCCACCGACTGCAACCCGGGCTCGTCCTTCACGTCGTCGGTGCCCTTCTGCATCGCCCTGGCCGTCCGCGACATGCGGATGACCCCGGACGAGGCGGTCTGGTCGGCGACGGCGGGCGGCGCCGCCGCCCTGCGCCGCACCGACATCGGACGGCTCGCCCCGGGCGCCCGCGCGGACCTGCTGCTGCTCGACGCGCCGAGCCATGTCCACCTGGCCTACCGCCCGGGAGTCCCGCTGGTCGCCGGGGTGTGGCGGGCGGGCGTGCGGGTCGTCTGACCGGCGCGCGGCGGGTCCGGCCGCACCGGCCGGACCGCTCACCGCACGCGCGAGGCGTCCCGCGGCGGGTCACTCCTCCAGGGTCAGCCCCTTGCGCAGCCGTACCAGCGTGCGCGACAGCAGCCGGGAGACGTGCATCTGGGAGATGCCCAGTTCCTCGCCGATCTCCGACTGGGTCATGTTCGCCACGAAGCGCAGGGAGAGGATCTTCCGGTCGCGGGGCGCGAGCGAGGCGATCAGCGGCTTGAGGGACTCGATGTACTCGATGCCCTCCAGCCCGTGGTCCTCGTAGCCGATGCGGTCCGCGAGCGCGCCCTCGGTGTCGTCCTCCTCGGGCTGGGCGTCCAGCGAGGAGGCGGTGTAGGCGTTCGAGGCGGCCATGCCCTCGACGACCTCCTCGCTGGAGATGCCGAGGCGTTCGGCGAGTTCCGCGACCGTGGGCGCGCGGTCCAGCTGCTGTGCCAGCTCGTCGCCCGCCTTGGCGAGGTCCAGCCGCAGCTCCTGGAGCCGGCGCGGGACCCGCACGGACCACGAGGTGTCACGGAAGAACCGCTTGATCTCGCCGATGATGGTCGGCATCGCGAAAGTGGGGAACTCCACACCGCGGGAGAGTTCGAAGCGGTCGATGGCCTTGATCAGGCCGACGGTGCCGACCTGGATGATGTCCTCCATCGGCTCGCTGCGGGAGCGGAAGCGGGAGGCGGCGAACTTGACGAGCGCGAGGTTCAGCTCGACGAGGGTGTTGCGGACGTACGCGTATTCGTGCGTCCCTTCCTCCAGCGACTCCAGCCGCTCGAAGAGGGTCTTGGACAGGGCCCGCGCGTCGACCGGGCCGATCTCGTCGTAAGGGGGGATCTCCGGGAGGCCCTCGAAGGGGTCGAGGGGGTCGATGGGATGATCCAGCGGTACCGGTGGGGGTGTCGACGTCGCGATCGGGGTATGCGATGCGTCGAGCCGGGGTGACATGGGTGTCCTCCATCGTTCTCGGCATATGGCTGCCGAAGCCAGTACGTGCACTGCGGTGTGCGGCGCCTCCGAAGCCGGCGTGTAGGGGTGTGTGTCCTTTACTAGCCCTACCCGCTGCACCGAGAGAGTCGCAAGTGCGTTCTGTTGCGGTATGTCCGTTTGTGTGCGGTTGTTCGGGTGTCGGAGTGCGCAGGGAAGGCGTAATGTTCGAGGGCATCAGCAGCCACGACCTCGGGAGAGAGAGACGGCATGGACCACGGGACGGTCGGCAGCGCACAGTCGGGCCGGCTTCTGGTGGAGGTGCGGGAAGAGGGCTCCAGCGCCGTTGTGACACCGGCGGGGGAGCTCGACCACCACACCGCCGATCTTCTGCGTGAGCCCCTCGACGACCTGCTCGACAAGGGCTTCTCGCGGCTCGTCGTGGACTGCTCCCGCCTGGAGTTCTGCGACTCGACGGGACTGAACGTCCTGCTCGGCGCCCGGCTGAAGGCGGACGCCGCCGGCGGAGGGGTCCACCTGGCCGGCATGCTGCCGGTGGTGGCCCGGGTGTTCGAGATCACCGGGGCCGAGACGGTCTTCACCGTCCACGACTCCGTCGAGGCCGCCCTGGCCGACGGTGCCGACTGAGCCGCCGTGTCCTGCCGTACGGACCGGCCCGCACCCGGCCCCCGCGGGTGCCTCGAGGGTCACCCCGAACACGGGGGTGTTCCCTGGGATCGGCCGGGCAGGAGAGGGCACAAGAAGGCGGGGGGCGGCCTGCACGGAACGCGCACGGGGCGTGCGTCCGGCGGACAGCCGGCCGGCCCCCGGGCGGCGCGACGGCCGCCGCGGCCGGCGCCTGTCGCCCGGCTCCTGGACCGGACCGCGGCCCGCGGTGCCGGCCCCGACCACTGACCGGACTTTTGTAATCGTGAACTGGTGAATCGGTGAGGTGAAGCGCTGATGAGCACCACCCGGCCTTACTCGCCGGGCGAGCGCGGCCCGGAGCCCAGCGGCGCTTCCGGGGCGTCCGAGGGGGGCGCGCCGACCGTAGGCGCGGCCGCGGGGGCAGCCGTGCCGTCCGTGCCGACCGCCGCGGGGGCGGCCACGCCGTCCGCGCCGGCCGGCGGCACTCCGCAGGGCCGCGAGCCGCAGGTGCGCAGACTCCGCCTGGAAGGCGAGAGCGGGGTCGTCCCGCTCGCGCGCGACTTCACCCGCCAGGCGCTGCACGCGTGGGGGTGGCTGCCCGCCGCCACCGCCGACCGGCGGGCCGCCGCCGAGGACGTGCTGCTCGTCGTCTCCGAGCTGGTCACCAACGCCTGCCTGCACGCCGAGGGTCCCGACGAGCTGCGGCTCACCTGTGACAACAAGGTGATCCGGATAGAGGTCTCCGACCAGGGCACCGGCCAGCCGGCCCCACGCACCCCGCACCGGGCCGGCCGGCCCGGCGGCCACGGCATGTTCATCGTGCAGCGGCTGTGCCTGGACTGGGGCGTCATCCGGATCACCGGCACGCCGGGCAAGACGGTCTGGGCAGAACTGGGCGCCCCGGCCTGACCGAAGACGGCACCTCGGTCTGACCGCAGGCGGCGACGTCCCGGACCGAGCCGCACGCGGGCGTCCGGCCGACCGCGGACGGTGACGCCGCCCCGGCCCGCCCTGGTCGTCGAGCCAGGCGCCCCGGTAGGTGAGCCACGGGTGGACCGGCGGCGTGCTGCCGCTGCGGAGACCGGTGGCCGGCGGCCTTCCGCCGTCCGGGACAAGGCTCGGCGTCAGCGGCGGGCCCCTCGACGACATCTTCGCCGCAGCCGTGCCCGAACTCGCCCGGGCTGACCGGCTCGGCCTGCCGGGGCCCTTCCCGCCCCGGTGGGGGACGCCGGCTACCGGTGTGCCGCCAGGAACGGCAGGATCACGTCGGCCATCTCGTCGGGTACTTCCTCCGCGAGGTCGTGGCCTGCGTCGAAGACGTGTCCGGTGACGTGGTGGGCCACGAGCCGTGCCTGGGACTCGTTGCGCTCGCCGATGAAAGCGGAGCCGCCGAGCGCCAGGACCGGGATGTCCAGCTTCCGCCGTGCGGCCTGCCGGTTCTGTTCGGCGTCGGTGAGCATCGCCCGGTAGACGGCGAGCATCGCGCGGATTCCGCCGGGCATGGAGTAGCAGCGCACGTACTCCTCGATCGCGTCGGGGGTGGCGGTGTCGGGGTGGCTGCGCTCGTTCTTGATCATGTAGGTGATCAGTTCACGTTCGTGTCCGGATATCAGCATCTCGGGGACGTCGGGCTGGAAGTAGAAGCCCAGGTGCCACAGGTGCATGCCGCTGGAGACGTTCTCGGCGGTGAGGGCGGTGTGGTCCTCGAAGCCGAAGCCGGGGAACAGGGCCTCGGCGTGGACCAGTGCGGTGGCGTGGTCGCGGTGGCGGGCGGCGAGCTGGTAGCCGATCACCGCCCCCCAGTCCTCGCCGATCACGGCGTAGGTCTCGTGTCCGAGGCGGGCCATCAGCTCGGCGATGTCGTCGCTCATCGTCGCAGAGTCGTAGCCGTCGGCGGGGTGGTCGGAGTCCCCGAGACCGCGCAGGTCGGGCACGACGACGGTGTGGTGGGGCGTCAGCCTCGGGACGAGGTGGCGCCAGTGGTAGCCGGTCTTGGGCACGCCGTGCAGCAGTACCACGGCGGGGCCGGTTCCGGCCGTCCGGTAGTGCAGGCTCGTTCCGTTGACGGCGGCACGGCCGGTGCGCAGGGGCGTCGTGGTGTGGTCGTACATCATGACGTGGTGCTTCCTGTCCTGGGTGCGGTGGGTCGATGGGGTGAGCGGGCGGCCCGGACCCCCGGCGCTCATGAGGGTGCCGTGATCGCGGCGAGACAGGGATCCGTTCTTGATCGATCGTTACAGATTCTGGGCATGAGAGCCCTGGGCCGAGACGGCCGGCTTCTCAGTCGAGAATGGTCAGCGCGAGTTCCACGAGGGGTGCGAGGGCGGGCGCGTCGGGTGTGATCTTCGAGGAGACGAGCAGTCCGTTGAGGAAGGTGACCAGGAATGCGGCGAGCGTGTGCGGGTCGTGCCGTGCCGCGATCTCGCCCCGCTCCATCGCGGCACGCAGTACCTCGGTGAGTGCTTCCCGGCTCGCGTCCTGCATGTCGCGCACGGTGCGCCGGGTCGCCGCGTCCTGGGGCAGCCGTTCGCAGACGGCGTTGACGGCCAGGCAGCCCTGACCGCCGTGCCCGACGGCGACGCGGATCCGTTCCGTCAGCAGCGTACGGATCGCCGCGCGGGCGTCCGCCTCCTGCTCCAGGTCGCGCAGGGCGGCCGCCGCGAGGGTGGTGCGGTAGTGCTCCAGCGCGGCCCGGTACAGGCCGTCCTTGTCGCCGAACGCGGCGTACAGGGATCCCTGGCCGATCCCCAGGTGCTGGGTCAGGTCGCGCACGGAGGTCGCCTCGTAGCCGCGCGTCCAGAACAGCTCCATGGCGCGGCTCACCGCCGCTTCGGTGTCGAACTCCCGGGTCCTCGCCATGACCTCACCGTAACTTATGTGGATCGTTCGCTCAAGAAAAGGGGCGGAGGGCCGTTCCGCAACGGAAGAGGGCCGCCGTACCCAGCTGGGTACGGCGGCCCTCCCGGCCGGGACCGACGCCTAGTTGACGTTGCCCATCAGCTTCTTGACCTTGTTGCGGTACATCCACACCGCCACGCCCGCGACCACGGCGAGCACGGCCTCCAGGGCGACGAAGCCCTTCTTGTCGAGGTTGACGCCGCCGACGGCCGGGTTCGACAGCAGGGCGGTGACGGAGTCGCCCGCGGTCACCGCGAGGAACCACACGCCCATCATCTGGGAGGCGTACTTCTGCGGAGCCATCTTCGTGGTCACCGACAGACCCACCGGCGACAGCGTCAGCTCACCGACGGTCTGCACGAAGTAGATCGCGACCAGCCACAGCGCCGCGGCCTTGTGACCGCCCTCGGCGACCGACAGCGGGGCGAGGAAGACGAAGAAGGACACACCGACCAGCACCAGACCGGAAGAGAACTTCACGATCGTGCTCGGCTCCTTGCCGCGCCGGTTCAGCCACAGCCACAGCCACGCGAAGACCGGCGCCAGCGCCATGATCAGCACCGGGTTGACCGACTGGTACCAGGAGACCGGGAAGTCCCAGCCGAGGACCGAGTTCTCCGCGCTGTCCTTGGCGAACAGCGACAGCGTCGAGCCACCCTGGTCGTAGATCATCCAGAAGACGGCCGCGGCGACGAAGAACCAGATGTACGCCGACACCTTCGAGCGCTCGCCCGCGTCCAGGTCCTTGTCCCGCATGATCCGGGCGATGACCAGGATCGGCACGATCAGGCCGATGACGGTGAGCGGGATCAGCGCCCAGTTCAGGGTGAAGTGACCGGTGCCGCCGACGACGCCGTAGAACACCGCGGCGACGGCCAGCCAGACCAGGCCCTTGCGCAGCGTGGCGGCCTTCTCCTCGGCGGTCAGCGGGGTCGGGACCTCGCTGCTCCTCGGGTTCAGGTGGCGGCCGCCCATCAGGTACTGGGCCAGGCCCAGCGCCATGCCCAGCGCGGCCAGCGCGAAGCCCAGGTGCCAGTTGACGTTCTCGCCGATGGTGCCGATGACCAGCGGGGCGACGAAGGCGCCGAGGTTGATGCCGATGTAGAACAGCGTGAAGCCACCGTCTCGGCGCGGGTCCTCCGGGCCGTTGTACAGGTGGCCGACCATCGTGGAGATGTTGGCCTTCAGCAGACCCGAACCGATGGCGACGAGCACCAGGCCGACGTAGAAGCTCGCGGCGAAGGGGACCGCCAGGCACAGGTGGCCCAGCATGATGACCGCGCCCGCGACGGCGACCGTCTTGCGGGGACCGAGCAGACGGTCGGCGAACCAGCCGCCGGGCAGGGCGAGCAGGTACACGAGCGACAGGTACACCGCGTAGATCGCGCTCGCCGTGCCACCGCTGAGGTGCAGGCCACCCGGGGCCACCAGGTACAGCGGGAGCAGGGCCCTCATGCCGTAGTAGGAGAAACGCTCCCACATCTCGGTCATGAAGAGAGTGGCCAGTCCGCGGGGGTGGCCGAAGAAGGTCTTCTCGGAACCGGGGGTGCCCGGTCGGACCGAGTCCTTCGTCAGGCTGGACGCCATGGTCGTTCCTTGCTGGTCGGGACGCGCGGCTGGAGCGTTGCGCGCCCGGTGGGGGTGCGGCCGGCACCGGCAGGTCGGTCGTCCACCCCCACGCCCATGGGGGAGTCCGCCTCCGGATCGCGGAGGCGGCGGACGGCGACCACCGGGATCCACGCCCCACACGCGTCGCTGCGCCCGGAGCCCGGCCAGAGGTCATTCCTTTCGAGGCTGATCCGATCAGCCCGTACACAAAAGAGACCTTCAGCGTCGACTGCTCGCCAAAGGTCCCCGGTGCGTACTACAGGCGTTCAGGTCACCATACGGCAGGACACCGCCGGATATGGAAGGACTTGAGACGCGGATCACAGGTGTCGCGGGAACCGCGCGACCGGTTTCGAAGGTCTCTCCTACGATCCCATCCCCAGGTCAATGGTCTGTACCGGGAGCGTACGAAGGTAAGAAGCCGGGAAGGCGATCACGCCCCGGCACCGCACACGGGCGGACTACCATCACCTCATGACCCGTGTACTGCTCGCCGAGGACGACGCGTCCATCTCGGAGCCGCTGGCCCGCGCCCTGCGCCGGGAAGGTTACGAGGTCGAGGTGCGCGAGGACGGACCCGCCGCGCTCGACGCCGGAATGCAGGGCGGCGTCGACCTGGTCGTGCTGGACCTGGGCCTGCCCGGCATGGACGGCCTGGAGGTCGCCCGCCGGCTGCGGGCCGACGGCCACACCGTGCCGATCCTCATCCTGACCGCGCGGGCCGACGAGGTGGACACCGTCGTCGGTCTGGACGCGGGCGCCGACGACTACGTCACCAAGCCCTTCCGGCTCGCCGAACTGCTCGCCCGGGTCCGGGCGCTGCTGCGGCGCGGGTCCGCGGAGCCGCAGCAGCCGCCGGCCACGCACGGGGTGCGCATCGACGTCGAGTCGCACCGCGCCTGGATGGGCGACGAGGAGCTCCAGCTGACCGCCAAGGAGTTCGACCTGCTGCGGGTGCTGGTGCGGGACGCCGGCCGCGTGGTCACCCGGGACCAGCTGATGCGCGAGGTCTGGGACACCACCTGGTGGTCGTCCACCAAGACCCTCGACATGCACATCTCCTGGCTGCGCAAGAAGCTCGGCGACGACGCGGCGAACCCCCGGTACATCGCGACGGTGCGCGGCGTGGGCTTCCGCTTCGAGAAGAGCTGAGCCGGGCCGGCGGCGATCACCTCAGGTAACGGACCATGCGCCGACGTCTCATCCAGTCCACACTCGCCGTCGTGCTGGTGGTGATCGCCGTCTTCGGTGTCTCGCTCGTCATCGTCGAGACCCGGACCATCAGCAACAGCGCCCAGGAGCGGGTCGAGTCCGAGGCGGTGCGGCTGGCCAGCATCGTGGACAGCCGGATCCTGGCCGCGGAGAACATCAACGCGGAGGTGCTGGCCAACCCGGTCAGCAAGGACCAGTACGCGGTCATCAGCATGCCCGGCAAGGCGCCCATAGAGATCGGCAGCAAGCCCGAGGGCGACACCATCTCCTACACGCAGCGCGGCGAGGAGGGCGAGACCGTCACCGTGCAGGAGCCCCGCTCCGCGGTGACCCGTGAGGTCGGCCGGACGCTGGTGATCATCGGGCTGGTCGCGCTGCTCGCGGTGATCGCGGCGGTGCTCCTCGCCCTCCGGCAGGCGAACCGGCTCGCCTCCCCGCTCACCGACCTCGCCGAGACCGCCGAACGCCTCGGCTCCGGCGATCCGCGCCCGCGGCACAAGCGGTACGGCGTGCCCGAGCTGGACCGGGTCGCCGATGTGCTGGACTCCTCCGCCGAGCGGATCGCACGGATGCTGACCGCCGAGCGGCGCCTCGCGGCCGACGCCTCGCACCAGCTGCGCACCCCGCTCACCGCCCTGTCCATGCGGCTGGAGGAGATCACCCTCACCGACGACCCGGAGACGGTGAAGGAGGAGGCCACCATCGCGCTGACGCAGGTGGAGCGGCTGACGGACGTGGTGGAGCGGCTGCTGACCAACTCGCGCGACCCGCGCACCGGCTCCGCGGTCGCCTTCGACCTGGACGAGGTCATCCAGCAGCAGCTCGCCGAGTGGCGCCCCGCCTACCGCAGCGCCGGCCGGGCCGTCGTCAGCTCCGGCAAGCGGCACCTGACGGCGGTGGGCACACCGGGCGCGGTCGCGCAGGTGCTGGCCGCGCTGATCGAGAACTCGCTGATGCACGGCGGCGGCACCGTGGCCCTGCGCACCCGGGTCACCGGCAACCAGGCCGTGATCGAGGTGACCGACGAGGGGCCGGGGGTGCCGGCGGACCTGGGCGCGCGGATCTTCGAGCGGACGATCAGCGGGCGGAACTCCACGGGCATCGGCCTGGCCGTCGCGCGGGACCTCGCGGAGGCCGACGGCGGCCGGCTGGAACTGCTCCAGGCGCAGCCCCCGGTCTTCGGCCTGTTCCTCTCCCGCACGCCCCCGGCGCGCAAGGAGACGGACGAGGACGAGCCGACGGTCCGCTGACGGATCCGACCGGTTCGCTGACGGGCCCGGCCTGTTCGCTGACGGGCCCGGCGGTCCGCTACGGAACCCGCTGGCGCGGCGCGGGCCGGCGCGACTCCTGCTTCAGAATCGATTCCGCACCCGACACGGCCTCCCCGGCCGGCCGCGTCCGGAACACCCAGCTGCGGTAGGACCAGAACCGGAACAGCGTGGCCACGCCGATGCCGACGAACTTGAAGACGTTGCTCTGCAGCGGGGTGTCCCACCCGAAGGTGTACGTCGCCAGGTACAGCAGGCCGTTCTCGATCACCAGGCCGGCCACGCTGAACAGCAGGAACAGCACCAGTTCCCGGGTGCGCCCGCTCTTGTCGCGGTCGCGGTAGGTCCAGTACCGGAATCCGACGTAGTTGAAGACGATGGCCACGACGGTCGCGATGACGCTCGCCCGCACCACCGGCAGGTCCGACACGTGCCGGACCAGGTTGAACACGGCGAGGTTGACGAGGACCCCGGCGCCGCCGACGGCGCCGAATTTGATCATCTCGCGTACGAGCCGTTGCAGCCTCGAGGAACGAGGTTCCATGGCTGGGCAGCTCCCGTCGGTAGGGTTCGTCAACCCGGCCATGCTAGCCGCGCGGGCCTCCGGGCGCCCATGGACCGGGCCACAGCCGGGAAACCGGCCGGGAAACCGGCCGGAAAGGGACGGGGAAGGCCCGGGTAAGAGTTCGGGAGGGGACGCGATCCGGCCGCCCCCGTGTGGCCGATACGCTAGGGGTGTGACGTTCCCGGTAGTCGGCATGGTCGGCGGGGGGCAGCTCGCGCGTATGACGCACGAGGCGGGCATCCCGTTGGGCATCAGGTTCAAGCTTCTCAGTGACACCCCTCAGGATTCCGCGGCGCAGGTCGTGAGCGATGTCGTCATCGGCGACTATCGCGACCTGGACACCCTGCGGGAATTCGCGCGCGGGTGCGATGTGATCACCTTCGATCACGAACACGTACCCACCGAGCACCTCCGTGCCCTGGAGGCGGACGGCATCCCCGTGCGTCCGGGCCCGGACGCGCTGGTGCACGCCCAGGACAAGGGCGTGATGCGGGCGAGACTCGACGCGATCGGCATCCCGTGCCCACGGCACCGGATCGTTTCCGATCCGCAGGACGTGGTCCGGTTCGCGGCCGAGGGCGAAGGATTCCCCGTCGTCCTCAAGACCGTCCGCGGCGGCTACGACGGCAAGGGCGTGTGGGTCGTGGAGAACGCCGAGGAGGCGGCCGAGCCGTTCCGCGCCGGCGTCCCGGTCCTCGCCGAGGAGAAGGTGGACTACGTCCGCGAGCTCGCGGCCAACGTCGTCCGCTCCCCGCACGGCCAGGCCGTGGCCTACCCGGTGGTGGAGTCCCGGCAGGTGAACGGCGTCTGCGACACCGTGATCGCGCCCGCCCCGGACCTGCCCGAGGACCTGGCCCTGCACGCCGAGCGGCTGGCCCTGACCATCGCGAAGGAACTGGACGTCGTCGGCCACCTCGCCGTCGAGCTGTTCCAGACCCGCGACGGCCGCATCCTGGTCAACGAACTCGCGATGCGCCCGCACAACTCCGGCCACTGGTCCATGGACGGCGCGATCACCTCCCAGTTCGCCAACCACGTCCGCGCGGTCCTGGACCTGCCGCTGGGCGACCCGCGGCCGCGCGCCAGGTGGACGGTCATGGTCAACGTCCTGGGCGGCGACTTCCCGGACATGTACTCCGCGTACCTGCACTGCATGGCCCGCGACCCCAAGCTCAAGATCCACATGTACGGCAAGGACGTGAAGCCCGGCCGCAAGGTCGGACACGTCAACACCTACGGCGACGACCTGGACGACGTGCTGGAGCGCGCCCGTCACGCAGCCGGCTACCTGAGAGGCACGATCACCGAATGAGCCCCCTTGTTGGCATCGTCATGGGGTCGGACTCGGACTGGCCCGTCATGGAGGCCGCCGCCAAGGCCCTCGACGAGTTCGAGATCGCCTACGAGGTCGACGTCGTCTCCGCGCACCGCATGCCCCGCGAGATGATCACCTACGGCGAGCAGGCCGCCGACCGCGGACTGAAGGCGATCATCGCGGGCGCGGGCGGCGCCGCCCACCTGCCCGGCATGCTCGCCTCCGTCACCCCGCTGCCGGTCATCGGTGTCCCCGTGCCGCTGAAGTACCTGGACGGCATGGACTCGCTGCTGTCCATCGTGCAGATGCCGGCCGGTGTCCCGGTCGCCACGGTCTCCGTCGCCGGCGCCCGCAACGCCGGTCTGCTCGCGGTCCGGATGCTGGCCGCGCACGACGAGGAACTGCTGCACCGGATGCGCGACTTCCAGCAGGAGCTGAACGACCAGGCCACCGAGAAGGGCAAGCGGCTGCGCGCCAAGGTCGAGGGCGCGAGCGGCTTCGGCTTCGGGAAGTGACCGGCATGGGCGCGCTGGAGGAGGCCCGGGAGCTGCTGCGCGAGTTCCCGGTCGTCGACGGTCACAACGACCTGCCGTGGGCGCTGCGCGAGCAGGTCCGCTACGACCTCGACGCCCTGGACATCGCCGGGGACCGGCACGACCGGCTGCACACCGACCTGCCCCGGCTGCGCGCCGGCGGGGTCGGCGCCCAGTACTGGTCGGTGTACGTGCCGGCCGAACAGCCCGACCCGGTCGCGGCCACCCTGGAGCAGATCGACTGCGTCCGCCGGATGCTCGACCGCTACCCGGCGGACCTGGCACCCGCGCGGACCGCCGCCGACCTGGAGTCGGCCCGAGCCGAGGGCCGGATCGCCTCCCTGATGGGCGCCGAGGGCGGCCACTCCATCGCCAACTCCCTGGGCACCCTGCGCGCCCTGTACGCGCTGGGCGTGCGCTACCTGACGCTCACCCACAACTCCAACGTGGACTGGGCGGACTCCGCGACCGACGAGCCCAGGGCCGGCGGCCTGAGTGCCTTCGGCCGCGAGGTCGTCCGGGAGATGAACCGGCTCGGCATGCTGGTCGACCTCTCGCACGTGGCCGCCACCACCATGCGGGACGCGCTGGACACCGCCACCGCGCCGGTGATCTTCTCGCACTCCTCCGCCCGCGCGGTCTGCGACCACCCGCGCAACATCCCCGACGACGTCCTGGAGCGGCTGCCCGCCAACGGCGGTATGGCGATGGTGACGTTCGTGCCCAAGTTCGTCCTCCAGGCCGCCGTCGACTGGACGGCCGCCGCCGACGACAACCTGCGCGCCCACGGCCTGCACCACCTGGACACCAGCCCCGAGGCGATGCGGCTGCACCGCGCCTTCGAGGAGCGCCACCCCCGCCCGGTCGCCACGGTGTCCACGGTGGCCGACCACCTGGACCACATGCGCGAGGTGGCCGGCATCGACCACCTGGGCATCGGCGGCGACTACGACGGCACCGCGTTCACCCCGGACGGCCTGGACGACGTGTCCGGCTACCCCAACCTCCTCGCCGAGCTGCTGGACCGCGGCTGGTCCCGGACCGACCTGGCCAAGCTGACCTGGCGCAACGCGGTACGGGTGCTGGGCGCGGCGGAGGACGTGGCCCGGGATCTCCAGGCCACCCGCGGCCCCTCCCTCGCCACCATCGGGGACCTGGACGGCACCCCCGGCGGGAGCTGACCGGGTTACCCCCGAACGCCCCGTTCGCCAGGAGGTTCCGCCCGCTCCGTGCGACCGTGTCGGTACGCCGGCCACAGCCCGCCGTAGCGCGACCGGCGTAGCCGCCGACGACGTACGGAGCTGACCATGGCCGACCTCCAGGACGACATCCCCCGCACGACCGAGGTCGGCGGGGACGACGGCCTGCCGGACGACCCCTTTCGCCTCCCGCCGGCCGGGGACCTGCTGGAGCGGGCCCGCGCCCTGCTCGCCGGGCACCCGGTGGCCGACGGCTACAGCGGCCTGCCCTGGGCCCTGCGCCATCTGCCCGGCCACGACCTCCAGCTGGGCGAGGCCGCCGTCGACACGGACGTGCCCCGGATGCGCGCCGGGCACGTCGGCGCGCTGTTCTGGTCGCTGCTCCTGCCCGAGCAGCCGGCCGGCGAGCGCCCGGTGACGGCGACCCTGGAACAGCTGGACCTGGCGCGCTCGGTCGTCGAGGCGCACCCGGAGGGGCTGCTCCTGGTGCGCACCGCCGGGCAGGTCATCGACGCCCGCAACCGGGGCCGGGTCGCCGTGCTGCTCGGCCCCGCGCACGGCGCCGCGCTGGACGGCTCCCTCGCCGTCCTGCGCATCCTGCACGCCCTCGGCGTGCGCGTCCTCACCCTCGCGGGCACCGCCTGGGCCGGCCCGTCCGGGCTGACCCGGTTCGGGGAGGAGGTGGTGCGGGAGATGAACCGGCTGGGGGTGCTCGCCGATGTCACCGGCGCCGGTGAGGCCACCGTCCGCCGCGCCCTCGCGCTGTCCCGGGCCCCGGTGCTGTGCACCCGCTCGGCCGCCCACGCCCTGTGCCCGCACCCCGCCAACCTGCCCGACGACCTGCTGGCCGCCCTGGGCGCCGCCAAGGGCCTGTGCATGGTGCCGCTGACCGCCGAGCAGACCGGCCCGGCCGTGCCGGACGTCGCCGACCACCTGGACCACGTCCGTGACGTGGCCGGCGCCGAGTGCGTCGGCCTGTCCGGCACCTACGACTCCGGGGCCGTCCACCCCCGTGAACTCGCCGACGCCTCCCGCTACCCGCACCTGATCGCCGAGCTGCTCCGGCGTGGCTGGTCCGAGACCGAACTGTCCCTGCTGACCTGGGGAAACGTCCAGCGGGTGCTGCGCAGCGCGGACTTCACGGCCCGGGCCGCCCAGCACCGCCGGGAGGCACCGACACCGCGGATCACCGACCTGGACGCCCCTTAAGGACCCGGCCCGAAGCCTTACCCGTGCTCGATCCGGGACAGGCAGAACGGATGCCCGGCCGGGTCGGCGTACACCTGGAAGTCCTTCTTCTCGCGGTCCTCCAGGTCCAGCGGGCGGGCCCCGAGCGCGAGCACCTTCTCGTGCGCGGCGTCGACGTCCGCCCACGTCGGGCCCGCGTCGAAGTCGATGTGGAGCTGCTGGCCGTTGCGGTCGGCGCGCGGCCACTCCGGCGGGGTGTAGCCCTCGGCCCGCTGGAAGGCCAGCCGGGGGCCGTCCGGCACCTGGAGGACGACCCAGTCGTCGTCCTCCGCCCGCGGGGTGCCCCCGGCCACCGCCGCGTAGAAGGCGGCCAGGGCGTGCGGGTCGGGGCAGTCGAGCACGACGTTACGGAAACGGGCCACGGGTGCCATGGTGTCCTCCGGATTCTTGTGCGGGGGTCTCAGCCGGCGCAGAGACAGAACGGGTGCCCCGCCGGGTCGGCGTAGACACGGAAGGTGCGGGAGCGGTCGGCGGTGTCCAGCGGCCTGGCGCCCAGTGCCAGCGCCTCCTTCTCGGCCGCGTCCAGGTCCGGCACGGTCAGGTCCAGGTGGAACTGCTGGGAGCGGTCGGCCGCGGGCCACTCGGGCGGCACGAACCCGGGCGCCCGCTGGAAGGCCAGCACCGCGCCGCCGGGCACCCTCAGGTCCACCCACTCGTCGTCCCCCTCCACCGTGCCGCCCAGCACACCGGCGTAGAAGCCGGCCAGGGCGCGGGGGTCGGGACAGTCCACGACCACGGCTTCGAGCCTGGCGAGAGCCATGACTACCTCCTCGGCGTTACCTGTAGAGACGGGTAACCGGTAACGGTTACTGCATGCTCCCGCAGAAGCGGTAACGTCGCAAGCATGAGCGAGAGATCCGCCGCTCCGGGCGGCCTGGCGCTGGTCGAGTCGCTGGTGAACACGCTCGACATCGCGGACGGCACCGACGCGCTGGACACGCCCGAGGGCCGCGTCCGGCTCGGGATCACCGAGGACGGCGTCGCCGAGGCCCGCGAACTGCGCGAGTCGCTGCGGGCCGCGCTGCTCGCCCACGCCGGCCATCCGCCGCACCGCGCCGTGACCCCGCTCGGCACCCTGCTGGCCCGGGCCCCGCTGTACGTCGTCGTGGACGACCACGACGGCTCCGCCCGGCTGGCGCCCGCCGCTCAGGGCCCGCTGCTCTCCCGGGTCGCCGCCGCCGTCGCCGAGGCGCTCGTCGCCGGCACCTGGCCCAGACTCAAGGCGTGCGAGGCCGAGACCTGCCACTGGGCGTACTACGACCGCAGCCCCGCCGGGCGCGGGCGCTGGTGCTCGATGCAGGTGTGCGGGGCGCGCGCCAAGATGCGCCGCTACCGCGCGAAGGCCCCCTGAGGCCCGGCACCGATGGTGCACAATGCGGACAGCCCCCGGTTCGGCCGACTGAGCCTCGGCCGAACCGGGGGCGCCTCAGGCCTCCGGCCGGGGTGTCACGCCGTCGGCCGGCCCATCGCCCGGTACGTCCAGCCGGCCCGCCGCCACAGTTCCGGGTCGAGGGTGTTGCGGCCGTCGAGCAGCACCCGCGCCGCCGCCACCTCGCCGAGGGCCGCCGGGTCCAGCTCGCGGAACTCCCGCCACTCGGTCAGGTGCAGCACGACATCGGCTCCCCGGACGGCCTCCTCCGCGGTGCCGGCGTAGCCGAGGGTCGGGAAGACCTTGCGGGCGTTGTCCATGCCCTTCGGGTCGTACACCGTCACCTGGCCGCCCTGGAGGTGGATCTGCCCGGCCACGTTCAGCGCGGGCGAGTCGCGCACGTCGTCCGAGTCCGGCTTGAAGGTGGCGCCGAGCACCGCGACCCGCTTGCCGAGGAAGGAGCCGCCGCCCAGCGCCTCCCGGGCCATCTCCACCATCTGGCCGCGCCGGCGCATGTTGATGGAGTCGATCTCGCGCAGGAAGGTCAGCGCCTGGTCGGCGCCCAGCTCGCCCGCGCGGGCCATGAAAGCCCGGATGTCCTTGGGCAGGCAGCCGCCGCCGAAGCCGATCCCGGCGCGCAGGAACTTGCGGCCGATCCGGTCGTCGTGGCCGATGGCCTCCGCGAGCTTGGCCACGTCACCGCCGGCCGCCTCGCACACCTCCGCCATCGCGTTGATGAAGGAGATCTTCGTGGCGAGGAAGGAATTCGCGGCCGTCTTCACCAGCTCGGCGGTCGGGAAGTCGGTGACGACGAACGGCGTGCCCTCGGCCACCGGCGTGGCGTACACCTCGCGCAGCAGCTTCTCGGCGCGCTCGCCGCGCACGCCGACCACGATCCGGTCCGGGTGCAGGGTGTCCTGGACGGCGAAGCCCTCGCGCAGGAACTCCGGGTTCCAGGCCAGCTCGACGTCCGCGCCGGCCGGGGCGTGCTCGGCCAGGTAGGCCGCCAGCCGCTCGGCGGAGCCCACCGGCACGGTCGACTTGCCCACGACCAGGGCCGGGCCGTGCAGATGCGGGGCGAGGGAGGCGATGGCGGAGTCCACGTAGGACATGTCGCAGGCGTACTCGCCGTGCTTCTGCGGGGTGTTGACGCACACGAAGTGCACATCGCCGAAGGCGCCGGCCTCGGCCCAGTCCGTGGTGAACCGCAGCCGCCCGGTCGACCCCCCGATCCCGGCGACGTGCCCCCGCAGCAGTTCCTGGAGCCCAGGCTCGTACATCGGGGTCTCGCCGCGTTCCAGCAGGGCGATCTTCTCGGGCACCACGTCCAGGCCCAGCACCTCGAAGCCGAGTTCGGCCATGGCCGCGGCGTGGGTGGCGCCGAGGTAGCCGGTGCCGATCACGGTGATCTTCAGGCTCATGGGTGCTCCAGCTCGGGTCCGTCGGTGGTGCTCGGTCGTGCGGGCCCGAGCATATCCGGGCCGCTCACCGGGCAGATTCTCCGCTGTCGCGCAGGTCACGTAGGCGGGTGGCGGCCGGACCTCTAAAATTTGAGTTACTTAACGGTAATTAGCGTCAGTATCACTGCGTCTTTGGAGCGTGAGAGACCGTGGCCGGATCGGCTGACTTCGACCTGTACCGCCCGTCCGAGGAGCACGACATGCTCCGGGACGCCGTCCGTTCCCTGGTCGAGGCGAAGATCGCGCCGTACGCCGCGGCGGTGGACGAGGAGGCCCGCTTCCCGCAGGAGGCCCTCGACGCCCTGGTGGCCAACGACCTGCACGCCGTGCACGTCCCCGAGGAGTACGGCGGCTCCGGGGCCGACGCGCTCGCCACGGTCATCGTGATCGAGGAGGTCGCCCGCGCCTGTGTCTCCTCCTCGCTCATCCCCGCGGTGAACAAGCTGGGCTCGCTCCCGGTGATCCTCTCCGGCTCCGAGGAGCTGAAGAAGAAGTACCTGGGCCCGCTGGCCAAGGGCGACGCGATGTTCTCGTACTGCCTCTCCGAGCCGGAGGCGGGCTCGGACGCGGCCGGCATGAAGACCAAGGCCGTCCGCGACGGCGACCACTGGGTGCTCAACGGCGTCAAGCGCTGGATCACCAACGCGGGCGTCTCCGAGTACTACACGGTGATGGCCGTGACGGACCCCGCCAAGCGCTCCAAGGGCATCTCCGCCTTCGTCGTGGAGAAGTCCGACGCGGGCGTCTCCTTCGGCGCCCCGGAGAAGAAGCTCGGCATCAAGGGCTCCCCGACCCGCGAGGTCTACTTCGACAACGTCCGCATCCCCGCCGACCGCATGATCGGCGAGGAGGGCACCGGCTTCATGACGGCCATGAAGACCCTGGACCACACCCGCATCACCATCGCGGCGCAGGCCCTCGGCGTCGCCCAGGGCGCCTTCGACTACGCCAAGGGCTACGTCCAGGAGCGCAAGCAGTTCGGCAAGCCGATCGCCGACTTCCAGGGCATCCAGTTCATGCTCGCCGACATGTCCATGAAGATCTCGGCGGCCCGCGCCCTCACCTACCAGGCCGCCGCCGCCTCCGAGCGCGGCGACGCCGACCTCACCTACCTGGGCGCCGCCGCCAAGTGCTTCGCCTCGGACGTCGCCATGGAGGTCACCACCGACGCCGTCCAGCTCCTCGGCGGCTACGGCTACACCCGTGACTACCCGGTGGAGCGCATGATGCGCGACGCCAAGATCACCCAGATTTATGAGGGCACGAACCAGGTCCAGCGCATCGTCATGGCGCGCAACCTGCCGTAACGGCCGGGGCCGCGCGGTTTTCCGGAAGGCGTCCCTCGGGGCGCCTTCCTTCCTCGTTTCGGTGCGGTTCCGATCGTGATCACTTCGAAGGAGACCGCGCCCATGGCGGGCCCTGTCCGACCACACCATCGGCAGGGGTGTCGGAAGCGTCGCGCGCATGGCCCGGCTGCGTACCGACGTCGGACCACATCGAGGCCGATGTCCGCGACCCCGAGGCGATCCTGCGGGGCGCCGCCCGGACCCTGGTCGACGGCGAGGCGATGAGCCAGGCGGTGGAGTACCGGAACGGCCAGGGCTCCGCGCCCATGACCCTGCGCAGCCGCGCAGAGCCGGCCCGCTTCTTCGACCGGGTCGAGCCGCTGGAGCCCGGCCTGGTCTCCTGCTCCCGCTGGCGGCCCGCGCCCGGGGAGCCGGAGCCGGCGGAGGTCACCCGTTTCGGCGCGGTGGGCCGCAAGCCGTAGGCCCGGGGCGGGGAACGCCGGCCCGACGTGCGGGACGGGGGCGCCGGACGTAGGACGGAAGCAGACGGGGTCCGCCCCGGGCCCCCGCCTCCCGAGGAGGAGCCATGACCCAGTCGCCGGCGATGCCCGCCCTCACCCGGCAGATGCAGGAGTGCATCGAGGCCTGCATGGACTGCCACAGCATCTGCGAGGAGACCATGAGCTCCTGCATGCAGCAGGGCGGCCAGCAGCAGATGCAGATCATGCGCGCGCTGATGGACTGCTCCGAGACCACCCGGATCTGCGCCGACATGATGATGCGCCGCTCGCCCATGCACATGGACATGTGCGCGCTGTGCGCCAAGGCGTGCGAGATGTGCGCCGAGGCGTGTACCGCCGTGCCGGACGACCAGCAGCTGGCGCGCTGTGCCGAGGCGTGTCGCCGCTGTGCCGAGACCTGCCGGGCGATGGCGGGCGCCGGACGCGTGTAGTCCCCGCGACGGCACGGCCGGGGGCACCCGGACCGGCGCCCCCGGCCCCCGCCGCCGGCTGCCTAGTTGCCGGAGACGGTGACCTTCTCGTCGTTGTTCAGCTCGTCCACCAGCGTCTTCACCTTGGCCTTGTCCCAGACCAGGTTGCCGCCCACGGAACCGGAGATCGGCATGTTCATCGAGGTGCCGTCACCGCCGCTGACGCCCTTCATCGCCCAGAACATCGACGCCAGGTCCCACAGCGACATGTCCTTGTCGACGATCAGGGAGTCCAGGCCCGCGCCCATGGTCGGGTAGAACGTGAACGGGTTGAGGATCGTCGACGGCGTCGCCACCTGGTGGGCCAGGGCGGCGAGGAACTTCTGCTGGTTCTTGGTCCGCTGGAGGTCGGAGGCGGCGAACGCGTGCCGGGTGCGCACGAACGCGAGCGCCTCCTGGCCGTTCAGCGTCTGCTTGCCGGCCTCGAAGTCGGCGCCCGACCACTTGTCCTTGAAGCCCTTGTCGATGGTGATCTCGACACCGCCCACCGCGTCCACGATGCCGGCGAAACCCTGGAAGCCGATCTCCACGTAGTGGTCGATGCGCAACCCGGTGTTGGCCTCGATCGTGCGGACCAGCAGCGTAGGCCCGTCCTCGGCGTAGGTGGCGTTCAGCTTGGTGTGCCGGCCCTGCGCCGGGAAGACCTTCCCGGACGTCGACCCCTGGTACGAGGGCACCACCACGTCCGAGTCGCGCGGCAGCGAGATCAGCGTGTCGCCGTTGTCGCCGACGTGCAGGATCATCATCGAGTCGGTGCGCTTGCCCTCGGCGCCGCCGGTGTGCAGCTTCTTCTCGTCCTCCTTGGACATGCCCTCCCGGCTGTCCGAGCCGACGATCAGATAGTTCGTGCCGTCGCCGCCCTCCGGCCGGTCGATGACCTTGGAGAGGTCCACTTCGCGGCGCAGCTTGGAGTCGGCCCAGAAGTAGGTCGCGACCGACGTGACGACCAGCACACCCGCCACCGTGATCGCCGTCCACTTGATCCGCCGCCGCCAGTTCGGCGCCGGGCGCGGGCCCCGGGCGGGCGCGCCCCCCGGAGCACCCGGGCCACGGCCGCCGGGGGTGCCGTAGACCTGGCCGGTGTTGTAGCCGCTGTCGTACTCGCCGCCGGCGCCCGGTTCATGGCCCCGGCCGTCCACGTACGACGGCTGCTGCGGCACGCCGGCCCCGTACGGCGGCGCCGCCTGGCCGGAGCCGTCGTGCCCCGAGCGCGCTCCGGGCGGTACCGCCGGGCCGCGCCGCACCTGACGCATCACACGGGCGCTCTCCGGCTGCGCGCCGGCACTGCCGCGTCCGTAGCGCGGGCCGCGGTTCTCGTCGGACCATCCCTCGGGCCAGTCATTCATGCGCACCAGTGTGCCGGGCGCCGAGGTGTGCCGGACAAGGGCTGTCGGAAAATCAGGGCCCCGCTGTTGCGAACCCGACACAAATTCCGCGAAGCGGCGTCGGCATAAGGTGGAGGGCATGACAGACCAGGCCACGGAAGTGGAACCGGAGATCCCGGGCAAGCCCACCTCCGCCTCCCGCACCACCCTCAGCCACATCATGACCCACAGCGACACCAACCTGCTGGGGACGGTGCACGGCGGGGTGATCATGAAGCTGGTCGACGACGCGGCGGGCGCCGTGGCGGGCCGGCACTCCGGGGGGCCCGCCGTCACCGCGTCCATGGACGAGATGGCGTTCCTGGAGCCGGTCCGCGTCGGCGACCTGGTCCATGTGAAGGCGCAGGTGAACTGGACCGGCCGGACCTCCATGGAGGTCGGTGTCCGGGTCCTCGCCGAGCGCTGGAACGAGTCCGCCCCGCCCACCCAGGTCGGCTCCGCCTATCTGGTCTTCGCCGCGGTGGACGCCGACGGCAAGCCGCGCCGGGTGCCGCCGGTCATACCCGAGACCGACCGCGACCGCCGCCGCTACCAGGAGGCGCAGATCCGCCGCACCCACCGCCTGGCCCGCCGCCGTGCCATCCGCGAGCTGCGCGAGCAGCGGGCGGCGGAGGGGTTCGAGGACTGAGCGCTCCCGCGCCCGGCGTCCGGCACCTCGCCCCGTGGCCTCGCGGGGCGCTCAGCACCCCGCCTGGCTGCCCCGCAGGACGCTCTGCTCCGGCCGGCCCGGGTCGTCGAACCGCACGCCGCGGACCTCCTTGAAGTCGGCGCCGGCCGTCACCTTCAGCAGCGGTCCCTGGCCCGGCACCGGGCGCAGCTCGCTGCCCGGCAGGGCCGCGGCCAGCGAGCGGGCGGAGCGGTCCCAGCGGGGGTCGTAGAAGACCAGCGTGCGCGGCACATGGGCGGGGGCCGTCTGCGGCTGCCGGGTGGTGGCGAAGCCGGTCGCCGCGAGCGCCGCGTCGACCCGCTTGCCCAGCCCGATCGTGCCCGTGCCGTTCGCCACCTGCACCCGGATCGTGTCCGGCGCCACCTCCACCGGCACCGGCGCGGACACCCGCGAGCGGTGCGGGGGGTCCTGGGTGAGCGGCTTGTCGTCGCGCACCGCCGCGAACAGCTTCGCCGCCTTCGCCGCATCCCACTTCAGGGTCGAGCCGATGCCCTTGACCTGGTAGTTCAGCTGCCCGATGGGCACGGTGGTGAACTCCGAGGAGGACGGCGAGAAGTCCCGCATGGCCCGGCCGAGGTCGAGCAGCTCGTCGGTGCCGAAACCCGCGTCCGCGCGGACCGAGCCGAGCACCGCCCGGGTCACGTCCCGGAACCGCATCGGGTTCAGCAGCACCCCGGAGGAGGTCGCCCTGTCGAGCAGCGCGGCCAGGAACCGCTGCTGCCGCTTCATCCGGCCCAGGTCGCTGGCCCCGTCGACGTGCCGGGCGCGCACGTACTGGAGCGCCTGCCCGCCCCGCAGGGTGTGGGCGCCGGCGGCGAGGTCGAGCCCGGTGTACCGGTCCTTCATCGGGGTCGGCGTGCAGACCTCGACGCCGCCGAGCACGTCCACGGTCCGCATGAAGCTGGTGAAGTCGACCTCCAGATAGTGGTCGATCTTCACATGGGTCATGTGCTCCACCGTGCGGATGGTCAGCTGCGGGCCGCCCTCGGCATAGGCCGCGTTCAGCCGCACCGGGTGCGGGCCGTGCCGCCGTCCCGAGTTCTGGTCGGTGTGCGCGGGGGTCTCGGCGTACGAGTCGCGCGGCAGGCTCACCACGGTGGCCCGCTCCCGGTCCTCGGCGATGTGCACGATCATCATGGTGTCGGTGCAGTGGCAGGGCTGGCCGCCCAGCCGGAAGGCGCGCCGGTCCCGCTCGCTGAGCTTGTCCCGGCCGTCGGTGCCGACCAGCAGCAGGTTCATCCCGTGGCCGCCCCGCGGCCGGTTCTTCATGTCCTTGAAGGCGTCGATGCGGGCGATGCCCGCGTCCAGGCTGCTGACCACCGCGTGGCCGATGCCGGCGGAGGCGAGCACCACGACCGACAGCGTGGTGACCGCCCGCATGGCCCAGCGCGGGCGCCGGGGCGGCCGGAGGGAGTGGACGGGCCGCTCGGGCGGGTGCGGCACGCGGCGGGGCGGCTGCGGGGGGCGCTGGGGACGCGCCGGGGACCGGGGCGGGCTGGGCAAGAGGGACACCTCCGGACGAGGCCGTACGCGGGATCCGGGAGCACAGTAGGCCGATACGATCTCCAGCCCGCGCCGCGGCCCCGGCGGCGCGCATCCGTGTCCCCCGTTCGCGGTAACGTGAGGCCCCTATGAACGCCAAGTCCGACGTGCGGCTCCCCGCAGTGTCCGTGATCATGCCCGTCCTGAACGAGGAACGGCATCTGCGCGGAGCCGTCGAAGCGATCCTCGCGCAGGAGTACGCCGGCGAGATGGAGGTCGTGATCGCCCTGGGTCCGTCCACGGACCGCACGGACGAGATCGCCGCCGAGCTGGTCCGCGCCGACCCCCGTGTGCACACCGTGCCGAACCCGACCGGCCGCACCCCGGCCGCGCTGAACGCGGCGATCAAGGCGTCCCGGCACCCGATCGTGGTCCGCGTGGACGGCCACGGCATGCTGTCGCCGAACTACATCGCCACCGCCGTGCGGCTGCTGGAGGAGACCGGCGCGCAGAACGTCGGCGGCATCATGCACGCCGAAGGCGAGAACGCCTGGGAGCACGCGGTGGCCGCCGCCATGACCTCGAAGATCGGCGTCGGCAACGCCGCCTTCCACACCGGCGGCCAGGCCGGCCCCGCCGAGACCGTCTACCTCGGCGTGTTCCGGCGCGAGGCGCTGGAGCAGCAGGGCGGCTACAACGAGGAGTTCATCCGTGCCCAGGACTGGGAGCTGAACTTCCGCATCCGCGAGGCGGGCGGGCTGATCTGGTTCTCGCCCGAGCTGCGGGTGTCGTACCGGCCGAGGCCGTCGGTGCGCGCGCTGGCCAGGCAGTACAAGGACTACGGCCGCTGGCGGCACGTCGTCGCCCGGTACCACTCCGGCTCCATCAACCTGCGCTACCTGGCCCCGCCGGTGGCGGTGTGCGCGATCGCGGCCGGTCTCGTCGTCGGCGTGGCGCTGACTCCCTGGGGCCTGGTGGTCCCGGGCGGCTACCTGGCCGCGATCGTCGCGGGCTCGGTCCCGGCCGGCAAGGGGCTGCCGCTGACGGCCCGGCTGCGCATACCCGTGGCCCTGGCCACCATGCACATGTCGTGGGGCTGGGGCTTCCTGACCAGCCCGAAGTCGCTGGCGCGCAAGGTCATCGCCTCCCGCCGGCCCGCCGTCCACGCCTGATCCGTGCCGGGGCCCCGCCGCCGGGGCCCCGGACGCCGGACCGCTACCAGCGGTAGGGCGCGTACACGTCCATGCACTTCGAGGTGTCCGCGCCGTTGACGGCGTCGGAGTTCTCGGGCAGGTCGCCGGCCTTGGGCTCGGACTTCTTCGGGTAGGACGCGCCGGAGCGCCAGTCGGCGCCGACGACGACCGTGACGCCCGAGACCTCGGTCGACTTCTGCACCTGGCTCCTCGGGATGCCCAGCGCCCCGGCCACCGCCTGGGCGTCGCCCTCCAGGTCCGCGCTCGGATAGCGCACCAGCGTCCTGTCCTCGGCCTGGCTGCCCGAGGTGTCGGACTGCGCCCGGCTGTAGCCCTTGCCCACGAGCACCTGGCCGATCGCCGACGCCCGCTGCGGCACCGCGGGCTCGTCGGAGGTGCCGGTGGCGTTCTGCACCAGTACCCCGAGCCGGGCCGGGTCCAGCGAGGGCTTCTTGGCCGGCCCGCTCCCGGCCTTCTCCTTCTTCCCGTCCGCCTTCGTGCCGTTCTTGTCGAACGGCACGTCGTCCCGGAGCATCCGCCACATCCTGTCGGCGTTGTCCTTGTCGGGGATGACGTGGTTCCCGTTCTGCGGGTCCTTCAGGTTGGGCATGGTCACCGAGGTGATGCGGTCCGTCGGCACCGACTT
The DNA here is from genome assembly GCF_040636485.1 of Streptomyces sp. NPDC038707. Lineage (NCBI taxonomy): Bacteria > Bacillati > Actinomycetota > Actinomycetes > Kitasatosporales > Streptomycetaceae > Streptomyces > Streptomyces sp. NPDC038707. The sequence goes on from NZ_JBEZUP010000004.1 coordinate 397,478, forward strand.
CAGCTGCATGCCGAGGTCGTAGAGCTTCTTGACCGAGGTGATCTCCTCGGACACGTGCAGCGACTTGGTGGCCGCGTCCGCCAGGTCCATCAGCCGGCCCGTGTCGGTGAACACGTTCTGCTGCTTGAGCGTGCGGATCATCGAGTTCAGGTACATGTGCTGGGCGCGGGCCCGCATCAGGTCGTCGCCCCAGGCGTGCCGGGTGCGCAGCCACTGCAGGGCCTGCTTGCCCTTCACCTTGTGCGTGCCCTTGGTCAGCTTCAGCCCGGACCCGCCGGACACGGTGGCCGTCGGGTGGTCCGACACGTTCTGGTTCACGCAGACGTCGACGCCGCCGATCGCGTCGGCCATCCGCACCACGCCGGCGAAGTCGATCGTCATCCAGTGGTCGATATAGACCCCGGTGAGGTTCTCCCAGGTCAGCAGCGTGCATCCGGCCCCGCCCCGGGCCAGGGTGACGTTGATGATGTCGTTCGTCGGCGGATATTCCTTGCCGGTGTCAGGGTCCGTGCACGCGGGGACGTCCACCCGGGTGTCGCGCGGGATGCTGATCATCGCGGCGCTCTTGCGGTCCGCCGAGAGGTGGATGAGCATCTGCACGTCCGCCAGCGGCGGGTCGCCGGCGTGGTCCCTGCTGCCGCCGAGCTTCACGTTCTCCGCGGAGTCCCGGCTGTCGGAGCCGATCAGCAGGATGTTCAGCGGGGTCTGGCCGGCCGCGTTCGGCGCGGTCCGGTGCGCCTTGGAGTCGTCGCCGTTGGCGCGCCGCCCCTTCTGAAGATTGCTGTTGAGATGCTGGTAGTACAGATATCCGGCGCCCGCCGTGCCGAGTATCACCACCGCCAGCACCGTCGCCGACCAGCGCAGCACCCGCCGTCTGCGCCGCCGCCGGTCGGTCCCCCCACCGCCCGGCCGCCGCCTGTGCCCGCCGCCGCCCGGACCCGCCGTCGCCTCGCCGGTGCGGGGCGCGCGCGCCACCGCGTCCTCGACCGCCGGAGTCCTTCCGCGCACCTCGCTCTGCGCCACTCCCTGCCCTCCCCGCCCTCGCGCCAAGCAGCGGGCCCGTCCCGCGTCCGGTTAGACGCACGACGGGCCCCATGGGTTACCTACGAAGCGCACTTCACCGTGTCCGCCGTGGACTTGTCGACCTTCGGCGCCTTCGTCGGAGGTGTCAGGGAGATCCCCGCTCCCTTGAAGTCCTCGCCCAGGGTCAGCGTCATCGCCGGCAGCCCCTGCGCGTTGGTCACGCTCTCGCCCGGTTTCAGCGCGGCCCCGGACAGGCCCATGATCTCGGCCAGCCGGCGCGCCTGGGCCGCCTGGCCGGGCGCGTACTCCAGCGTGGTCTTCGCCAGCTTGCCGGGGGCGTTGCCGCCGTTCTCCGACTTGGTCACGCCCTCGGTGTTCTGCAGCCAGCCGAGCACCGCCTGCGCGCTGCCGGCCTGCGCCCCGCCGTTGAGGACGCGCACCCGCACCTCGGAGGCGGGCGCCTTGGTGCCCTTCAGCCGGGCGGCCTGGGCGTCCTTCGCCGCCTTCTGCCGCTTCTTCACCTCGGTGAAGGAGACGTCGTTCTGGATGGCCTGGAACACCTGCGGGGCCAGCGCCTGGTCCAGGATCACCGTCTTGTGCACGGTGCCGTCGGCCGGGTTGTCCTTGACCGGCAGCGTGGTGAAGGTCAGGTTCTTCGGGTTGAGCTTGCCCAGCTCCAGCCCCAGGTCCTTCAGCCTGTTGATGTCGTCCAGCTTGTCGTCCACGGTCAGCGCCTTGGTGCCGGCCTCCGCCAGCTTCACCATCTTGGTCGGGCTGGTCAGCGTGGAGTTGCCCTTCAGCTTGCGCATCAGCGCGCCCAGGAACTGCTGCTGGAGGCCGATCCGGCTCAGGTCCCCGCCGAAGCCGACGGAGTGCCGGGTGCGCACGAACGCCAGCGCCTGCTCCCCGGAGATCGTGTGGGTGCCCTTGGACAGCTTCAGATGCGAGTCCGGGTCGTCGATGTCCTTGGCCAGACAGACCTCGACGCCGTCGACCGCCTCGGTCAGCGTCTTGACCGCGTTGAAGTCGGCCACCATGAAGTCGTCCGGCTTGATCCCGGTCAGCTCGGTCACCGTGCGCATGGTGCAGCTCGGCGTACGGTCGTCCTGCCCGAGGCTGGTGTTGAAGCGGACGCCCGTCGAGCCCGGGATGACCTTCTGGGTGCCGTCCTCCTGCTCGGTCGGGCAGTCCGGGACGTCGACGATCAGGTCACGCGGGATGCTCAGCGCGGTCGCGTTGGACCGGTCTTTCGACACGTGCAGCAGGATCGTGGTGTCCGCGTGCCCGGCGCTGCCCGCGTCGCCGTAGCCCTCGTTGCCCGTGCCGGTGCGCTTGTCGGTGCCGATCAGCAGGATGTTGATCGCCTCGTCCTTGCGGAAGCCGCCCGTACTGGCGCCGTCGTCGGACACGGACGTGATGTTGTCGTTCAGGTGCTTGATGTAGAGGTAGCCGGCGGCCGTCACGGCGACCAGCACGAACGCCATGGACCCGCCGGTCCACAGCAGCGCCTTCTTCGCCCGCGACGGCTTCTTCGCCGGCCGCCGCGACGCGCGCCGGCCCTGCGGCGCCTGGGGCTCCGCGGCCCGGCGCCGGGCCGAGCGCGGCGGCGGCACCTCGGAGCCGCGCGCCCGGGAGGGCTGCCGGCTCTCGCCGCCCTGCCGCCGGGCACGGCCGCCCGCCGCACCGCCGTCGTCCTCGGCGGACGGTCTGCGCGGTCCGGGAACCGGTGGCTGCGCTGCGGAAGGGCTCAGTCGCAGTTCGTATTCGCCGGTGTTCGGATTGAGCACCCACTGGTCTGCGGGGTCGATGTTGTCCGCCCGCCCACGGCCTTGCGCGTCCACGGTTGTCCGAATCCTCCGTCGGGGCCACGCGGCGCCTTCCCCCTGCAAGGCGCTCGGGTCTCGGTGAAACAGTGCACGGCCCCGACCAAGCCCGTCGGACCTCGCGGCCAAGTGCACCGGATCGCTCACACTATCCGCCCAGTTCAGCGTCGGGCGACGCCGGTGACAAATTCGACGTGCCTACAACCGGGCAATCCGCCTCATTTTCTGAACGGAGGTTCCCCGTCTTTGGTAGACGGTTTACGCACAGCTGTCTCCGACGGCGGTGTACCCGCGGAACGTCGGGGCGGGCGAGGGGCCGTCCGGGCCGCCCGCGCCTGTGTCCTCCCCGGGAACTTCCTGTGAATTCCGCGGGACCACCGCCACCGGCTGATCGGCCCGCAGCCGCGCGAACAGTTTTTCGGCCTCGGGCTCCACGAGCTGGTCACGATTGGCGTTGTAGACGTACGACTCCCTCGGCACCGTCAGGAACCGCACCTGCTCGGCGGGGATGTCGCGCAGCCCGCGCGCCAGCCGGTACAGGCCGCGCAGGCTCGCCAGCTCCGGGTCGGTGGTCAGCGCGGAGGTCGCCGCGTCCAGCAGCGGGTACAGCTTCACCGGATTGAGCAGGATGTCGTCGCCGCGCACCTTGTCGACGAGCGCGCCGAGGAACCGCTGCTGGCGTTCCATCCGTTCGGTGTCGCTGCCGTTGCCGAGCGACTTGCGGGCGCGCACGTACCCGAGCGCCTGCTCGCCGTCCAGGGTGACCCGCCCGGCGGGCAGCCGCAGCTTCGCCGCCTTGTCGTCCACGGGTTCCGCCAGGCAGACCTCCACGCCGTCGACGGCGTCCACGATCTCCTTGAACCCGGCGAAGTCCAGCACCATGTGGTGGTCGACACGGATGCCCGTGAGCTTCTCCACGGTCCGGATCGTGCACGCCGAACCGCCCACCTCGAAAGCGTGGTTGAACATCGCGAACACCGGGTCGCTGCGCGTGCCGTCCGCCCGCAGGCAGGAGGGGACGTCCACCATCAGGTCCCGGGGCAGCGACACGGCGGTGGCGCTGGTCCGGTCGGCGGCCAGGTGCAGCAGGATCGTGGTGTCCGACCGCTGGCCGGTGACGCCCTTGCCGTAGACGCGGTTGGCCTCCCCGGCCCGGGTGTCGGACCCGATCACCAGGATGTTCTGCGCGTCGCGCACCAACGCGGTGGGCCGCTCCCGTTCGTAGCGCGCCAGTTCGGCGGCGGCGGCCTCGTCGGCGGTGATGTTGGCGCTGAGCCGGGCGTAACCGGCCCAGCCGGCGCCGACGGCGGCGAGGAGGAGGACGGCCGTCCCCAGCGCCGCGTTCCGCAGCCGCCGGCGCCGGCGCCGTATCAGCCCGTCCCCGGTGGCCGAGGCCCCCGGCCCGGGACCGGTACCGAGGGACTTGCCTGCGGTGTCGGTCACGGTGGGCCATCCCCTCATGGCGTACGAGCGTCACGTGCTGCCCTTACGACGATGGCGCCAGACGGGACGGCACACCGCCCTTTGCTGCTCCGACCGGGTGAGCGGGGCGAGGGCCGGGGCCGGGAGGCGGGGGCCCGTACGGCCGGCGTACGGCACGCGACCGCGGGCGGATGCCGCGGATCGGGCGTACGGCGGCTGCGGGGCGGGGCGGGGCGGGTCAGGTGGGAGTACGCCTGCGGGGTGGGCAGGGGCCGGGTGGGAGTACGGCTGCCGGGCGGGACGTGGCCGGGTGGCAGTACGGCGTCGGGCGGGACGGGGTCGCGGGGTGAACGCGGTCCCGGGGTGGGCGGGAGCGGCCTGCGAGCACGGCCGCGCGCCGCGGCGGGCCTGCCCACCGGCCGGGCGGGCCTGCCCACCGGCCGGGCGGAGGTGCCCTGGCGGTGGTCCTGGCGGCCGGTCCGCGCCGCGCGCTGCCCGGGCCGCGCGCCGCGCCCGCCCCGGGTCCGTCAGCGGCGTACCGCGGTCACCCGCTCGCTCTCGACGCGCTTGGCGAGGGATTCCTCGTCCAGCCGGTCCAGGTGCCGGCACAGCACCACGGACCCGCCGACGGCCAGGGGTGAGAACAGCCCCGCGCTCAGCCCCTCCCAGGTGTCGTACGGCAGCCCGGACAGCAGCCGGGAACCGGGCCCGGTCAGCTCCAGCGAGGACGCCTGGGCCGAGGCGCGCTCGACCACCTCCGCCCCGCTGAACTCCCGCCCGGCGACGACGAGCGCCGGCTCCTCCGGATCCACCGGCGCGAACGGGAGGAACCGGTCGCTCTGTCCCGGCACTTCCACGGCGTAGTCGAGGAACCCCTCCGGCGGCTGCGGGAACCGCCCGCCCAGGGGCCGCAGCGCCAGTGCCACCCGCTCGCCCCGGCAGGCCCGCGCGGCCTCCAGCGACTCGGGACCGCTCACCACGACATCGGCCGCCGCCGGGTCCCCGGCGACGTCCGCGACCGCGCCCACCGAGGAACAGGCCAGCAGCCACACCGCCGTCTGCCAGTGCGCGGGCAGCAGCAGCGCGACGCGGTCGCCGGGGCCGGCGGCCAGATCGCCCTGGAGGAGATTGGCGGTCTTGGCCACCCAGTTGGCGAGGGTGGCCACGGACAGTTCGACGCGTTCGCCGGTGGCGTCGTCGTAGAAGGTCACCAGCGGACGGCCGGGGTCCGCGGCGAGCGCGGAAGTCAGCAGGTCGGCGGGGGTGCGTTCGGTGGCGTTCACGCGGGACAGGGTACGCGCGGGCGGATCCGCGCACGGCGGGAACGGGCCACCGGTTCGGCGGATCGCCACCCGACGGACCGTCAGCTGACCTATGGACAGATTTGTACGCCTATGTCAAAGATCATGAGCATGCGTGGATTCCTCACCTCACCTTCCGGTATCTCCCCGCTCGCCGTCCGCTCGCTCGGCGCCGCCTGCGCCGCCGTCCTCGCCCTCGTCCCGGCCTCGCCCGCCTCCGGCGCCGTCTCCGGCTCCGTCTCCGGCGGCGCGGTGTCCGGGGGCGCGGTTCCGGGAAGCACCCGCTCGCTGCCGCTCGTCCCGCTGCCCCGGGACGGCGCTCCCGGCGCGGCCCCGGAGCAGGGGCTGCGCCGCACCGGCCTGTCCCGCTTCGCGCTGCTCGGCGTGGTGTGGGACGACCCCGGTGCCGAACTGCGCGGCCGGGTGCGGGTGCGTACCCGGTCCGCCGCGACGGGGAAGTGGACCGGCTGGCAGGACGTCGAGGCGCACACCGCCGGCCATGGCGCCGACCCCGGCACGGCGGAACGTTCCGCCCCCCGGGTGCGCGGGGCGACCGCGCCGCTGTGGGTGGGCGTCTCGGACGGCGTGGACGTACGGGTGCGGGCCGAGGACGCGGACGGCGGCAGCGGCGCCGGGAACACGCGCAGGGCGCTGCCGTCCGGGCTGCGCCTGGAACTGGTCGACCCCGGCGAGGCCGCGGGGGAGACGGGCGCGGTGGGGCGGGCGCCGGCCGCGGGCGGCCCTTCGCCCACCGTGCCGCCCACGGAGGCCGCGCTCGCCGCCTCGGGCGCCAACGCGGACATCGCCGTCTTCGGCACCGCCGGGATCCCGGAACTCGACGGCCCGGCCACCGAGAAGGAACTGACGAGGCTTCAGGGCCCCTCGCGGGGCAAGCCGCACATCGGTCCCCGCCCGAAGATCGTCACGCGCCGGGGCTGGGGCGCCGACGAGTCACTGCGCGGACGCGGGTTCATCTACACGAAGAAGATCAAGGCGGCCTTCCTGCACCACACGGCCTCCGGCAACAAGTACACCTGCGCCCAGGCCCCGGCCGTCATCCGCGGCATCTACCGCTACCACGTCAAGAGCATGGGCTGGCGGGACATCGGCTACAACTTCCTCGTCGACAAGTGCGGGACCCTCTACGAGGGCCGGGCCGGGGGCGTGGCCAAGGCGGTGCTCGGGGCGCACACCCTCGGGTTCAACACCGACACCATGGGCGTCGCCGTGATCGGCAGCCACGGCACGACCCAGCCGCCCGGCGCCGCGGTGACGGCCGTGGCCCGGCTCGCCGCGTGGAAGCTCGGGCTCCACGGGGCCGACCCCCGGGCGAGGACCACGCTCACGTCGGGCGGCGGCAACCTCTACCCCAAGGGAAAGAAGGTCCGGCTGAACGTGCTCTCCGGCCATCGCGACGGGTACGCCACCGAGTGCCCCGGAAAGCGGCTCTACGCCAGACTCGGCACCGTCCGCACCAGCGCGGCGCGCCTGCAGGGGCGCTGAGACCCGGCGTACGGGGGAAAGCGCGCGCCGATCCGGACGCACACCGCGCGGCCGGCGAAGGCCCTGCCGCCGGATCTGCATACACTGACCGGCCGAAACAGACGAGCAGTGCGGCCGGACCCGGCAGGAAGCAGAGACGACAGGTGACGGAAGCGATCCTTCTGGTCGGCGGCAAGGGCACCCGGCTGCGACCGCTCACGGTGTACACGCCCAAGCCGATGGTCCCGGCCGCCGGGGTGCCGTTCCTCACCCACCAGCTGGCACGGGCGCGGGCGGCGGGCGTGGAGCACATCGTCCTCGCGACCAGCTATCTGGCCGAGGTCTTCGAGCCGTACTTCGGCGACGGCTCCACGCTCGGCCTGCACATCGAGTACGTCACGGAGGAGGAGCCCCTCGGCACGGGCGGCGCGATCCGCAACGTCGCCGGGCGGCTGCGCTCCGGCCCCGACGACCCGGTACTGGTCTTCAACGGCGACATCCTGACGGGCCTGGACATCAGGGCCCTGGTGGACACCCACGAGACGACGGGCGCGGACGTCTCGCTGCACCTGACGAAGGTGGCGGACCCGCGCGCCTACGGGCTGGTGCCCACGGACGCCACCGGGCGCGTCCTGGCGTTCCTGGAGAAGCCGCAGACCCCCGAGGAGATCGTCACCGACCAGATCAACGCGGGCGCGTACGTCTTCCGGCGTTCGGTCATCGACACGATCCCGGCGGGCCGGCCGGTCTCGGTCGAACGCGAGACCTTCCCGGACCTGCTGGCGGCCGGCGCCCATCTCCAGGGCATGGTCGACTCCACGTACTGGCTGGACCTCGGCACCCCGGCGGCCTTCGTGCGCGGCTCGGCCGACCTGGTCCTCGGCCGCGCGCCCTCCCCGGCGGTTCCCGGCCGCCGCGGCGACCGCCTCGTCCTGCCCACGGCCACGGTGGCGCCGGACGCCAAGGTGACCGGCGGCACGGTGGTGGGCGAGGGCGCGTTCGTGGCCGAGGGGGCGCGGGTCTTCGGCTCCACCATCCTTCCCGGCGCCGTCATCGAGCCCGGTGCCGTCGTCACCGACTCCCTCATCGGCGCCCGCGCCCGGGTCGGCGAACGCTCCGTCCTCACCGGCACGGTCGTCGGCGACGGCGCGGTCGTGGGCGCCGACAACGAACTCCGCGAGGGCGTGCGGGTGTGGTGCGACGCCCGCATCCCACCGGGTGCGGTCCGCTTCTCCTCCGACCAGTAGCGCGGCGCGGGACCGGTGCGGGTACCGCCTGCTGTGCGCACCGCCCGTCGGGGGTACGCCCCCAGGCTCCGACACGGGGAAGGGGAGGACCCTTGCCGACCGACGCCGCCCGCGGCCCGTCGGTGGCCGCTCGCGCAGTTCCCCGCGCCCCTTTGGGCAACTCCGGCAGCGTCGGCTGCGAAACACTGCCCGGTGCCGGCCCACCGGCTTCGTCGTTCGTCACAGCCGCGGACAGCCGTGCCGCAGCGGCACCCGGCCGGCGCCGCTGAGCGCCCCACCCTCCCGGCCGCGCCACCCGCCTTGCCCGCGCCGTCGAGTGATCCCCGTCCCCGCCCCGGGCAGTACCGCTCACCTCGTCGGTGCCGCTCGGCATGCCCCAGCCCCGGCCCGGCCGCCCCGCACCTCACAGCACCCCGATGTCCACCCACGGCATCTTCGGCTTGCGTCTGGCCGGTACGTGGCCGCTCAGCAGGATCAACCGGGCCGCCCGGTGCCGCTGCCCGGCGTACGGCTCGAGCAGGCGCAGCATCTCCGCGTCGTCGGCGTCCCGGTCACCCGCCAGCGCCCACCCCACGATCCGGGGCAGGTGGAGGTCCCCGACGGTCACCTCGTCCGCCGCCCCGTGACTGCGCTGCACCACTTCCGCCGATGTCCACGGCCCCACCCCCGGCACGACCTCCAGCCGCGCCCGGGCCTCGGCCGCCGGCATCCCCGCCGCCTGCTCCAGCCGCGCGGCGACCCGTACGGCCCGCAGGATCGTGGCCGCCCGCTTGTCGTCCACCCCCGCCCGGTGCCACTCCCAGGAGGGGATCAGCGCCCAGGTCCGGGCCGCCGGCATGACGTACATCGGCCGTTCGCCCGCCCCCGCGGGCCCCGGCGCCGGCTCCCCGAACCGCCGTACCAGCAGGCGCCACGCCCGGTACGCCTCGTCGGTCGTGACCTTCTGCTCCAGCACCGAGGGGATCAACGACTCCAGCACCAGCCCGGTCCGGGTCAGCCGGAGCCCCGGCCGCCGGTGCCGGGCCACTGCCACCACCCGGTGCCGGGGCACGAACGCCCCGGGATCGTCGTCGGCGCCGAGCAGCCGGGGCAACTGCTCCAGCAGCCACTCCGCCCCCGGCCCCCACGCCTCGCCGACCACCTCACCGCCGCGGGCGCGCACGCGCACCGTGCCCGGTCCGGCGGGCGTCCGGCCGGTCCGCCACACGGACCCGTCCGCGGTGGCCCGGAAGGTCGGGTCGGCGGGTCCCCGCCGCAGCGGCCCGAGGGTCAGCCCCAGGTCCAGCGGCCCGTCCGGCACCCACCGCCGGGTCCGCGCGGGCGCGGTCTGCCGGGGTATCCCGGCCGCCGCGGGCACACCGGCCTGCCCGCCGCGCACGGTCGTACGCGTGGGCCGCTGGGGGAAGCGTCCTGCCACGGGGGAGTCCTAGGGGGCTGGCCGGAAGGTTCCGGAAGTACCGGTTCCGCTCTACGAGGGTAGGCGCTCAGCGCACCTCCACGAACGCCCCCGTGTCCCGCTCCGGCCGCGGCCGGGGGTCCTCGGCCGGCCGGCCGACCGCCACCGCGCCCATCGGGTCCCAGTCCGCCGGCAGCGCGAGCACCTCGCGGACCACGTCCCGGCAGAACATCGTGGACGACACCCACGCCGAGCCCAGCCGCTCCCCGGCCAGCGCCACCAGCAGGTTCTGCACGCCCGCGCCCATCGCGACCACGAACATCTCCCGCTCGGCGCCGTCCCGCCGGGCGTCCCCGTAGGTGTGCGCGCCGTCCATGACGAGGCAGGGCACGATCAGGTACGGCGCCTGGCGCAGGACGTCACCGCGCCGGATCCGCTTCGCGACGGACTCCTCGCTCCTGCCGTCCCGGCGCAGGTCGGCGATCCAGGCGTCCCGCATCGCGTCGAGCAGCCGCACCCGCGACTCCTCCGACTCCAGCAGCACGAACCGCCACGGCGTGGTGTGGTGCGGGGCGGGCGCGGTGAGCGCCGCGGCCACCGCGCGCCGGACGGCGCCCGGGTCCACGGGGGCCTCGGCGAACGCCCGCACGGTCCGGCGCTGGGTGACCGCCTCCCGGACCGCCTCCGAGGTGCCGAGCCGGAACATGTCGTCCCGCGCCCGGCGCACCAGCGCCCGCGCGCCCTCGTCCGCGCCGTCGGCGGCCCCGGGGTCCAGGACGTGGGGCAGCCCGCGGACGACGGCCACCGGACGGCCCGCCGCCTTGCCCTTGACCAGGTCGCCGGCGGCGGCCAGCTCGTCCGCCGTGGCGACGACGGTGGCGCTCAGCGGATTGCCGTACGCGTCCGTGCCCCCGCGCAGATCGTCCAGCACGCGCACTCCGGCGGCGCCGATGGCCACGTCCGTGAGCCCCGAGCGCCAAGGTCGCCCGAACGTGTCGGTGACGACAACCCCGACGTTGACGCCGAGGGTCTCGCGCAGGCCCGCCCGGATGGCGCGCGCGGAGGCGTCCGGGTCCTCGGGCAGCAACAGCACCGTTCCGGCCGGGGTGTTGGAGGCGTCGACCCCGGCGGCGGCCATCACCAGGCCCTGCCGGTTCTCCACGATGCGCAGCGTGCCGCGCCGGGCCACCACCCGCACCGTCTCGGCGTCGATCGCCGCCTCCCGGTCGTCGGCCCGCATCAGCCGGCCCTCCGCCTTGGAGACGATCTTGGAGGTGACGATCACCACGTCCCCGTCGGCCAGGCCGGGCTCCGCCGAGGCGATCAGCTTGGCGATGTCGTCGCCCGGCCGCACCTCGGGGATGCCGGACAGGGCCCAGACCCGGAACTCCGGCCGCTCGTCCGCCGCGGCGGACGCCGTCGCGCTCACGCTCCCCGCACCTCCTCGGCCAGCGCCAGCGCCTCGCGCGCCATCCGCGCGGCGGCCTCCACGTCGGTCATCATCAGCGGCACGGCCCGGCAGCGGATGCCGTCCGCCTCGACCCGCTCGACCGCGCCCGCGTCCACGGAGTCGACCAGCCAGCCGTCCAGCAGCCCGGAGCCGTAGTGCTCGGCGACCGCGGCGGCCGTGGACTCCACGCCGACCGCGGCGAGCACCTTGTCGGCCATCCCGCGCACGGGCGCGTCCCCGACGATCGGCGAGAGGCCGACCACGGGCACGCCCGCGTCCGCGATGGCCTCGCGGATCCCGGGCACGGCCAGGATCGTGCCGATGGACACCACCGGGTTGGACGGCGGGAAGAGGATCACGTCCGCCTGGGCGATGGCCTCCAGGACGCCGGGGGCCGGCTTGGCCTGCTCGGCGCCGACCGGGACGATGGCCCGGGCGGGGACGGAGGCGCGCAGCTTCACCCAGTACTCCTGGAAGTGGACCGCCTTGCGCTCGCCGTCCAGCTCGACGGCCACGTGCGTCTCCACGCGGTCGTCGGTCATCGGGATCAGCCTCACGCCCGGCTGCCAGCGGTCGCACAGCGCCTCGGTGACCGCGCTGAGCGGATAGCCGGCCCCCAGCATCTGGGTCCGCACGATGTGGGTGGCGAAGTCCCGGTCGCCGAGGCCGAACCACTCCGGCCCGACGCCGTAGGCCGCCAGTTCCTCCTTGACGTGGAAGCTCTCGTCGGACCGCCCCCAGCCCTGTTCCTCGTTGATGCCGCCGCCCAGCGTGTACATCACCGTGTCCAGGTCCGGGCAGACCTTCAGACCGAAGAGATGGATGTCGTCGCCGGTGTTGCCGATGACCGTGATGTCCGCGTCCGGCGCGGCCCGCTTCAGACCACGCAGGAAACGGGCACCGCCGATGCCGCCTGCCAGAACCACAATGCGCATGGGGGCAAGTCTTGCAGGCGGATACGACAACGCGTCAGGCAGTCACCGCACGCGCCTCGCAGTGGGGGGACGTGTGCATGGGCATCTCGGTCAGCCCCGGGTGATAGACGTGCAGGCTGACCGCCGGCTCCAGCGCGTCGTTGACGACCTCGTGGACGTACCCCGGCGCGAACACCCGCTGCGCGCCCGCCCCGAGCGCGCGCGTGCCGCGCGCCGTGTGCTCCGTGAGCGTGCCCTCCAGGACGGTGAGCACCCCGGAGGAGGGCCCGTGGTCGTGCCGTCCGCTGCCCTGTCCGGGCAGCCAGGACAGCAGCCACACCTCGTAGCCGGGGCCGGTGCGCAGCCGGTGGTACCAGCGGGTGGTGGCGTCGAAACGGACCAGGTCCGCCCACTGCGCCCGGTCGGCGGCGATCAAGCGGGCGAGCCCCACGAACTCGGCCACGGTGACCGGGTGTTCGCGCGGCGGCTGGAGCAGGTGCGGGACTTCGAGGATGTCGCCGGCGATCTGGAGGTCGTTGTCGCTGTTCATGGGGGTGCGGTGGTCCTCGGGCGGAAGAGTGGGGCCGGTGCTGGGAAGCGGAGCTGGGGTGACGCGTACGGCCTGCCCGGGTCACGGGCGGGCGGGATGCCCCGGATGAGGGGGATCAGGAGAGGCGGAACGCGACCGGGCCGGGATGGGCTCGGGAACAGCCGGAGCGGTCTTGGCTCAACAGCTGGGACAGCAGCAACAGCTACAGCGCGCGCGGGCGGCACCGAGGGACCCGGCGGTGCGGGTCGAGGCGGGCGCCAAGTTCGCGAGCATGCCCACTAGGACAGCGGTTCACACGCAGAGTGTCAACTCGACGCCCGGTATGTGGGACATGTTTCACCTCATCCGGTTTATTTCGCAGGCGAAAGGTTTGCTCATCGGGGTCGCGGGACACATGGGGCACATCCGAGCGCGCGAGCCTCGCGGAACGGGATCGAACACGGAGACGTCCTTCTCCGTACAGGGGATCTGTACGGGGTCCGGCCGCCTCCGTGGGCCTTTCTGCGTGTCAAGGTTTATGCCGATTTGAACACTTTCCGCATGGCCTTGGTTCCGCAGAGTGAATAACGGGCCCAATAGCAGATCCCGGCTTGACTCGCCCGGAGCCGCACACTTGTAATTTCACTCGTGTCGTTCAGCCGAAATCGGTAACGGCCACGCACGGGGACGCGAAGACAGACGAGGGGCGCACATGACCGAGCTGGTGCAGCAACTGCTGGTCGACGACGCGGACGAGGAACTCGGCTGGCAGGAGCGCGCACTCTGCGCCCAGACCGACCCCGAGTCCTTCTTCCCCGAGAAGGGCGGCTCCACCAGAGAGGCCAAGAAGGTCTGCCTCGCCTGCGAGGTCCGCTCCGAGTGCCTCGAATACGCCCTCGCCAACGACGAGCGCTTCGGCATCTGGGGCGGCCTGTCCGAACGCGAACGCCGCCGGCTCAAGAAGGCCGCCGTGTGACCATACGCGCGACCACGAAGGGTACGAACGGCCCGTCGGCCGTGGGTTGTCCACAGGCGGCGGGCCGTCGTCATGCCCAGCCGATAGTGTGGACGCTCGTCCGAGACGCCCGCCGTCCCCTCGATCCGCGAGAAGACACGGGCGTCCACCGCAGTCCATCGAACCGGGGCCCGTACCTCGATGTCCGTGCACAGCCATGCGGCAGCCCAACCAGGTGCTGCCTCCCCTGAGTTCCCGCGCCACGTGGTGACCGCGGTCCTCGTCTCCCACGACGGCGCCCGCTGGCTGCCCGACGCGCTCGCCGGGCTGCTCGGCCAGGAGCGTCCCGTCCAGCACGCGGTGGCCGCCGACACCGGCAGCGCGGACCACTCCGCCCAGTTGCTCACCGACGCCCTCGGCGAGGCCAACGTCCTGCACCTCGCCCGCCGCACCGGCTTCGGCCAGGCCGTGGAGGAGGCGAGCCGCACCGCGCCCGTCCTCACCCCCGAGGACCTGCCGTACCTCAGGCGCCCCAGCGGCTGGGACCCGGTCACCCGCACCTGGCGCGACGACGCCTACGACCTGCCCGAACTGCCGCACGGCGAGCCCGTCCAGTGGATGTGGCTGCTGCACGACGACTGCGCCCCCGAACCCGACGCCCTCGCCCAGCTGCTCCGGGTCGTCGACAACGAACTCGAACTCGGCCGCGACGACGTCGCGATCGTCGGTCCCAAGCTGCGCGGCTGGTACGACCGCCGCCAACTGCTGGAGGTCGGCGTCTCCATCGCCAACTCCGGCCGCCGCTGGACCGGTCTGGACCGCCGCGAACAGGACCAGGGCCAGCACGACCACGTGCGCACCGTGCTGTCCGTGTCCACCGCCGGCATGCTCGTCCGCCGCGACGTCTTCGAACAGCTCGGCGGCTTCGACCGCCTGCTGCCCCTCATGCGCGACGACGTCGACCTGTGCTGGCGCGCCCACGCCGCCGGCCACCGCGTCCTGATCGCCCCCGACGCCGTCGTCCGGCACGCCGAGGCCGCCTCCCGCGAGCGCCGCGCCGTCGACTGCGCCGGCCGCACCACCGCCTCCCCGCACAAGGTCGACAAGGCCGGCGCCGTCTACACCCTGCTCGTCAACGCCCGTACGGCCGCGCTGCCCTGGGTCCTGCTGCGGCTCGTCCTCGGCACCGTCCTGCGCACCCTCGCCTACCTCGTCGGCAAGGTGCCCGGCCAGGCCCTCGACGAGATCCGCGGCCTGCTGAGCACCCTGCTGCGGCCCGAGCGGATCATCGCCGCCCGGCGCCGCCGCGGCCCCTCCCGCATCGACAAGGCCGAACTGCGCCGCCTGTTCCCGCCGCCCGGCGCCACCGTCCGGGCCACCGTCGAACAGATCGCCGGCAACCTCACCGGCGGCTCCGACACCGACACCTCCCCGGCCGGCCGGCACGGCGGCGCCGTGGAGTCCGGGCCCGGCGGCGACGACGCCGACTTCCTGGAGGTCGAGCAGTTCGCCCGGCTCAAGCGGATCGCCCGCAGACCCGCCCCCGTCCTCTTCCTCGCCCTGCTGCTCGTCTCCCTCGCGGCCTGCCGCGCCCTGCTCGGCGGCGGCGCCCTGGCCGGCGGCGCCCTGCTGCCCGCCCCGGCCGGCGCCACCGACCTGTGGTCGCGCTACCTGGACGCCTGGCACCCCACGGGCACCGGCGGCACCCCGGCCGCACCGCCCTACCTGGCCCTGGTCGCCGGCCTCGCCTCGCTCCTGTTCGGCTCGACCAACCTCGCCGTCACCGTCCTGCTGATCGGCTCGGTGCCGCTCGCCGGCTGCACCGCCTACCTCGCCTCCCGGCCGCTGGTCGCCTCCCGGCTGCTGCGCGCCTGGGCCGCCATCGCCTACGCCTTCCTGCCCGCCACCACCGGCGCCCTGGCCGGCGGACGCGTCGGCACCGCCGTCCTCGCCGTGCTGCTGCCGCTCATCGCGCGCGCGGGCATCGCCGCGAGCGGCCTGGCGGGCCGCGCCGGCACCCGCGGCAGCTGGCGCGCCACCTGGGCGTACGCGCTGCTGCTGACCATCGCCACCGCCTTCACGCCGATCGTCTGGCCCCTCGCGCTGCTGCTCGGCCTCGCCGTCCTGGTGCTGCGCCGCCGCGACCTCCTCGGCTACGGCCCGCGCTTCCTCGCCCAGCTCGGCACCCCGCTGCTGGTCCTCGCCCCCTGGTCGCTGACCCTGCTCCCGACCGGCTTCTTCCAGGAGGCCGGCCTGGACTACGGCCCCTCGGCCGCCTCCGCGCCCGACCTGCTCGGCGCCGCCCCCGGCGGCCCGGGCACCGTGAACGGCCTGATGCTCATCGGCATCGTGCTGGCCGCCCTCGCCGCCCTGCTGCGCTCCGAACGGCAGCTCGGCATCCGCACCGCCTGGGCCGTCGCCCTGACCGGGCTCGTCTTCGCGGTCCTGTCCAACAGATCCGCGTGGGCCGGACCGGCCACCCTCGTCTACGGCATCGCCCTGCTGACCGCCGCCGCCCTCGGCGCCGACGGCGCACGCGCCCGCGTGGCCGAGCAGAGCTTCGGCTGGCGCCAGCCCGTCGCCGCCCTGATCGCCTTCGCCTCGGCCGCCGGCCCGCTGCTGGTCGCCGCGGGCTGGATGATCCGCGGCGCCGACGGCCCGCTGGAGCGCCGCGACCCGGCCCAGGTGCCCGCGTTCGTCGCCGAGGACTCCACCGGCGGCGCCCGGGCCCGCACCCTGATCCTCGACAGCGACTCCACCGCGCGCGTGCGCTACAGCCTGGTCCGCGGCTCCGGCGCCCGCCTGGGAGACGCCGAACTCACCGCCGCCGACGGCACCCACAGCCGCCTGGACCAGACCGTCGCCCACCTGGTGGCCGGCTCCGGCGCCGACCAGGCCGCCGAACTCGGCGGCTTCGCCGTGCGCTACGTCCTCCTGCACAAGGGCGCCCCCCGCGAGATCACCCGTGTCCTGGACGCCACCCCCGGCCTGACCCGGCTCAGCCAGCAGAGCGGCGGCGCCCTGTGGCGCGTCGACCAGGAGGTCTCCCGCGCGGCCATCGTGCCCGCCGGCGGCTCCGGCGCCCCCCGGCCGGTCACCGCCGGGCCGGTGGAGGTCCACACCACGATCCCCGCCGGCTCCGACGGCCGCGTCCTGCGCCTGGCAGACGGCGCCGCCGACGGCTGGACGGCCACCCTCGACGGCAAACCGCTCACCCGCACCACGGTCGACGGCTGGGCCCAGGGCTTCCGGCTCCCCGCCCAGGGCGGCCGGCTCGACGTCACCTACGACACCCCGCTCGCCCACACCGCCTGGCTCTGGGCGCAGGGCCTGCTCGCCGTCGTCCTGGTCGTCCTCGCCCTGCCCGGCCGCCGCCGCGACGTCGACGACGACCTGCCCGAGGAGCAGCCGGTGCCCGCCCAGGCCGCCGCCGGCGAGGGCCGCCGTGCCCGCCGCCTGCGCGCCCAGGCCGAGGAACAGGCCGGGGAACAGGCCGGGGAACCGCCCGCCGAGGACCGGGCGGCCACCCCACCGCCCCCGGCCGCCGTCCCCCAGCAGCAGCCGTACGAGGAGTACGACCCGGCCGCCTACGCGAGCACCGGACACACCGGTTACGGCACGGACCCGTACCCGACGGCGACCGGTTACGACGAGCAGCCGTACCAGCAGCCGTACCAGCACCCCGACCCCTACCCGACGGCCCCCTACGACCCGTACGGCTACGGCGGCACCGACGACCAGCCGGCGTACGACCCGACCGCCTACCGGCACCAGGGCTACGACCCGGCGTACGACCCCGCCCCGCAGGGCTACGACCCGGCCCAGCACCCCCACGGCACCGGCAGCCAGCGTTCCGACGGGAGCCAGCAGTGAACCGCACCACCCTGTCCCTGTTCGCCGGCACGGCCGCGCTGGCCGCCGTCACCGCCTTCGCCGCGGCCGCCCCGCCGCCCGCGTCCGGCGCCGTCCCGAGGGCCGCCGCCCGGCTGCCCGTCGAGCGCACCAGCCTGGTGTGCCCGGCACCCAGCGGCTCCGACCTCGCCGAGACGACGTACACCTCGTTCACCCCCGTCACCAAGGGCGCCGCGAGCGGCGGCGGGGCCCGGCTCCAGGCGGCCGGCGTCCAGGACGCCGGGGGAGGCAAGGGCAAGAAGGCCGGGAAACCGGTGCTCACGCCGAAGGCGCCCGGCTCCCCGGCCACCGGCGACACCTCCGGCGGGGACGCGCCCGCCCTCGTCGGCACCGCGGACGGCTCCCTCGCGCCCGGCTGGACCGTCCAGGAGACCACCGAGGTCTCCGCCGGCACCGGCCGCGGCCTCCTCGGCGTTGCCTGCGCCGGCGCGGACACCGACTTCTGGTTCCCGGGCGCGAGCACGGCCGCCGGCCGCACCGACTACGTCCACCTGACCAACCCCGACGACTCCGCCGCCGTCGTCGACATCGAGCTGTACGGCAAGGACGGCGCGATCAAGGCCCCGCTGGGCGAGAACCTCACCGTCGACCCGGGGACGAGCGACGCGATCCTGCTCCCCACGCTCACCGAGGAACGGCAGGCCGGCCTGACCGTGCACGTCAGCGTGCGCGGCGGCCGGGTCGGCGCGGCCGTGCAGGCCCTCGACGACAAGGCGGGCGGCGACTGGCTGGCCCCCGCCGCCGAACCGGCCGGCAGCCTGGTCCTTCCCGGCATCCCGAAGGACGCCACCGACGTCCGGCTGATCGCCTTCACCCCCGGCGACGACGACGCCGACCTGAAGATCCGCCTGGCCTCGCCCGACGGCCTGATCACCCCGGCCGGGAACGAGACCGTCCACGTCAAGGCCGGCATGACGGCGTCGGTCGGCCTCGGCGACGTCACCCGCGGCGAGCCCGGCTCGCTGGTCCTCACCCCGGCCGACCAGGCGGTCCCCGTCGTCGCGGCCCTCCAGGTGGAGCGGGGCAAGGGCGACAAGCGGGAGACGGCGTTCATCCCGGCCACCGCCGCCGTCGGCACGCGCGCGACCGCGGCCGGCAACGGCGCCAAGGACACGACGCTCGCCCTGACGGCGCCCGGGGGCACGGCCACGGTCAAGGTCACCGCCTCGGCGGGCAGCGAGGGCGGCACCCCGGCGACCAAGACGTACACGATCAAGTCCGGCACCACACAGGACGTCGACGCCCCCGTTCCTACGGGCCTGAAGGGCACCTACGCCCTCACCGTCGAACCCGTCTCCGGCGGCCCCGTCCACGCCTCCCGCACCCTCACCGGCGCCGGCACCGCCTTCACCGTCCAGACCCTGCCCACCGACCACGGCCTGGTCTCGGTGCCGCAGACGGAGGAAGACCTCTCGATAGTGCAGAAGTAGCGGCGGCCCCGGAAGCGGCGGGGACGGCACGGACGGGCACCGGGCGCCTCCGTACCGTCTAGTCCTCCCCGTACCGGGGATCCACCGTCTCCGGCGTCAGCCCCAGCAACTCCGCCACCTGCTCCACGACCACCTCGTGCACCAGCGCGGCCCGCTCGTCCCGCCCCTTGGTCCGGATCTCCACCGGCCGCCGGTACACGACCACCCGCGCCCGCCGCCCGTCCCGCGCCGGCACGACCCCGCCGAGCGGCACGGCCTCGTCCTCCCACACCGGTCCGTCGCCCCGCCCGTCCAGCCGGGGCACCTCCAGCACCAGGAAATCGATGTCGGCCAGTTGCGGCCACCGCCGCTCGAGACGGTCCACGGAGTCCTGCACCAGGTCCGCGAACACGTCGGCGCGGCTGGCGGCCAACGGCACCTGCGGCGGCGCGATCGGCCCCCGCATGCCCCGCCCGTGACGATCACGGCGACGGGGCCCGGGGCCGCTGGCACGGGGCGGTACACGGTTGTCCATCACCGGTGAAGCGTAGTCCCCGTGCCCTCCGCCCGTCCGGCTCCACGCGGCAACCGGCCCCCGCCTCCCCTGTCGCAGGATGACCATTCCAGCCAACGTCCGGCTCGTTTCCGTAACTTTCCAAGACCACCGGACTCAAGGCAATTGACGGTGTTTGTGGCGACTCCTGACCGGGGCCGCTCCCGGCCGGCCTCCGCCCTCATCCCGTCCACGCAGGTCAGCAGGGTCCCCCCGAAAGGGTGTGTGGGGCGTTTCACAGCCCGACACGGGGGAGTGACCTGGTGGAGAGTCGTCGCGGCCCGCTCAAGAGTGCGGTACCGTCCAACATCGTGAGCCCTGTACGTCGCTGTTCGCGCACCGCCTGCGGCCGACCCGCCGTCGCGACGCTGACGTACGTCTACGCCGACTCGACCGCGGTCCTCGGCCCGCTCGCCACCTACGCCGAACCCCACTGCTACGACCTGTGCGCCGAACACTCCGAGCGCCTCACCGCCCCGCGCGGCTGGGAGGTCGTACGGCTCCTCGACGGCTCCGCGCCCGCGCGGCCCAGCGGAGACGACCTGGAAGCACTGGCCAACGCCGTGCGCGAGGCGGCCCGCCCCCAGGAACGCGCGGCCGAGGCCGGCGGCGGCGGAGCCCGTGCCGCGGACCCCATGGAGGTCGCCCGCCGCGGCCACCTCAGGGTCCTGCGCTCCCCGGACAACTGACCCCGCCGGGCCACGTTCCCGGACCTCCCCCGGTGTCCGCACCCCTTCCCCCACCGCCCGACGGGTAGTTTTGGGCATCCACAGCACTTTCAGGAGGATGGCCGTGACTGCTGATCTGTCACAGATCGTGAAGGCGTACGACGTACGCGGAGTGGTCCCGGACCAGTGGGACGAGGCCCTGGCCAGACTCTTCGGCGCCGCCTTCGCGGACGTGACGGCGGCGGCCGCCATCGTCGTCGGCCACGACATGCGCCCCTCGTCCCCCGGCCTCTCCCGCGCCTTCGCACTCGGCGCGGCCGACCGCGGCGTGGACGTCGTGGAGATCGGCCTGTGCTCCACCGACCAGCTGTACTACGCCTCGGGCGCGCTCGGCCTCCCGGGCGCGATGTTCACGGCCTCCCACAACCCGGCCCGGTACAACGGCATCAAGATGTGCCGCGCGGGCGCCGCACCCGTGGGCCAGGACACCGGCCTCACCGAGATCCGGGACCTGGCCGGACGCTGGCTCGCCGAGGGCGCCCCGGCACCCGCGGCCCGGCGGGGCACCCTCTCCACGAGCGAGACGCTGGAGGACTACGCGGCGCACCTGCGCTCCCTGGTCGACCTGTCCGCGATCCGCCCCCTGAAGGTCGTGGTCGACGCCGGCAACGGCATGGGCGGCCACACGGTCCCCTCGGTCTTCGCCGGCCTGCCGCTCACCCTCGTCCCGATGTACTTCGAGCTGGACGGCACCTTCCCGAACCACGAGGCCAACCCGCTCGACCCGGCCAACCTCGTGGACCTGCAGAAGCGGGTCCCGGCGGAGGGCGCCGACCTCGGCATCGCCTTCGACGGCGACGCCGACCGCTGCTTCGTCGTCGACGAGAACGGCGACCCCGTCTCCCCGTCCGCGATCACCGCGCTGGTCGCCGCCCGCGAGCTGGCCCGCAACGGCGGCAAGGGCACGGTCATCCACAACCTGATCACCTCCCGCACGGTCCCCGAGGTTGTGCGGCAGCACGGCGGCACCCCGGTCCGCACCCGGGTCGGCCACTCCTTCATCAAGGCCGAGATGGCCCGCACCGGCGCCATCTTCGGCGGCGAGCACTCGGCGCACTACTACTTCAAGGACTTCTGGAACGCCGACACCGGCATGCTGGCCGCCCTGCACGTCCTCGCCGCGCTCGGCGGCCAGGACGGCCCGCTGTCCGCCCTGGTCGCGCAGTACGACCGCTACCGCGGCTCCGGCGAGATCAACTCCACGGTCGCCGACCAGACCGCCCGCCTCGCCGCGATCCGCGCCGCCTACGAGGGCCGCGCCGACGTCACCCTCGACGACCTCGACGGCCTCACGGTGGCCGCCGCCGACTGGTGGTTCAACGTCCGCCCGTCCAACACCGAACCGCTGCTCCGGCTGAACGCCGAGGCGAAGGACGAGGCGACGATGGCCAAGATCCGCGACGAGGCCCTGGCGATCATCAGGGGCTGAGCG
Source organism: Streptomyces sp. NPDC038707 (assembly GCF_040636485.1). Lineage (NCBI taxonomy): Bacteria > Bacillati > Actinomycetota > Actinomycetes > Kitasatosporales > Streptomycetaceae > Streptomyces > Streptomyces sp. NPDC038707. The sequence goes on from NZ_JBEZUP010000004.1 coordinate 419,054, forward strand.
GCCCGGCCAACGGCGGTACGCTGACCGGGCATGTCCACAGACACCATCCGCCCCCCGAAGGGACACCCCATGGCGCTCGAAGCCGGCCTCCTGGAGATCCTCGCCTGCCCGGCCTGCCACGCCCCCCTGAAGGAGCAGGACACCGAGCTGATCTGCACCGGCCCGGACTGCGGCCTCGCCTACCCGGTGCGCGACGGCATCCCGGTGCTGCTGGTCGACGAGGCCCGCCGCCCCGCCTGACCCGTCCCGTCACCGCGGGCGGGAGGACCGGCGCCGTCCGGTCCCCACATCCCGCGTGACCAGGCCCGTCAGCCCGTAGCACCACAGGATCCCCGGCGACCGGAGGCTGCCGCCCATGCTGGACGAAACGCTGCTCGACACCCCGGAGGGCCTCGCCCAGGCCGACCACCGAGGTCTGCTGCGCGGGGCGGCGGAAGCCGGCGCCCGCGTCCGCACCGCCGCCCGGAACACCGCCGAGGCAGGCGTCGGCGGTCTCCAGCCCGACGGCCGCCCCCGCGCGGTCCTGATCGCCGGCCCCGGCGCCGCCGCCACCCACACCGCCGACCTCCTCGGCACGCTGGCCGGCCCGGGCAGCCCCGTCGTGCGGCTCGCCCCGGCCGGCGTCGCCCCGGCCGCGGGTGCCCTGCGCTGGGAACTGCCGGGCTGGGCCGGCTCCGTGGACCTGCTGCTGATCGCCACCCCGGACGGCACCGAACCGAGCCTGTCCCTCCTCGCCGAGCAGGCCTACCGCCGCGGCTGCTCCGTCGTCGGCGTGGCCCCGCCCGGCACCCCGCTCGCCGAGGCGGTCGCCGGGGCGCACGGCCTGTTCCTGCCGATGGCGACGGCACCCTACGACCAGGAGGAACCGCTCGCCGCGTCCTCCCCCGGGGTGCTCTGGGCGCTGCTGACCCCGCTGCTGGCGCTCCTGGACCGGGTCGGCCTGCTCGACGCCCCGCGGGAGGCCCTGGAGAAGGTCGCCGACCGCCTCGACCACATCGCGGAGCGCTGCGGCCCCGCCATCGCGACCTACAGCAACCCGGCCAAGACCCTCGCCGCCGAGCTGGCCGACGCGCTGCCCGTGGTGTGGACGGAGGGCACCTCGGCCGGTCCGGCGGGCCGCCGGTTCGCCGCCGCCCTCGCCGAACTCGCCGGCCGCCCGGCCCTGGTCGCCGAGCTGCCCGAGGCGCTCGCCGCGCACAGCGCCCTGCTGGCCGGGCCGCTCGCCGCCAGCGCCGACCCGGAGGACTTCTTCCGGGACCGCGTCGAGGAGCCGCCCGCGCTGCGCGCCCGCGTGGTGCTGCTGCGCGACCGCCCGATCGGCGGCCTCACCGCCGCCCCGGCCGCCCGCGACGTGGCCCTCAGTCACGACACGCCGATCAGCGAACTCGAACCCGAGGAGGGCGGCGAACTCGAGACCCTCGCGGAACTGATCGCCGTCACGGATTTCGCCGCCGTTTACCTGGCGCTCGCTTCGGGAGCCTGATCTGACCCCTGGCCCACCGTCCGCGCCCGCCGCCGGTCCCAGCACTCCCGTCGGCGGCCCGGGCAGTCCCGTCGGCGCCGGGAGCGGAAGCGACAGCGCCGGCCGAGCAGCGCACGTACGGAGACAGAGAAGACACATGGACCGCCTCGACAACACCATCCGCCCCTACGCCTGGGGTTCCCCCACCGCCATCCCGCAGCTCCTGGGCGTCGAGCCGACCGGCGAACCCCAGGCCGAGATGTGGATGGGAGCCCACCCGGGCGCCCCCTCGCGCACCCCGCGCGGCACTCTCGTCGAGGTCATCGAGGCCGGCCCGGAGCGCGAACTGGGCGCCCGCGCGGTCGCCCGGTTCGGCCCCCGGCTGCCGTTCCTGCTCAAGCTCCTCGCCGCCGGCGCGCCCCTGTCCCTCCAGGTCCACCCGGACCTGGAGCAGGCCAGGGCCGGGTACGCCGACGAGGAGCGGCGCGGCGTCCCCGTCGACGCGCCGCACCGCAACTACAAGGACGCCAACCACAAGCCCGAACTGATCTGCGCGCTCACCGAGTTCGACGGCCTGTGCGGCTTCCGTGCCCCCCTCCAGGCGGCCGGTCTGCTCGACGGGCTCGGCGTCGGCTCCCTCAAGCCGTACGCCGACCTGCTGCGCGCCCGCCCCGAGGACGCGGCCCTGCGCGAGGTCCTCACCGCCGTCCTCACCGCCGACCCGCGGGAGATGGCCCACACGGTCGCCGAGGCCACCGCCGCCTGCGTCCGCCTCGGCGGTGCCTACGCCCCCTACGCCGACATCGCCCACCACTACCCGGGCGACCCCGGCGTGATCGCGGCCATGCTCCTCAACCACGTCCGGCTGCAACCGGGCGAGGCCCTGTACCTCGGCGCCGGCATCCCGCACGCCTACCTCAACGGTCTCGGCGTGGAGATCATGGCCAACTCCGACAACGTCCTGCGCTGCGGTCTCACCCCCAAGCACATCGATGTCCCCGAACTGCTGCGGATCGTCCGCTTCGAACCGAGCGACCCGGGCGTGCTGCGCCCGGAGGCCTCCCCGGAGGGCGAAGAGGTCTACGAGACGCCCACCGACGAGTTCCGGCTCTCCCGCTACGTCCTGCCCGAGGACGGCACCGCCCGCGACCTCACCCGCGACACCCCGCAGATCCTGCTCTGCACGGCCGGCACCGTCCGGGCGGGCGAACACGAGCTGGGCCCCGGGCAGTCGGTCTTCGTCCCGGCCGGCGAGAAGGCGGAGATCTCCGGCGCGGGCACCATCTTCCGCGCCACCGTGGTGGTCTGACCAGGGCTGTGGACAAGCGGTCGATCATATGACCGGGGCTGTGGATACCTGACGCGCCGGTGTCCGGCAGGGCTGCAAGAATGACCCACCGGCAAAGGCCGGGCAAAGCCGGGCACCCGTCCGGACGTACGTACGAGGCGGACACAGGCGAAGGGACAACGCGGACACATGAGCGCGTCAGGCGGTAGCAAGGCGATCGTGGCGGCACTCGGCGCCAATCTGGCGATCGCGGCATCGAAGTTCGTGGCGTTCGCGTTCAGCGGCTCCTCCTCGATGCTCGCCGAGGGCGTGCACTCGCTCGCCGACTCCGGCAACCAGTTCCTGCTGCTCGTCGGCGGCAAGAAGGCACAACGCCAAGCCACCCCCCAGCACCCCTTCGGCTACGGCCGCGAGCGGTTCATCTACGCCTTCCTGGTCTCGATCGTGCTGTTCTCCATCGGCGGCATGTTCGCCGTCTACGAGGGCTACGAGAAGATCCGCCACCCGCACGACCTGGAGCACTGGTACTGGCCGGTCGGGGTCCTCGTCTTCGCGATCCTCGCCGAGGGCTTCTCCTTCCGCACGGCCATCAAGGAGTCCAACGAACTGCGCGGCAAGCTCTCCTGGAAGGAGTTCATCCGCCGCGCCAAGGCACCCGAGCTGCCCGTCGTCCTGCTGGAGGACTTCGGCGCGCTCATCGGTCTGGTCCTCGCCCTCGGCGGCGTCGGCCTGTCCCTGCTCACCGGCGACGGCGTCTGGGACGGCATCGGCACCCTGTGCATCGGCATCCTGCTCGTCCTGATCGCCCTGGTCCTGGCCGCCGAGACCAAGTCGCTGCTGCTCGGCGAGGCCGCGGGCGTCGAGGACGTCAAGAAGATCGAGGCCGCGATCGTCGACGGCGACACAGTCACCCGCATCATCCACATGCGCACGCTGCACCTCGGCCCCGAGGAACTGCTGATCGCCGCGAAGATCGCCGTCCAGCACGACGACACGGCCACCGAGATCGCGACCGCCATCGACGCCGCCGAGGCCCGCATCCGCGCCGCCGTCCCCATAGCCCGCGTCATCTACCTCGAACCGGACATCTACAGCGAGGCCGAGGCCGCCAAAGGCCCGGACCCGAGCGCCACCCCCGGCGGCCCGAACCCGCACGCCGCCGGCCACTGAGCCCGAGGACGGCGGCCGCCGCACCCCGCCGGGTACGACGGCCGCCGTACGCATGTCCGCACCGCAGCGAGCACGGGCCAGGGCACCCCGCGCGCGTCGCCTCACCCGCCTCGCCGAGCACCGGCCACCCGTCCGGCCTCCGGTACGGCGTTCATGAAGATCAGCGGCCTTCGTACCGCCCAGCGATCCCGGTCCGAGCCCCTCCGCCGACCGCGCGAAAGTCGTCTCCCACCGAGCCCGGGGCTCCTTCGCTCCTCTGCTCCTCACGCCGCGGTGCGGTCGCCACCGGCTCCGCCGCACCGGCGACCCCGGTCACACTGCCGGCAACCCGGGCGGCTCCTCCCGCCATCGCGACCACCTCACCCCGCCCCGCCCTCGACGACGCGTAACCCCAGGTCACTCCGGCCCTGCGCGCCGCCCCCGCGGTTTCCGCGCCGCCGAACGCACCCCCACCACCCCACCGGAACCCCTCGAGGACGACCTGAGGAAGACGCGAGGAATCCGAAGGCGGACTGGGGACGACAGGGTCCTCCGGTGTAGCTTGGGACGGAGCCAGACGTCGCTGCTGATGGCGGTCGGGCGGCCCCGTACGGGCCGACCGAGGGAGAGAGGGCCTCCGACGGACTGCGCTGCGCGTACGTGGGCATGCCTGTGCCTCTTCCCGGGCACCCCTGTGTCCGCCGCCGCGCAGACCAGCCGTACCCACCTCGACCCAACCCCGAGGAGCAGCTCGTAATGACGACTGTCGAGAACCGACAGGACTTCAAGGTCGCCGATCTTTCGCTGGCCGAGTTCGGTCGCAAGGAGATCACTCTCGCCGAGCATGAGATGCCCGGTCTGATGGCGATCCGTAAGGA